>NZ_JBEFZF010000003.1:0-554074 GCF_046524175.1 Spongiivirga sp. MCCC 1A20706
ATCTGACGGGGACCTTTGATATCTACAAGCGTGTGGAGTTAGGACTGAACTACCGACTGAATGAATCAGTGAGTGGACTGGCCTTTGTGAAGATGGCAGACTGGATGGCTTTTGGGTATGCATATGACAGATCGACCACCAACATCGGAGACTACAGCAGAGGATCACATGAGGTGTTACTTAGGTTTAATTTGTAACAAAACCTGTAATCATGGAAATCTCATACGCTCATTTTAAAGAGTGCATTAAAGATGATACCGTTAGAAAGATGGTTCTTGACAAGGGAGAACCTACTGAAGACCATCGTATCAAATTCTATATTAAGCTAAAAAGACATAATCAAATACCAAATGATTCTTAAACTAACCAATAGAAGCAATAAGAAGAAAGCGATAGCTGACTTCGCTCTTGAGTTATTAACCTTATTAAGTCTCCTGACCATATTGATTTGGGTTCTATATATCATTTACACTTTTGGAAATGCCCTATTCTAGAGGTGACAACTACAAAGCACCATTAGTATTCTTACTGATCTGTTTGATATGCATCGGTGCATTGGTAGTACTAATAGAAACCGGTGTATTAGGATACTTACATACACCATAACATTCTTGCGGAGCTAGGACTCAGTGCAAATTTTGATTGATTAATTGAGTTTTTAGATTAGTAGTGAAAAGCAGCATAGGGGTTATATGCTGCTTTTAAATCCCATAAAGCATCTGGAATGATCGTTTTTTCAAAAGTCGAGGCCAAAAAATATCTTATTAATAATCCGTTCACTTCTAGAACCTATATAAATCTTTGGATATCTATTTTCAAACAGAAAATACAGCCTCTTAAATTTAATAGCTTTAATCCGGTTCACTTTGTAAAATCAAAAATACCTTACGTTTATAAAAACGTCGGTGGCAACTTGGTAAACGGGATCTATTACCGGACAAATCCTGAAGAGAAAGACTATAGAAAAAAGGTATTCTTCATTCGGGATGTACCCTCCTATTTTGGTATTTCCAAAAGTTATGATAATAGTGGATCGCTCAAACTACGATCAATCCCACAATACAAAGGGTTATTGGCAGACATGAGAAGTTTTGAGAATGTCAACTCATATTTAAATAGCATTGTAAGTGCTAGAAGACTTAGATACTATCGAAAATGTCAAAAAAGGCTAGAGAACAGTTTTAATATTACCTATCACTTTTACCAAGAAGATACCGACAGAAAAAAACACACTCAAATCATTAATTCGTATCATAAATTAATGAATAAACGCTATCAAGAAAAAGGAGAGCAATTGCTTGATGGGAATATTTTATCGAAAAAGTTTTTTAAGGAGCTATCATTTAAATTGTTAAAAGAAAAAAAAGGGGTATTTATTGTAATCTGTGATAACAATGAACCTATCTGTATTTCCTTTAGTTATATACTTAATGAATTACTAATTGCAAGCCGAATTGTTTTTGATACCGATTATAGAAAATTTGGACTAGGTCACATTGAGCTTAAAACGTTATTGGAATGGTCGTATAAGCAACAGATTAAGATTGTTGATTTTTCAAAGTTGGAATATGCCTATAAACACAAATGGTGTAATCATGTATACCGATTTGAATTTCACTTTTGGTATGATTCCAAATCGTTATTGGCAACATTGATATCATGGATACTAGCTAGTTTTTATAAAGCATTGCAGTATTTAAGAAATTACAATCTTCATCACTTGGCACATAAAATAAAACACCTACCGAAGCGTAAAAAACAAACCTACCAAACAAAAAGTAGTATCAATATCATTTCTCATTACCAAATAACCGAAGAATTAGAAAAGGTAAATACCGCACATTACTACAATAAGGACCTAAAACAATCTATCAATGATATTTTATATTTAAAACAAAAAAAACTTTCTGAAATTGAACTTTATAAGTGTAAGAATAGATCCGATCGTTTTAGCATGCTAATACGTTAAATATGTAATACAAGTATTTTATTGCTTGAAAAATCTTAATTGTACAAATTTCATATTCGTCACTGTGTTAAATAAGGCTTAGATAAAAAACATTTTGCTTAAATTGCTGTAGAAACTATTCATCATTCAATCCAGCGCATCTAAATTGGCTAAAAAAGCACTTTACTTAGCAAAAATTTCAATCACATTTTTTTTAATTGGAACTTTTAATAACGCACTTTCGCAAAGTGCAAAAAAAGACAGTGAAGTCTATTTGGTTTTTGATCAAATTGTTGGTAAAACAAATACCGGAGTATTTAATGGTACAGAATATTTCAATAGGTTTCGAACGATTAATGAAAAACATCAATTCTTTAAAGGTGATCAGTTTTATAAAGGCTCATTATTACTGACTGAAGCGTCATACCCTGATTTAGACTTAAAGTATGATGTGTATTTAGATGAGCTAATCATAGGGAATTTAGAGATTTTGGGATCGCCCATGACCGTAATAGACAAGGGAAAAGTTGTTGCTTTCACCATTGGAAACAGCTCTTTTGTCAATATAAAAAAAGAAGAAGAAAGCAGTGATCGCGCCCTTTCCGGATATGCGGAAATATTATCCGAAAAAGAATCCTTAGTGCTATTAAAGAAACATAAAAAAGCTATTTCCCGAAAAACGAATAGTAAAAGAGCCTATTATGAGTTTAAAGATGGGCATTCTTATTTCTTAAAGTATAAGAATCAATTATATCCCCTTAAAAATTTAAAGTCGTTAATTTCCATTTTTCCTGATCAAAAAACTATTTTAAAAACCAGTTATGACAGCCACCAAAGGTTAAAAAAAACTCAGCCGGATGTTTTTTTTAAATCGATCATAAGCGATTTGCAGGAAGCACTAATATTGAAACAGACTAAAGGTTGATGAGATTTATTTTACTTCTTTTTGTACTCATTCAAGCAAACTTTTGCTTCGCCCAGCAAGAGGCAATAAGCATATCGATTGACTTTCAAGACAACTCGTTTGAAGAGGTTTTAACCAAACTTGAAAGCAAAACGGACTTCGAATTTTATTATGCCAAAAATTGGCTACCCGATTCAAAGTTCACTAAAACATACAAAAATGCTACTCTCACAGATATTCTTCAAGATCTTTTTTCTAACACTGATATTAATTTTTTCATAGGGTCTGACTACCGAGTCATCTTAACTAAAAATAGAATTATCTACACGGAGTTACCTGAAAACTTTCTTGAAAAGTCAAAGGACTCTATAAAGAAAGAAGCTACTGTATCCGCTCCCGTGTTTATTGAAAAGCAAAAGACATTACAATCTTCAAACATTGAAACAGTAACAATAGGAAGAGCAAATAAGAACATTCGTCAAAGACAGTTTACAATTACAGGTACCGTAATTAATGGTCTTAACAACAAACCTGTCCCCAATATTGCGGTATTTTCAAAATTGATCGGGAAAGGAACTATTACTGATGGTAATGGAAATTATAATCTTAAACTACCTCCCGGGCTCAACCTTGTAGAAACTAGTCTCCTTGGTTATGAAAGCGTCAAAAAAAATGTTATTGTTTATAATGACGGAGTTTTAAACTTCGTTGTGAACGAGAATTTTGAGCAGCTGGATGAGGTCATCGTAGAATCTGATGCTACTCAAAATATTAATGATACTACCACGGGAAGTTCCAAAATCAGTTCAGAAGATTCGAAGAACATTCCAACGGCTTTAGGAGAACGAGATATTTTAAAAATTGCCACTACGCTACCCGGAGTTACTACTGCCGGTGAAGGAGCATCCGGTTTCAATGTAAGGGGAGGCAAAACAGATCAAAACCTCATTCTTCTTGAAGATGCAGTGATTTACAATCCATCACATTTTTTTGGGATTTTTCAGGCTCTTAATCCTTTTGCAATAAGTGATGTTAATATCTATAAAGGAAGTATTCCTGTTGAGTATGGCGGAAGGCTATCTTCCGTTTTTGATATCAACGCAAAAAAGCCGTCTAAGTCAGATTTCAAACTAGAAGGATCCGTCGGCCCAATAACAGCAAATTTGGTTTCAGAAATACCTTTAATTAAGGATAAATCTGGAATTTTAGTGGGAGGTAGAGGCGCTTTCTCCGACTGGGTTCTGCGTTCTCTAAATGACTCAGAGTTACAGAATAGTCAAGCATCATTTTATGATTTGATCGTCAAATATGATCATGCCATTAATGAAAAAAATGATCTCACTGTCAATGCATATTATAGTGATGATAAATTTAGTATCACTTCAGATTCAATATTTAACTACAACAACAGGCTATTATCAGCCAAATGGAATCACCTATTTAATGAAAAAAATACTGGTAGTTTGATTGTAAACAATAGCCAATACAAGTTCAACATCGATTTTGAGGGCAGTACGAATGCAAATTTTTCTCAAAGATTTCAGATAGATGAAACAGAGATAAAATTCAAATTTAATTACATCCCTAATGAAATCCATAACTTTAGCTATGGACTGTCAAGCAAACTATATACCATCCAACCGGGTGATATAGAACCTAGAACCAGCGCTGATTTAATTGTACCGCTATCCATACAAAAAGAAAAAGGACTTGAATCCGCCATTTTTTTGGCAGATAATTTCAAAGTCTCTGAAAGGCTTCAGCTAGATGTTGGTCTACGATATTCGTTATATGCAGCGCTAGGACCAATATCTAAAAGAATATATGAAGATGGAGTACCCCGTTCAGATAATACAGTTATTGGAAATGAGGTTTTTGAAAACAACGAAATAATTGAAACATATGGAGGACCAGAGGCAAGAGTTTCGGCAAGGTATCTTTTAAATAACGATTTTTCAGTTAAAGCTAGTTTCAATAACAATTATCAGTATATTCAGACACTATCGAACAATACAACAGTTTCCCCTATTGATACCTGGAAATTGGCTGATACCAACATAAAACCACAGCAAGCTTCTATTTTCTCCTTAGGTTTTTACAAAAATATCAATGTCAACGAATACGAAATAAGTCTAGAAGGTTTTTACAAGAAACAACGAAATATTTTAGATTTTAAAACCGGAGCACAATTGCTTTTGAATGAGTTTGTAGAGACTGAAGTATTGCAAGGAGAAGGTAAAGCTTATGGGGTTGAGTTTTTAATTCGTAAAAACATCGGTAAATTCAATGGATGGCTAGGTTATACCTATTCACGTTCGTTTTTCAAATTGGATAGCCCTTTTATAGAAGAGCAAGTTAACGATGGTGATTATTTTCCATCTAACTTCGATAAACCTCATGATATAAGTTTTGTCGGAAATTATAGATTATCAAGACGCTTCAGTTTTTCAGCTAATTTCATATACCAAACGGGTAGGCCCGTCACCTTCCCAGTTGGAAACTATAGTATTAATGGCAGTACATTCGTACTTTATAGTGACAGAAACCAATTTAGAATACCAGACTATTATCGTTTAGACTTAGGTATTAATATTGAAGGAAACCATAAGAAAAATAAGCTTGCACATAGCTTTTGGAATATTTCGGTTTATAATGTTCTTGGTAGAAATAACCCATATTCTGTTTTTTTTATTACTGAAAATGGAGAGATACAAGGATTACAAAGCAGCATTTTTGCTGTACCGATCCCCTCAATCACATATAATTTTCGTTTTTAATAATGAAGGATTTACAACATAAATACTTGCTGCTTCTATATTTATCTAAGACTAAAATAGTATTATCATTATTGCTTTGTCTTTTCATAACGAATGCGTGTATTGAACCATTTGAAGAAGCCGAATTTGTGGAAGGCTTTGAAGACATTCTTGTAGTAAATGCCACAATAACTAATGAACAAAAAAGACAAGAAGTTATACTAAATAGGTCATTTGAGTTTGGTGAAGAAGATATTCCGACTGAAGAAGGTGCGGAAGTATTTATTTCTGATGAGTCAGGAAATGAGCTAACCTTTTCTGAAGTTACTCCTGGCAGATATATTTCTGATATTGCATTTGCTGCCGAAATGGGTAAAGAATATGTACTAAATATTGTTACCAGTCAAGGACAAGCGTATCGCTCGTCTGCAATGCAATTACCAACTGAAACCACGACTATTGACCGTTTATATGTCGAAAGATTTATAAACAACGATGGGATCGATGGACTTGGAATCTTTATCGATAGTTTTGATTCAAATAATTCGTCAAAATTCTATCGTCATGAATATGTCGAAAATTTTAAAATAATAGCGCCTTTTTGGAGTCCTTTTGATGCTGTCGTTGTTACGGAAGGCATATCAACTTTTGATATACGAGCAATTTTAAGAGAACAGGAGGAACGAGTATGTTATGGGGAAAACCTATCAAAGGATATTATTTTAAATAGTACATTAAACTTAAGTGAAGATAGATTAGATAGGGCCATGGTCCGATTTATCGACAGTGATGATTATGTTTTGACACATCGATATAGTATTTTAATCAAACAATTTGTTCAAAGTCCTGAAGCATTTTCATATTACGAAACCTTAAAAGGTCTCTCACAAACTTCCGGTAATGTTTTTTCTGAAGACCAACCCGGTTTCTTGCAAGGAAACGTCTCTTCCGTTCAAAATCCAAATGAAAATGTAGCAGGTTTTTTTGAAATTGTAGCAAGTGATGAAAAACGCATATTTTTTAATTATGAAGATTATTTTCCTGGTGAGGAGCTACCCCCCTACTTCGCTGACTGCGTAATTAGTGCTCCACTTACTGAAGGATCTTTGGGAGAAAGAGAACTACTTAATTTAATATATGATGATGTCCTAAGATTCTATGATTTTAACAATGGTGTAATGCCAGGAGGTCCTTTTTTAATGGTGCGGAAAGAATGTGGAGATTGCACCACTTTAGGAAGTAACAAAATTCCGGATTTTTGGATTGAATAATTATTAGAATCGATGAAAAAAAACATTCTCATTTCATTTCTACTTCTCTGGGTTTTAGTACATCCCCTTCAGGCGCAAACACGTATTCAAAACAAAAAACAACTTGCAGTACTTGGTAATACAGCACCGGAGTCTGTTTATATTCATTTTAATGATTCTTTTTTATTAACTGGTGAATATCTATACTATAGCTTCTATTGTCTCAATACAGAAACTAGTTTATTAAGCGGCTTAAGCAAAATTGGTTACGTAGAATTGATTAGTGCAAATGGTGATGTCATTTTTAAGCACAAGCTAAGGCTAAAAAACGGGGTCGGACAAAGTGATTATTTTGTACCAACCTCCTTAAAATCTGGCAGCTACAAACTCGTTGGATATACCCAGTGGATGCAAAATGGAACGTCAGATCTTTTCTTCCAGAATGATATACATATTATCAATCCATACCAAGGCAATCAATTTGTTACCAATAATATAGAAAAAGAGGGCCTTGAAACAAAGCAAAGTTTAACGAATAAACCGAATACACGAAGTACAGATCAGGACAATGGAGTTGTTTTACAACTAAAAGACTCAGTTTTCAAAAAAAGATCAAAAGTAGAAATGCTTTTAAAAAGCCTAGATACTACATTTTCTAATGGAATTTACAGTATTTCAGTAAGGAAAAAAAACTCCTTTAAAAGTCCAGCAAAAACTAATTTTCAAGGACTGAATTATCTTAAACAACCTAAGTATTTATTCAATAATGTCAACGCAAGCTATTATCTACCAGAACTTAGAGGCAGCTTAATCAAAGGTACCATATCCTCCAATAATAACGATAAGCCGATAGAGAGATTAAAGGTAGCAATGTCTATTCCTGGTGAAAAATTTTATTTTGGCATAGCCTACACCAATGATAGGGGCATTTTCTATCAAAATATTGATTCCAATTTTGCAAACAACAAAGGAATAGTGCAAATATTAAATGAAAACACTAACGATTACCAAATTAAACTTGAGAAACATAAATCCCCGCAATTAGATAACCTAGTCTTTAGTAATCTCTATTTAGACAGTTTAATGAGAAAAGACATTTTACAAAGAAGTATTCATAACCAAGTAGAGAACGCATACTTTTTGTTTAAGCCAGATTCTATTTTAAGTACACCCGCCAATAACATTCTATCAAATAAAGCTTATAAGTCCTATAAACTAGATGACTACAGTCGTTTTGAATTATTAGAGGAAACCATTTTTGAAATTGTAAAAGATGTATCAATAAAAAAAGTATCGAAAGAAACTAGTGCCTTATTCGTTCAAGGGTATAATTACAATACAAATACAGGTATACTGCCACTGTTATTGCTTGATGGAATTCTAATACAAAATCATGATCAGATACTCAATATGAAATCAGCTGGCATAGATGAAATCGTCGTGTATCGCGATCAGTTTATAGTAGGTCCTTCGGTATTCCAAGGTGCTATTTTATTAAAATCGAGAAATTTAGATCAAGAAGGAAACTACGATACTTTTGGCTCTACTTATGAGCTATTAAGTACACAACTAACGTCTAAAAAGTATTTTAATCAAATATATGATGTCAATACCAAAAGTAAAATTCCTGATGATCGACTGCAGTTATTATGGCTTCCTAATTTGACCACAAATGAAAATGAGGCTGTTATCAATTTTTATACATCTGATATTAAAGGAGCATTTGAAATAACTATACAAGGTATTTCTTCCAATGGAAAAACCACTTCTATTTCAAGAACAGTAGTTGTTGAATAATATAGATTCAGCGAATCCAATTTATTGCCCACTCTGGAGTAAGTTCTTTATTTCCCGCCCCTTCATTACTGCTTTCATTATAAAAGGATGGGAACGTACCGGTATAATTGGTTGCAATAAAATCAGTAAAGGGATCATCAAATTCGATATTATTAATAGTGAAGTTCCCGCTATCAATTAGATTTACGGTTTCGGATCCAGATACATTAATCCCAATATTGAGTCCTTTAGTATAAATATTAGACAAACTAAATGCGCCTCCACCATTTAAAAGTGATATCCCTTTAGTGTTAGTCCCAATAATCGTTACCTCGAAAATTTCTCCCTGAGTTAGCGGAAGGGCTAACGAATTTTGCTCATTATTAGCAATTGTAATTCCAGCTTCTTCATTTTCTTCAAGATAACAGCGATTAAGAACTCCATCCCAGCCTTCTCTTAAATAAATACCGTTTGCATTGCTATTGTTTGCAACGAGATTTTCCACATTTACTGATCCTCCAATAAACTCAAAACCGTTACCAAGAGAATTATACGATTGAACGTTTGAAATTGTAGTTGAAGCCCCAACGCCATAAAAAGAAAATGCATTAAATGGTACTCCATCGTTTTGTAATGCACCAGCATACTCAATTCTAAGATATCTTAACAGACCAGATGAATCTGTGGTGTCATTTCCACCATAGAACAAATCTAACAGTCTTGACCTGGAAATTTCTCCTGAATTCAATGGTGCCTTACCACAAATTAGCAAACCTCCCCAATCTCCAGGTTGAGGATTATCCTCAGCTGAAGTAATAATGACAGGCGCATCCTCTCTGCCGTAAACAAGTATTTCGCCACCTTGGGCGATTGCGATGTAAACATCATTTCCCTTTTGTGCTTTGACGACCGTTCCTGCTTGTATTAATAGTCTACCTCCATCCCTTACTAATAAGGGACCAGTTAATACATATTCTTTATCCGAAGTTAATTGTAACACACTAACCAGCTCTCCTTCAATGGCATTTTCTGGTAAACAGTCATTTTCGCATGAACCCCCGCAGTCAATTCCAATTTCATCACCATTCATTACTCCATCCGAACAGGATATCAAACTGCTTTCTTCAACCTCACTTTCATTACAAGATATAGTAAAGGCTACCATAAAAAGTGAAAAAAATCTAATCAAAAAACTACCTCTTCCTAACAAAATATGAATACGATTTTATCTTCATTAAACCTATACATTGAAAATAAGCCTAAAGATTTTGATTTCCAAGAAAGGGGACATAATTGTGAACCAGGTTCAATCATAGTCGAATAAACTACACAATCTAGTATCACAGTATTACGTAAGGTAATACTACCCTTTTTCGACAATTGCTAAAAAAAAGATGAAAAGAAACGTTTTTACACTGTTACTGTTAACAATCGGTTTTATAACAAATGCTCAAATAATTAATAACGTACCGGGTTTGGTAGCTTCTCAACTTGATAACGGCTGGTATAAATATCAATCTGAAGGGGCTACTTTTGATGTCGAAGTAAAAGACGGATATATCATAAGGGGAAATATTAAATGGTTTAATGAGGATACTTATTCTGGTTCATTGTCCTTAAGTAGTATTGCAGGAAAAGGTACATACACATGGGCCAATGGCGAACGTTATGAAGGTGCTTTCAAAAAAAACCAACGTCATGGTAAAGGAAGTATGTATTACGTCAACGGAGAAAAGTTTAGCGGTAAGTGGAAAAAAGACAAACGCCATGGTAAAGGTAAAATCTGGAAAACAGACGGTAGTATTGTTACTGGAGTTTGGGAAAACGGTGTTTTAGTTTCCACCAAGTAATAAACTACTTCTAAGAAATTGAAAAGGCAGGTGATGAGACCTGCCTTTTTACAATTGTACAATAATTTAGATATTAATCTAAAAGTGTTTTTACTCCGCCTTTTAATGTATATAAAGCACCAACTTGTTCAGAAGATAGGCTTTTTTCAAAAATAGAAATCTCATCCATAAGTCCGATATACCCAAGACCAAGATAGATATTAGACTGATCGACCTCCCATGTAAAAGGATCCTTTATTTCTTTACGTTCCCCTTTAAGAGCACCGTCAAGATAAAGCGCTGCTTGGCCATTTTCAGTATTGAGATCTTTAAATGTAATAACCACATGAGTCCATTTCCCTGTATCAAATGGTGGATTTTTAACTACAGGTAACTGCTCAATAAAAATCGGATTTTCATTATCCGGACCTTCAGGATTCGGATTCCAGCTTATACGATCACCAATGACTCCCAAACGAAAGTCACGCGGATTTTCTTTTGTGAAATCTACCCAGAAACCGGCATCATTGTAACCAGAATCAGTGATTTGGATAGGATCGCAATAACCCGGTTCTAAGTCTGTTTCTGGATCTAGACTTAACCAAAAAGATATGGTACCCTCCCAATTTGCGGTGCTGTAACTAACATTACCTTTACTTTTAAAGTAGATATAACCCTTACTGCGCTTGGTAAACTTTAAAGCATCTCCAACATATCCTTCCTGGTTTACAATAGAAACACCTTCTTTATCAAGTCCCAATTTTGCCGAATCTCGCTCTTTACGGTTTGTAACACTGTACATGCTAGCATCCCCTTTCGCAAAATCTGCATCGACCCCATTATCAAAAGAAGCATACAAACTTAGGTTGTCTTTAAGGTCTTGATGTTTCCCTGCAGCATTACTTGTAACACTATCACTTGTTGTTTTCTTTTTCTCATTTTTACAGTTTGATAGTATCAAGCACATGAATACAATCAAAAAACTATTGGTAGTTAATCTCATAGTTAGTTATATGGTGTATTGTTGAATTAAAATTATTCCCTAAACAGATGTCATGCTCAAATAAGTAGTAACCCAAATAATAATCGATGACACTGCAATACCAATGCTATTCGCTATAAAAGCCTTACTCCTATCCATTTTAAAAATATAAGTAGCAATGCTACCGGCATATACCCCAGTACCAGGAAGCGGAATCATCACAAAAAAAGTCAGTCCTAAGAAACCATATTTTCTGATCTTGCTGCCTGAACCGGTTTTGGCTCTTCTAGCAACAAAAATAGCAGGTTTTTTATACCAATGAAATCGAAGTAAATAGCGATTAATATGATCAAGAAAAAACATCATAATAGGAAAAACCAGAATGTTAGCCACCAAACAGATAAAAAATATTATGTAAATATTTGCACCATTAAGCATACCATACGGTATACCCACCTTTGCTTCACCAAAGGGAGATATACTCCATAAAAAAGAAATAATAAAGTCTTCTAGCAATCCTTTTATTTTAGGATTTGCAAAGATATAGCGCAATCAACTATTTAACGCATAGAAAGTCATAAATAAACATTAAATAATCCCATTTGACCTACTTACCTTCATGAGAACGGTAATTAGTTGATTTCCTCGAGTCAAACAGCACTCCTGACTTAATAGCACTTTCACAGTCAACAGATTGTAATCATCATTAAATATTAAAGAAGATTTAATTTTGAAGCTTTGGTGCTAACCACAAATACCCCATACATCCTATAAAGATGAAGAAAAACCACAAAGGCGATAGTGGCTTTTTTAGATAAGATGGCATTGAGGTTTTTGTTGATTTTTTAGCATACCTCTGATTTTCAAGAATAGTTTGGTACGTATGATTTGCTTGCCATTTTAGGGTATCGGTAACAAAATAATGCAGTGCCAGCATTGTATCTTTTGATATTGACACTGAATTCCATCCCATTTTTTTAGGATAGGTTCTACCATGCCAAAGATTAGAAACGTCAATATCTTCTTTTATGGGAATGTTATATTCGTCATTAGAACGAACCTCAATATTTTGATTGGTCGACCTAAGATCAAATTCAAAGGGATGATTTCGATATACTATTTTAGAATCTGTTTGCCATTCAATAGTCTTTAATTCTTTTTTACCAATCTCGTTAATTATTTTGCTCCAGAGCCTTTGGTATTCATCGGTGTTTCCTCTTAAAAGTAACTCGTATGTATTTTGCAATACACTTGAACCAATCTTACCATTACCTATCGCTTTAAAAACAGATATCATTTTATCATTACTATCATGAATAGGATATTGAGCCAAATTCTCCCTAAACACAATAGGTAATTTAGATACATTGAATTTTGAATTATTCAAGGTCCTAATTTCGGTCAACTTATCTGACATAAATGAAAAGCCTGCAAACTTCTCTACCGCACCAATACCATCATTAGTTGCTTGTATAAATATGCCCAAACCATTTTTCGTAACGGCCTTCTTAAATGCTTCCTTAGTTGAATTACCGAACTTTTTGAAAGTAGTTGCGTCTAAGAATACAAGATCAAAAGCTGCCAAATTCTTTTCAGTTAATTGACCAATTGGTGTTCTTTTTATGTTAAAATATTCATACTTAAAACGTCCTCGGGTAATCTGACTACGAACAATAAGTTCATGACCCATTTCTGCTAAATAATTTTTGAGATATTTTGTTTCAAAAGTCGGGAAGCCATTCAGCATCAAAATTTTCAACGGCTGTGGGTTGTTTATGATAACAGGAAGTGGGTTATCGAAGTATACTGTGCCTGTTGAATCTTTTTCTTCTATAGAAAAAAGAAACTTACCACTAACCCTTACTTTGGTTTCAAGATTAATGAGTTGTAATATTGTATCTTTTAAGGAAATTGAATCCAAAGCAACTCCACCCGGCCCTTTAAGTGTTAAGATTCTTCCTTTTTTTGCCTTATGATAAAGACCTTTGAATACAAGTTGCTTCCCCAAGGTAACCTGATCATTGTATTTGAATCGAATGATTCCCTGAGGAATACCCCCTTTATAATAGGTCACATTGGTCTTATCCAATTGCCAAAGGTCATAGGGTTTTATACCGTTTCCAACGATAAAAACAGTATCAGGAAACTTGTTAGTTTCAAATATAGGCTCATTAACATTGTAGGATACTAACTGTATATTTTTATGTTCCTTTTTTAAGCTGTCTAACCGTTGTTGTGAATAATCATCTGTAACAACAACAGCTTTAAATGGTTTAACCTCTATATTGATGATGGGTTTCAAGGCCAATATTACTAATGATGAAATCCCAATGAAGGCTATGAAAATACGTATCCAAATATTTTCAGAATTGGGCTTTTGATATTCCTTCCATATAAAAACTAGCAGTAATAAAAATCCAGCGATTAGGGCAGGCCACAACCAATTCTTATTTAAAAAAAGTAGAGAATCAGTCATTAAAATTAAGTTCATTAATCAATAATGCATTGATTTCACTTTGACTGGCCGATACTTTTGAAGGACTCGGTTTTTTTTCAGGCACAGCAGCGTATAATCCTTTTTGAACCGATCTTAATAGTTTTGGAGTTCCTCGATCTGTGTCTGATAGTACTTTTAATCCCTGTAATGTAATGAGATAACTTCCAGGGTTTTCGATTGCTTTTATAGCCAATTCATTGGCTGCATTCTTGAATAATACAGTGTCTGCTTCTGACGGCATTTCATTTTGTGAAATAAGCTGTTCTAACCTATCGATCGTTTCTCGAATTGATGGATACATTTCTGGTTTTCTTAAATCTTCATTCTTTCTAAAATTAGAAACTTCATCAATTTTCCCGCTGAGTCTTTTATCCTCTTTAATTGGAGGAGGATCAAACCCAATACGATGTACATAAATACGCGCGCTATTTTTTATTTCCTGAATGAGTTTTAGTGCTCTGTACTGATAGGGTAAGGACTTTTCTGGGGTGTACAAACGAAGGTATAATTCTGCATCCCACATTTCGTTTAAAGCTTGTCTTAACTTACCTTTTAATGATTTAGCAAATAAGGTTGCTGACTCCGGATCTCCATGATCATGAACGTACTCTTCTAATTCTTGAACGGTTCCTTTATTCTTTTCCTGGGTATTTTCATCAACCAGATTATGCTCATTTTCATGGTCGTGGTCATGGGTATATGCTTCTAGCGGATCTTCATCTTCGTCTTCATGATCATGACCATCATCATGTTCATGCTCGTGATCATGATCGCCTTCATCTTCCTCTGGGGCATGAGCAAACTCCGACTCATCACCCATAAATTGAGCATACTTTAGACGCAAAGCTTTTTGATCAAATCCCAATTCGTTACTACTGAACTTAAACTCTTTCGCAGTTAATTTTGGTTTACTTTTAATGAGTTTTTCGGTATCGATAATTAATTGTCGTTGACTTCTAAAATATTCTGGCATTAAATCAACTCCCATGGTCGCTTCCACTGCAAATTGATCAGAAATCGTATCTTTTATAACGGCAAAAAAGGTTTCACTTCGCGCACTGTTTGGTTTTGGTTTTTTATAATCAAAAGCTTCAACATAAAAATAGAGCTCATCGCCAGGTTCCATTTTAAGCTTTTGTAGATTTATTGTTTTTAGCAGATTTTGATTCTTTTTTCCTTTATCAATCGATGTGTCGAAATCTAATTTTTCTTCTCTAAATTTAACGGACTCTCCTGAACCTTTACTCACTGTAGCAACAATGTAAGCGTCAGCCAGACCATAATCATCGTTAATATTAGTTGTAAAAGGCAATTTCATTTCTCCATCATGATCAAAAGATGTAAACTGCTCGATATTGTTGATCTTAATATCAGGCTCTTTGTCCTTCAGCATTTCAATGGCATACAATTTTGAGGTGTACTCCCTGTCATAAAGATCTGTAAATTTAAAATTGTAAAATCCGGATGCCTTAACTAAAAAGGTTCTTTTATAAGTGCCATTATCAAAATTCATAGGATACCTTTTTCCCATACTCTCAATAACAACATTCTTAACTTCTGAATCAAACCTAAGCTCCCAAGATAATGTGGCGCCTTCCAACGCCTTGACATTCATATCTGTGTTTTTAAAGGGGCCAACATTGGTGTATGAGGGATACCGTACTCGTACTAATTGGTTTTTAATGTTGGGAACTTGTTTTGCTACTTCAGTAGAATCCACAGGTATGAAAGTAATATTCTCTGATGGAGGCTTTGGATATGAGTTGCTGGTAAGATATTCAACTACATTGAATTGATATGCCAACAAACCGGCCATGATAAATACCAACATTGTCAAACCGGCTTTAAATAGGTTATGAGGAGGTTTTATTCTGTTTAAGTTAGTTGTGAGTGTCTGTAGAATCTTATGTTGCTGTAATTGCGCTAAGCCCGATAGGGTTTCTTTCTTTTTTAATAATAAACCCGAACTGTACTGAGCTTTATCAAGACTTTCATCGATATACATAGTTACCGTATTCAAACTAGTGGTCCAAGGCTTGATAACGAAAGAAATTATCACAAAAGTTAACAAGGAAACCAGCATTGTGATAACTATATGTTCAAACAAAAAATGTGTAAACACCATAATTCCTATAGCATAAAGAAAGACTTCCAACCATTTAAGCCACTGCCATTTTCTTTTAAACTGAATTAATATGTTAGCCGCTTCTCCCATTATTGCTTTCTTGTTTTTGAAACCACTCTTTCGGCTATTAAAGACAAAATGAATAGTACCCAAAACCATTTATCAAAGGAAACATTAGCCGTTTGTTTGGATTTCTTATTGGGTCTAGTTTTTATCGTATCAATCTCGTTTGAGGCTACAGCTCTTTTATCGTATTGTTGAACGTGCTTTTTTAAATTACGATTTGGGTTAAGTGTTCTTAGAAGCTGTTCTGCAAAGTGTTGTTGAACAACGATATCAGTACTAAGCGTTTTGGTTAAATAAAATGTATTTGGCAACTCCCCCTTTTCAATAAGATTATGAGCAAGATCATCCATTTTATATATCAATACTTTTCTTTCACTTTTTGGTGGTACTTTCCCGCTTAACCAAACCAAAAGATCATATTCTAGATTTTCTGTAGTATCATCACTTGTCCTGGTATCGATTTTTATGGATTGGTCAATATATCTGGAAATCGCCTTTAAAGAAGCTTCTACATATAATTTTTCATTACGTAAGCTATCATCAAAATAAATCAACGTCTTCAGTGATGCTGTTTTATTAATTTTTATGTTTTTAATGAACTCATTATCATTAAAAAAAACACTATCCTTCGTTTTATTTAACTGAAGTGTTCGATCATCAATTGAAATCACATTATCTGCATAAGAAAGTTTCTTAGCATTACTAAAAACAGATACCAGTTTGATAGAATCGCCTTTATTCTCAGCATTTATTCTTTCGTTAATAGTAGATTCTGTATCAAATACAATCCAGTTAATATTTGATGATATCGTTGGACGAAGCCCCTTGAGGCCTTGTATAAATGCTTTTGTAAACACCACCACACTATCTGTTTGCAGGTTCTCCATTTCCTTAGCTAAATTCCAATAATTCGGAACATTAAATACCTCATAAGAATTATCCGGATCATAATCTGGGAATCCTTTCTGCAAAAGCTTTACATTCGATCGATCGATTGTGTCAATAACAGCTGCTATTTTAGAATCATCTAATAGTGAAGGTTCCACTATATAAGTAATCGGGGTTGTTATTACCTTTCTTTTAAGTTGTGGTTCTGACAAAATAAAAACCAAAATAGTAACCAATAATAAACGTAGTAACAATAATAGAATCTCATTAAGCCGAATGCTACTCGTTTTTTTTGAATCGGACTCATCAAGTAATTGAATGCTTCCAACCTTAATGGTCCTACCTTCTTTTTTACTCCATAAGTGAATTACTATTGGAATAGCCAGTGCCAATAAAGCCCATAGATATGTTGGGTTTAAAAAAGTCATTTACGCAATTCTATTTCGCATTTTGATAAATTGTTGTAATGCATAACCAATTGGTCCATCTAATCTAAAAAGATGATAGCCAATATTTTTACTCAGCAATGTAGTTTGTACGGTGGATATATGAGTTTGCAAGGATTCCAAATAATAGTTTTTGGCATTTTTAGTATCTACTTTTCGTTTAGCTCCGGTTTCTAAATCTTCAAAAGTGAGCGTTCCCTCATAGTCAAAATCCATTTCATTTTTTCCCATTATATGCAAAACCACTACTTCATTTCTATTGGTTTTTAACCGCTGCACAAAATTGCTTAACTCATCATTATGTTCGTAAAAATCAGTTATAAAGAATATTAATTCTTTATGACCTCTGTCATGAAAAATGCCGGCTTCTTTAAGCTTTTCAGGCCACTTGCCCTTACTTTCTATTTTTATTAAAGTAGAAAGTAGTTGGTTAAAATGTTGTCGTTGTACCTTTGAAGCTAGACTATATAACTCGTCATTGTTTAAAGCAAATAAGCCAATAGCATCACCCTGATTCTGGGATATATAGGCCATGGCGGCTATCAAAACCCTAACATAATCCATTTTTGAAAGCTCATTTTCGGTATGCATCATGGAAGCACTTGCATCTACCACAAATTTGATTGTAATATTGGTTTCAATTTCAGACTGCTTAATATAATATCTTCCAGATCTGGCTAGCATTTTCCAATCTAACAACCTTAAATCATCTCCCACTTCGTAATTTCGAAACTGGCTAAACTCCATTCCAGCTCCTACTCTACGACTATGGTTTAATCCTGAGAGATATCCATCAACAACAACTTTCGCAATGAGAGCGAGTCCTGATACACTTCGTATCAATTCTGGTTTTAAAAGTTGATGATCATACTGTTTCACAAGTAGTTATTTTGCTATGTAATGGCATTTAGAAGTTCACGGGTAACATGGTCTGCGGTAATACCTTCTGACTCCGCTCTAAAATTTGTTATAATACGATGACGTAATACTGGATAAGCTACATTTTTAATATCGTTTAAAGTAACGGATAGTCGACCTTGAGCTAACGCGCTTGCCTTAGCGGTTAATATCATTGCCTGACCAGCTCTTGGTCCGGCTCCCCAACTTACCCATTCTTTAACATAATTGGATGACGTAGTTTCAGGTCTGGTAGCTCTTACTAGTTTACTCACTTTGTCGATTAAATCGTCACTAATCGGGATTTCTCTTACTAACTCTTGCAAACGAAGGATTTCTTCACCGCTTATAATTGCATTCACAATTTCTTTTTTAGTCCCGGTAGTATTTTTTAAAATAGTCGTTTCATCAGACTCTGTTGGATATCCGATTTTTATGTACAACAGAAAACGATCCTGTTGTGCTTCAGGTAACATGAAAGTTCCCGATTGTTCAATTGGATTTTGCGTAGCCAATATGAAAAATGGTCTATCCAATGGGTAGTTTTTCCCAGAATAAGTCACCTTAAATTCTTGCATAGCTTCTAACAACGCAGCCTGCGTTTTAGGTGGGGTGCGGTTAATTTCATCCGCAAGAATAATATTAGCGAAAATGGGACCTTTATTGAACTTAAAAAACTTCTTTCCCGTACTATGATCTTCTTCTAATACTTCAGTACCAATAATGTCTGAAGGCATTAAATCAGGAGTGAATTGTATTCGCTTAAATTTTAAATCAATCGCTTGCGCTAAGGTTCTTATCATGAGTGTTTTTGCTAAACCTGGAACACCTTCAAGAAGCGCATGCCCTCCAGCCAAAAATGTAATTAAAAGCTGTTCGACTGTCTCTTGTTGACCTGTTATTACTTTTGCAATTTCAACTCTTAGAGCATCAATTTTATCGGTAAGCATCGTTACCTCTTGTTCAATGCTTGCTAATTCTTCATTCATAGATATAATTTTACGATGTAAGTGCGTACATAACGATGTTTACACCAAATCGGGTATTATCAATTTTATACCAGCGTTTATTTCTAAAGTCATAATCCCACTCGCAACCATAGTCTTTATTACTGTATAGCAAACCAATGCGTCCATTAACAAGAATGGCCTTAAGATAGTCATGTACTAAATCATCGCCCCAACCATTTAATTCTTGTGATGTAGTGGGTGGTCCATTTTCAAACTCAAAAAATACTTTATAAAGTTCATGGTCATTGGGTATTTTTTTTAATTGTCCGGGAAAAAGAATTTCCATTTGTCTTTCAAATGATTTTGAGAACAAACCATCAATATCATGATTACAATCATCAACAAAAACAAAACCACCATTACTTACATACTTCTTAAAGTTTTCGGCTTCTTTTTTAGTGAATTGAACCAGTTTGTGTCCTGACAGATAACAAAACGGACTTTTGAATATATCATCACTGCTTAAGGAAATTATCTTTTCTTGGGTATCAACAGTCAAAGTTGTATACTCTACCAACGAATTAAGCAGATTAGATGGCATGCGCTGGTCAACGTCCCAATCTCCAGATTCATATTGTAGTCTGGTAAAGAAAAACTTATTATTCAAGACTATTAGGTTTAAAGAAAAAACTGGCCATAATGATGTTATCAAAACAACCAGTTTATTGCTATTATTATTAAAAATTAAACCGCGTCAGAAAGGCTTGTAAATGTAAAGTCTCTAATTTTCATATAAGGTATCAAATTACCATCTATACGAACCTGCTGACCTAAAGTCTCTAGATTATTGAGCATAATTATCGGACTTTCATTAAACCTGAAATTCTTTACAGGATGCTTTAATTTTCCGTTTTCGATATAAAAGGTACCGTCTCGCGTTAAACCTGTATATAGTAAAGTCTGTGGGTCTACACTACGTATATACCATAATCTTGTAACCAAAATTCCCTTTTTAGTATCTTTTATTAAATCTTCAAGTGAAGCATCACCACCGGCCATAATTCCATTGGATGGAAACGGAACGGCTTCAACGCCTTTCTTTTTCGCCCAATAACGGCTGTAAGAAAGGTTTTTTACAACGCCATTTTCAATCCATTTCATTTTTTTGAGCGGTTGTCCAGCCCCATTCCAAGTGCCAGTCGGCACTTCAGGATTTAAAGGATCTGACCATAATTGAATGCGCTCATCTACTATTTTTTCTCCGAGCTTCGTACCTCCTCCTTCTTTGGACATAAAGCTTCGACCTTCATCGGCAGTTCGGGCATTAAATGCACCAAACATATTACCCAAAAGTCCTATGGAAGCTGCGGGTTCTAGAATAACGGTATATTTACCCGGTTCGATCGCCTTTGCTTCTCTAGACATTAATGCCTTATCAATTGCAATTTTCGAAGCCTCAGCAGCATCAAACTTACTAACGTCATTATAATCGCGTGTTACCCAACCCGACCCTGTACCATCGTTGGTACGCATGGTAACCGTAAAATTGGCGCTCGTAGATTTATTATAAGCGAAAAGCCCTTTAGAGTTCATCATTGCACTAAAACCAGATGAGTCGTTCAAAAATCCTGCTGCTGTTACATCCTTAGCTGCTGCAGGCTCAATGCTACTATTTGCTACTTTAGCACGATATTCTGGTGTTATATTTGCAGTAGCCTCGCTAAACGTAATTGATTCGTCATATTTCTGAGGGCCTAAAGGCTCCATGAATTCAGGATTTTCAGGAGATAATTTAGCAAGTTCTTCTGCTCTTCTAACCACCTTTTCTAACGATGCATCATCAAATTCGTCGATAGTAGCAGTTCCCGATTTTTTACCGAAGTTAGACTGCACCACTAAGGTTTGATTTGATCTATGTCCAGCTGTTGAAACTGTATTTCGGGCATAACGAATATTGCCGCTTTCACTTCCATTTAAATTTACTTCGCAAGCATCAGCCTTGGAAAAGCTCAACGCTTTTTCCATGATCTTTCTTGCTTCTTCTTTTGTATATATTGCCATGATATTTTCTATTTGTTATAAAACGATGAATTATATTGTTCTACCAGTATTAATAACATTTACACCATTAAATCTTGTAGTAGAACTTCCGTGAGAAACAGCACTTATTTGCGAAGGCTGGCCCTTACCGTCAAAGAAAGAACCGAATAATCGGTAATCGCTTTCATCACAAATTTTAGTACAGGAATTCCAGAATTCTTGGGTGTTAGATTGATATGCCACATCATCTAACATACCAACAATTTTACCGTCTTTAATTTCGTAGAAAACAGTTCCGCCAAATTGGAAATTATAACGTTGTTGGTCAATAGAGTATGACCCCCTTCCAGCTATGTAAATACCCTTTTCAACGTCTTTTATCATATCGGCAACCGAATACTTTTCTTTACCTGCCTCTAATGATACGTTTGGCATGCGTTGAAATTGAACATCATTCCAACTTTGGGAATAACAGCAACCATGTGATTCATTTTGATCGATCATATGAACTTGATCGCGGATGGCCTGATAATTTTTCAATATACCATTACGTACCAAATCCCATTTTTTAGTTTTCACTCCTTCATCATCGTAACCAACAGCTCCAAGTGATCCGACTTGAGTTTTGTCGGCTACGAGGTTAACAATGTCGCTACCGTATTTGAAGTTTTTCGACTCCCATTTATCGAGCGTTGCGAAACTGGTACCTGCATAGTTCGCCTCATATCCAAGAACACGATCTAATTCTAATGGGTGTCCTACCGATTCGTGAATGGTCAATCCTAAGTGATTTGGCTCAAGCACTAGATCATACTTACCAGCTTCAACTGACTTGGCCGTAAGTCTTTCTTTTGCTTGTTGTGCTGCCAAGGCAGCATCTTCGACCATATCATAGCTATTTCGATATAGTTTAATGCCTGCCGGACCATCTAACTTTTCTGAGTCAAGTCCGTCCATATACTCATACCCCATACCCATTGGAGCACTAAGCGCTTGTCGTGATTTGAACTTGCCTGTACCTCTGTCAATACAAGTAACACCAAAAGTTGGCCAAATGCGATGCACATCTTGATCGATATACGAACCTTCGGTAGAAGCAAAATACTTTTGCTCATTTACCATAAATAATGCCGAATTCACATAATTAGCCCCGTTTTTCATGGCGGCAGCATTGGCATTTAAAAGCAAATCTACCTTTTCTGAAACAGGAACATCTTTAAAATCTTTTTTAATGGGTGTTTTCCAAGAAACCTCTCCGTACGATTGTACCGGCGCGAGCTTAACGGGTACTTTTTGTATTTTTGAATTCGCTTTTGCGATTGCCACCGCTTGTTCAGTAGCCTTTTTTATCCCATTTTCTGAAACATCGTTAGTAGAAGCAAAACCCCAAGTGCCATTTGCAATTACCCGTATTCCAATTCCAAATGATTCAGTATTTACCACGTTCTGTACTTTATCTTCACGGGTAAATACGTATTGATTAAGATACCTGCCAATTCTGGCATCTGCATAGGTCGATCCTAGTGATTTAGCAGTATTAAGTGCAACATCAGCTAGTCTTTTTTTAATAGCAATATCCATTCCTGGCTCCAGTAAGGCTTCTTCCGCAATGTTATTACCTAACATCAAAGAAGGAACCATTAAAGCTCCAGCTCCAAGTCCTGCATATTGAACAAATTCTCTTCGTTTCATAAAGTCTTCATTTTTTGATTGTTTTATTTAGGTTGATCGTAGTCGTGTATTAAAAAGTTCATTCATAATACCGCCTTACAAGATTTCAAAAAGTATTCAATAAAGCTGTTATTTTTATGTTAAAAACTCTGTGAAATACGCTTAAACCTGATAAGTCAATACTAAATACGCTATCAGATAAAAAAAGCTCTAAATTCAAGATGACAGCTACAAACTAAAAAACCTCAGAATAGTTTAATGAAACACCTGAGGTTATCTGTTATTTTGGTTTATTTTATATAAAGAAAGCCGCTCCAGGATACCAACCAATTAACTTAGGAGCGACTTTCTAATCAAACAAAAAATTACTATTGTTTGCTTTTTATTTTAAACTATAGGTAGTAGTTAATGTATAATATTGCTGAGTTTGTCCTGACATATACACCCACTCGCTACGATCATAGTATGCGTCTTCTACCAACTCCAACTTATCAATAGATTTACCTATTTGTCTTGCCAACATTCTTGCTTTAGTATCAGCTTTTTCAAGACCTTTCACGACTAACTTTTTGTATTGATCTTTACTTGATTTACAGTACATCTCTGTCTTAAATAGATTTACATTTTTAGACCGTTTCGTTGTCAAAATTGTCTCAAGCTCTTTCCTGTTCGTAGTTTCATAGGTAAGAATTGTACCCTTATCATAGTAGTTTGCAAGTGCATACTCGGCATTATTAGCTTTAAATTTAGAGGTGTCAATTCCTTTGGCTTCCAGAGACTCCAAGAACTTTGACTGAATATCCTCCACAGTGGCAATCTTCCCCCATTGATCAGCATAGTTGTCTTCGCGAATGGTGAATTTAACTCGATATTTCATCGGTTTAAGATCATACTTCACGTAGGCAGTCACCTTTAATTTTGAACGATTATCATTTATTGTTGTTTGCTGGGCTTTAGAAAAGCCGACAGCACTCAATAAAATAACTATGGTTAAAAACTTTTTCATTTTTGTTTGATTTTAAGGTGATTGAATTATGCAATTGTGAAAACAAAAGTGGCAACGATCATCCATACACCTACTGCAATACCTACGATGCCCAACTTACCTTGCTTAGGGGCAATTTTCTTTCTTAATTGCTCTCCCTTTTCTTTTGCTGCTTCGTTTTTAGATAAGAAAAACTTACTAATGAGTCCGTAACCTAACATGAAACCCAAAGTCGCTTCAACGATACATCCTGCTAGCCAGGTAATCCACCAGATAGGAGCAGCGGTTAAAAGCCCCATATTTAAAATGCACGAAATAATTCCCCAAATACCCCAGAAGCAGAAAACAATACCAATCCAACCCTGATACGGTTCAATTTTTTCTAAAAGTTCCTTGGCATTTGGTTTTTTTGAAAGTATTAATGACGGTACAGCGATAATACTTAACAGGATTAATGAAATTCCCCAGATCATAATATGTAATTTTAAAGATTATTGTTGGGGACAAAGTTGCTGCAAATGCACATCTAGAAATACACTAGTAAGCGTGAAATTACACCCCCTGTTTTCAGGGATGGCAATACAAAAGTGTTGGTTTGTAGATTAGAATTTTAAAGTAAGAACTTGAAGTTGCACAAGGTATGCAAGCCATATACTAAATACCTAGCACTAATCGACAAGTCCCATTTTTATGGCCTGCTTGGTAAGTCCGGCGAGATTGCGAACATTGAGCTTCGAAATCAGGTTTTTGCGGTAGCTTTCAACAGTGTGCTTACTTAAAAAAAGTTGATCTGCTATTTCTTGGGTTGTAAACTCTTGTGCTATTAACTTTAGTACTTCTTTTTCACGCTTGGTTAACGAAGCAACAACGGCACTTTCTTCGTTAAAAATACTATTTGAATACACTTTCTTTATGCTCTCAGAAAAGTATTTTTTTCCACCTAAAATAGTATTTATAGCTAGCAGTAATTCTTCTTTTTCAGCATTTTTAGGCACATATCCATCCACCTTGTCGTTAATTAAGGTGCTTATTTTCGCAGGATCATGATGCATACTAACTACAAGTACTTTTACAGTAGGGTATTTTTTTTTGATATGTTGATTCAGTTCAATACCATCTACCTCCGGCATACTAATATCAGTAACGACCAACTGCACAGTTTTAGGATCGTTTATTTCTAGATACTTGATAACATTGGTTCCCGTATTTGCGGTAAACAAAATATTGAAGTTCTTTTCTTTTTGAAGGATTCCTAATAAGCCTTCCAAAAACATTTTATGATCATCAACAATTATAACACTCGGACTCATATTTTTATTTTATATGGAATATCGATGTTAACAACTGTACCTCTATTCGGCATCGCGTCAATAATCATGGTCCCACCAATTGTTTCTATTCTATTTTTCATTCCTTTTAATCCCATACCAAAAGTTACCTTGGCTAAATCAAAACCAAGCCCATCATCTTCAAACAACAAAGTGAGCTTTTGATCATATATGTTTGCATGAATTTCAATATTTGCTGCCTTTGCATGCTTTAACGCATTGGTAAGCAATTCTTGAATTACCTTAAAAATCTCCACTTGAATATGCTGCTTAATCCCATTTACTTTTTCCTTGGGATGTGGGTTAAAACTTATCGATACATCGGTTCCCGAGTTGATATTTTCAATATAATCAGAAACAAGCTGGGTAAAGGCATTTTGTTCAAACTTTTTCGCTGTTAAATTATGTGATAAATTCCGTACTTGCTCATAAGTGTCATCTAATTGCTTAGCAATGTTTTTATAGGCGGACGTTCTAGTTTCATTACTTCTTAATTGCAATTTGATACTTGCTAAATTACCCCCTATACTATCATGAAGTTCTTGTGCTATTCGCTTGCGTTCCTTGTCTTCCCCTTCTACCGATGCTTTTATCAATTTTAATTCTTGGTCTTTTATTAAAGAAGTTACACGTTGTTGGTTTACTTCTTCTTGCGATTCGTTTAGAGCAATCTGTGTTTTCAATTTTTGATAGTAGGTGACCAGCAAGGCTATAACGGGTCCTAATAACACTAAAAATCCAATAAGAATACTATTTTTTATAAGCCGTTGTCTATCTGTTTCCTGTTCGATCTTATCAATTTCATGTTTAATTTCAAGCTCTTTTACTGCATTATAGTTCTGATTTTTTATAATCTGCTCATTTAAGGCTGTATACTGTGTCATTACTGCATAGGCATTTTCATAGTCTTCTTGAGTTTTATAAAATCTAGACAATGCTTGCAGAATTCGTTTTTGAAGTTGCCAACGATCCCACTGTATTGCATTAGTATATGCAATACTTAAAGTCATGTTAGCAACATCGGCATTACCATTTGCCACATACATTTTACTAATTTCTATAATAACCTCAGTATATAAATCATAATAATGGGCTGCTAGTGCTCTATTCTTTATAGTTTCAAGTTGATTAAACAACGTATCGTTGTATTTAACATTTTGCGTCATTTGAATACCACTTAACTCAATAATCATCTCCAGTTTATCATTACCTGCCTGCTTTGCTTTTGTAAGTGCAGATGATAATAATCTTTCTGATTCTTGGTTTTCGCCCTTCGACCTGTATAATAATGAAGCATATAGTTCAGCAGTTGAAACTGTTGATAAATCTTCGCTTTCCTTGATGATTGATAAGAAAAGTGGGAGCGCTTTTTCATACTCTTTTTTAGAATAATACGCCCTAGCCATACCAAGTTGATTTTCGTATACTAGCGATTCATCATCAATATTAAGTTGCAATGCTCTAATATGATACCCAAGCGCAGGATCTGGAAGTCCGTTTAAATGCTTTCCAACTCCTATTATGTAATATGATTTTGCAAGCCAATAGGGTTTGTTTACGAATTCATCTTTATTAAATTCTACCTCTCGTTGCAGCATCTGTCCGTAGCTAATAATAGAATCTGTATAACCGTACTGAAGATGGATCTTAGAAATTGTATCAATCAACCGAAATCTAGCAAGTGCATCTGCTTCGTTCTTCAGGCTATCTAGCAATGACATTGGCACTTTGGCCGGATTAGTCCCAAAAGCGGTGTATCCTGTACTTGTTTGTTGCCCGTAGCCAACCAACATCATACTAAACATCGTAATTGACAGGTACTGCTTTTTAAAGTTTAATCTCTTCATTGATTCATGCTAAAATAGAAAATTATATAGCTACATTAGCGTGCGCATTTTTCAAGGTATTAGCATTTATGATATTAGATACCACATTTAAAAGAGAAGATTACTCGGAGTCATTTTTCACCCACAAAGAATTTGAGAATTGTACGTTCGAAAACTGTAATTTTAATGATGCTGATCTTTCCAATTCGTCTTTTAATGAGTGTACTTTTGTTGATTGTAACTTGACCAAGGTACGTTTAAAGAATACTACATTCAACGATGTTCGTTTTATTGATTGTAAAATGATCGGAGTTGCATTTGGCGAAATGAATTTTTTCCTAGTAAGCCTCTACTTTGAGAACACTAATTTAGAATTTTCCAACTTTAATAATTCCGATCTAAAAGCAACCAATTTCAAAGACTGTAAGCTTACAGATGTTGACTTTTCGGATGCAGATTTCAGTCAAGGCCTTTTTGAGAATTGTGATTTAAAAAATGCCATTTTCGATCATACCGATCTAACGAAAGCTAATTTCGCAACAGCATACAATTTTTCAATCGATCCGGAAGTGAATCAACTGATGGGCGCTACGTTTTCAAAGGATAATTTAGCAGGATTACTCAAAAAGTATAAATTAGCTATTCATTAAGGACTTTGTGCGGCTGATATTTCAGCATCAAGAGCAAAGAACGCTTCCTGTGCCAGCTCAATTTCATTAATCTCTGCTGTGCGTTTCTTTTTGTCATTTAGAATTAAATGCATCGTGAAACCTCCCACAATACCCCCTCCGGTGGTTGCCAATGCATCAACAGCATCAAACTTATTACCTTCTTCTCCACTATCTATTAGCTCTTTGGCAATACCCGCAGCTGTTGAAGTAACAAAACTCCAAATAAGTGCCTTTTTTCGATTCTTTGTAGTCGATTTGACAATGGTATATGTTACCGCACTGATACCAAACCCTGCAGCAGCGTGCAGCACTTTATCACTATCTTGGGCGTTCATTGTAGGTGAGAAAAATAAAAGAAGGGGCAAGCAGCGTATTAAAATGGTTTTCATTCCTATTTGGTATTTAGTCAAACTTGCATAAACAAGTTAAACCGAAATCCAAAATAGCCTCTATTAATCTGCCAAATGACTCATTTAGCCGACTTACAGGGCCTAATAACATCTTTTTATACTAATTCCTCTTCGTAATAATGCGTAGCATCATACACTAAATCGTTTAGATAGGATTTCTCACTTTCTATGCGCTTTTCATCCCAATCTAGATAATTCACAATATCTTCTAAAACAATATCTAAGTATTTAGGAATTGAGGTAATATCAAAATACAGTCGGCCAGTTCGTCTTACAAAAAAGTCAGTTAAGCTATTGGTCATTTCATTATGAATACAATACCAAAGTTCCGCTCGAATTAAACGCTCATATACATTGTCATTAGCAAAATAGTTTATCTTATTCAAAATTGTATCAGCTTGCTTGCCGTAGGTTGTAGCTAAATACCAAGCGAAATAGGGGTTGTCAATTCCTATTTCCACTAACTTACTTTCTAGCTCCTTTTGATACGCTTCAACTTCTTTTACAGAAGTTAATGCTGGTGTAGTCAATGGTATTTTTTCTGTTTTTGATTTTTTGAACTTATCTCGACGTTTACTGCTCATTGTTTTAAGAACCGCATCAATAGTGCGATGCGCCATTTTACGATAACCTGTAAGTTTGCCTCCCGCAATAGAAATAAGCCCTGTATCAGAAATAAAAATCTCATCTTTTCGCGATAATTCCGAAGGATCTTTCTCCTCTTCATGAATTAGTGGTCGTAAACCTGCCCAGTTTGATTCTATATCGTCAACGGTTAGGTTTACAGATGGGAAAGTAGCATTAACAGCATCTAACAAATAGTTGGCGTCATCCTTAGTAGCGACCACTCGATCGAGGTTACCACTATAATTGGTATCGGTTGTACCCACATAGGTCACTCGACCACGTGGGATAGCAAATATCATACGACCATCAGGTACATCGAAATAAACCGATTGCTTTATAGGTAATTTTTCAGCCGGAAAAACAATATGTACGCCCTTAGTATGGTGCAAATATTTGTTATTCATACTGTGATCTTTCTTACGCAGTAAATCGACCCAAGGACCAGCGGCAGACACAAATTTTCTTGAAGTAATATTCAGCTTAGTCCCGGTGTTATGATCAACGCAATTCACGCTTTTAATCTTACCTTCACTATCATATATAAACTCCTCCATTTCACAATAGTTGATCACTGTAGCACCATATTCACTTGCCCTTTTTAGTAATTCTATCGTCAACCGAGCATCATCTGTTCGATATTCAGCATAATAACCGCCTCCCAACAAAGTACTTTCGTCCAGTAGAGGTTCTTTATTGATTGTTTCCTCTTTATCTAGCATTTTGCGACGGTCATTACCTTCAACATTTGCCAGAAAATCATAGACTTTTAAACCGATGGACGTCATTATCTTTCCGTAGGTACCACCTTCAACCAGTGGTAATAACATTTTTTCAGGTACTACTAAATGGGGTGCTAGTTTGTGAACTATAGCACGTTCTGATCCTGACTCTTTAACCAGACCAATCTCTAATTGCTTAAGATAGCGAAGTCCTCCATGAATTAACTTAGTTGATTTATTACTCGTGCCGCTAGCGAAATCGTTTTTTTCAACAAGGCAAACTTTCATTCCACGGGATGCCGCATCAAGTGCAATCCCAGATCCGGTAACTCCACCACCAATAACAATTAAATCGAAAGTCTCAGTCGCCAATTTTTTAAGTTGACTTTCTCTATTTAGAATTGAGAATTTATAGGATTTAGGCTTTTTTTTTGTTTTAGTAGAACGTGTACGATCGACTGCTTTTAGCCAGCCTTTATATTTTTGCTTGCGTTGCTTCGATTTCATTTCGGGAGCAAAAACACGCTCTGCTTCTCTAACCGATTCAATATCCTCAAGCGACCAAATACCGTGCTTTATCCCGGCTAAGAAAGCCGCTCCTAAGGCCGTTACCTCAAGCATTTTGGGCCTATCTACACTTACATTGAGAATATCCGCTTGAAACTGCATCAAATAATTGTTAGCGCACGCTCCCCCATCGACTTTTAAGGTTGTCATTTGCTTACCGCTATCCTCCATCATAACATCGATAACATCACGAGTTTGGTAAGCCAGCGCTTCTACAGTTGCCTTTACAATCTCATTTTTACCCGAGTCTAGGGTAAGACCATAAATTGCACCTTTTGCATTTGCATCCCAATAAGGAGCACCCAATCCTGCGAATGCTGGGACTACATATAGATCTTTTAAGGGTGGAATACTATTACAGATTTCTTCGGTCTCAGCAGCTTTTTTAATCAATTTCATTTGGTCACGAAGCCATTGTATCGATGCACCTCCGACGAAAATACTGCCTTCCAAGGCGTACTTTACCTCATTGTCATTCAGACTCGCGGTCAGTGTAGTCAGTAATCCGTTTTTGGAAACCACATGTTTCTTGCCTGTGTTAAGTAACATAAAACAGCCGGTACCATATGTGTTCTTGGCAATTCCTGATTTAAATCCGCCTTGTCCAAATAGTGAAGCCTGCTGATCTCCTGCAACCCCAAATATTGGAATTTGTACTCCTTTATAGGTGACCGAACCAAAATCAGAAGAAGAAGCTTGAACCTTTGGCAAAACCGACTTTGGAATGTTCAATACATCTAGTAGTTTATGATCCCAATTTAGATTCTTAATATTATAAATCATCGTTCTGGATGCATTGGTGTGATCTGTAAGATGATTGCCTGTAAACTTATACACTAACCAACTATCGATAGTACCAAACAATAGCTTTCCGGATTCTGCTTTTTCTTGCGCTCCTTCAACATTATCTAAAATCCATTTTAGTTTAGTACCAGAAAAGTAAGAGTCAATAATGAGACCCGTGTTTTCTCGAATATACTCCTCTAGATTTTTTGATTTTAGATCATCGCAAATATCTGTTGTGCGTTTATCTAACCACACAATTGCATTGTGAATAGGTTCTCCTGTTTTCTTATCCCAAACAACAGTAGTTTCACGTTGATTGGTAATGCCTATTGAAGCAATTTCTTCTGGTGAAATACCAGACTCTTTCATCACAGTCTTAAATGCTGCTAGCTGATCTTCAAATATCTCATTTGCATCATGCTCTACCCAACCTGATTTCGGATAATGTTGGGTCAATTCTTTTTGAGAAATTGCAATAATTTTCCCTTTTACATCAAAAATAATAGCGCGAGTACTTGTAGTGCCCTGATCAAATGCAATGACGTATTTTTTTTTCATAGTGTGTTGATGATTCGTCTAAAGTTAGGCTTAATAGTAACTAACGCTTTAAGAGCTTATCAGTTTTTAAGTAAAATATCAACGAAAACGTTGTAATTGATACTAAACATTAAACAAAAACATCAGCAGCATATTGAATACTAGATTACCTAAAAAATCAGATAGGTACTAAGCACTAATAGCGTTATTACAATTCCTACCGGAACAGCCCATTTCCAAGGTGTAACATCGATTACCCGCGTTACTTTCGGTACATAAATATCTTGTTTTGGTTTTATAGCTCCCACAATTAGCATGATAATGATATTCACTACAAACAGTATTCCCATGATATGCAAAAAGTGAGGATATGCCTCGGCTTCAACTATACTTATTTTTTCCATATGAGCAGCAATATCAGTAACTCCTATTTTAGTAAAATATGCTGCTTTGTCTGCATCTTCAAGACCATTTATAAAGGATGAACTATCAAGTCCGGCTTTGTCTAGAGCACTTGATACAAAATATGGTCCCAATATTAGTAAGCTAATCAAATACATAATAACGCCTCCAATTAAAACAATCTTAGCCCCCAGAGCAGGAACTTTTTTGGTCAAAATACCAATTGTTACCACCGCTAAAATCGGTACACTTAAGCTACCTAGTGATTGTTGTATATAAGAAAAGAGTCCGTCAGGAGCGAATTTGATAAATGGCGATATACTCATTGAGATTACTGCCAACATCAACCCAAATCGCTTACCGGCTTTTACTGTTTGCAATTCATTGGCATCTTTATTAAATAGTTGTTTATATAAATCGAAACCAAATAAGGTTGCACTACTATTTAGCAAACTATTAAAGGAACTCAACACTGCGCCGAATAAAACTGCAGCGAAAAATCCGATATAAACTGTTGGAAGTACTTTTCTAACCAAAGCAGGATACGCTTGATCAGCATTATCAAGATTCCCTTCAAACAAGTGCCATGCTATTATACCGGGCAAGACTACTATCACCGGAATTAAGAACTTAACAAAGGCGGCCAAGATCATACCTTTTTGCCCTTCTTTAAGACTTTTAGCGCCGAAAACGCGTTGTAAGATCGATTGGTTGGTTCCCCAATAATAAATTTGGGCAATCATCATTCCTGTAAAGATGGTTCCAACAGGAATTGAAGAGGTAATACCTCCAGCCGCTTCAAATTTTTCAGGATTGGAATTCCATAGCGTATCAAGACCTGCAGATACACTACCATCGCCTATAGCCATTAAACCAAAAACTGGAATTAACAATCCTCCGGTTAGCAAACCAATTGCATTGATCAAATCTGATACCGCAACCGCTTTTAATCCACCAAAAATTGCATAAATACTTCCAATAATTCCAATAGTCCAAACACAAATCCAGATTACCCCCCATTCTGATATTCCCAACATCGAAGGAAGATCAAACATGGTACTAAAGGCCAAAGAACCTGAATACAATATTGTCGGCAGCAATACGATACCAAAAGCTATAAGAAATAATACAGATAATATTGCTTTTGTTTGCTGGTCGAATCGGTTTTGAATGAACTGCGGAATGGTTGTTATACCAACGCTCATATATTTTGGCAATAAGAAAATGGCAGTCAATATCATTGCAATAGCCGCAAGTGTTTCCCAAGCCATAACCAAAACACCTTCTGCAAATGATTGTCCATTAAGCCCTACAATCTGCTCCGCAGAAAGATTCGTTAATAAAAGTGATCCTGCAATAGTGATCGCACCCAGACTTCTTCCTCCTAAATAATACCCATCAGCTGATTTTTCATTTGTCTTTCTTGTCGCATACCAGGCAATGACTCCCACCAAAATCGTGAAGCCAAAAAAGGAGATAATCGAAAATGCATCCATAATACTTTGTTGTTGGTTTAATTAGTTTAACGTTTCCTCAATTGAACTAATCCACAGGAAGGAACGGTCAATTCAACTAAACCTTTATCAAGCTTTATCGAATCGCTTATCTTAGAATTACCACAACAATCTAAAACCTCATAATTATAAAAACCGAGGTCGCTTTCAATTTTAAAAATAAGTGTGGTGGATAATTTACCGTTGATCACGTCAATTTTATTCAATGAATTGGTTAAAGTAATGAAATTATCATCATAAAGTCCAAATATAGATTTGTTATCATCAAAGGAATGCAGAATAGGATAATTCGCTAAAGGTTTATAAGGTACAAAATCAGCACCTATTAAAACCTCTGAATTTTCTTTCCAATATTTTGTATAGAATTCTATCATACGCATATGATCATCTGGAGCCTTGCCAAGTTCAATAGATAATTGTGGTACTCCAAATAATGTATTTACCATTTGCAGTGCTGCTACCTCAACCTTTTCTTCCAGATGCCAAGTAATCATATCGGAATGTACAGCCGTATTTCCGGCCAGCATTCTTATATCGCTAATTCGAACACGATTCATTGTGCCATCTCCTGGGCAATCAAAAGCCCTTAACATATTACCGTATTTACGCATTGCAGGTCCGGTATATTTTTGCCTAAACTCAATAAAAATGTCAGGATTTATTGCCATCAGAGTATCCTTAATATCTGTCATCAACCGATCGACCGCTTCATTAATAGAAACAAAATCCCGTCCGTTGGCTGCAGTGAGCTCTGTATCTGGATACAGTTTAAAATCATCAATAAAGTCCAGTTTAAAGCCATCTAAATCCCAATCTATAAGTGCTGTTTTATAGATGTTAATGAGGTATGCTCTCACTTCGGGGAACCGTGGATCAAATACAGGAGCCCAGCGGTGATTCTCCGTTAAAAACTTTCCTCGAAAACGTTGATAAGCTTTAGAATGTTTACCACAAAATGGTACGGAGTACCAAAATCCTAACTTCATGCCAGTTTGATGGATCGCTTCAACAAACTGTTTGGTCTCCGTAAGCCGTTCCGGTAGCCAATCACCTGTATAATCATAACCACGATTGTTGTCTTTGGTTTGCCATCCATCATCAATAATAATCGCTTCATAGCCCATTTGCGATGCGATTTTACATTCGTTGATCAAAACCTCATGATCAAGGTTTTGATGGAATTGGTACCAAGTGGAATATAGGGGTTGCTTGGCTATATCTGGTACAGTAGCTGGTTGAAGCTTTTCGAATGTTTCCCACCACTTACTCACATTAATCAGTGATTGTGAAAAATGTTGCTTTTTACTATCTATTCGTATGTGTACACTATAGTTCGATATGGAAGAATGCTTTTCACTAAACAAGATAATATGGCAGTAAAAACGATCATTTTCCTCACGGATTCTTGCATTCAATTCCAATTTATTAATCGCATTCGAACATGCAAATGTGTGGGTATTCATATCATCATTACCAAATAAGGAGATTACCGGTGCATCAATTGAGATTCGGGACTCCATATTATCCAGCTCCCAATCGGCCTGGATACGCTTTGAAAAATCAGTCGTTGGCTTCCACACTCCTTTGACATTATGAGCAGGAATATTCCACTTTATAGCAACTGGATTTGGCTTTAATGGTTGATCAGGATTCATGTCCAACCTATAGATTTGAACATCATCAACATCTTCTATCAAGGTGCATTGAATACCAAGAGAATCTTCTCCTATGATCTCAATTTGATAATCTTTTTCTGTTTTAGTGTTGATCATTATTTATCAATGTTGATTGTTTTTGAATGTGGCGATCGAATCATTATTTTGAGCGACGAGAATTAGCTCACCACCAGAGTTTAGTTTGATTTTTTCTATATCATTTGACTGTCCAGGCACATAAAATCCGCTTTTAGCAGCATCAAGAACCTTGAAACTTCCATTGTTATCACCCTTTAAAAAAAGTCCGTTTAAGGCGTCGTTGCCTCCAAAATGCGTTTCAGTGTAATAATTGTTCCCTGCCAGAAAAACATCTAAGTTTCCATCTTGGTCTACATCATGAACCAACATAGTGTTTATGGGTGCCAACTGACAGTTTTTTGGAAGGGGTTTTATTTTAAACTTGAAGTTGCCAATGTTTTCTAGATAAACACTCTCAAACATTTCAGTTTTCAGTGTTTCCTCTTTTAAGTTCTTAATATTGAGTAATTCTTTATACTTAATCTTTGAAAAATCCTCATACTTCGTAAATCTATTTTTAAGAGCGCTTAGCTGCTTCATGACATCGTCACGAGTATGTAGCACCATGAGTTCCTTATTTGAACCACCGTTATCGAAGTATGCTCCAATTACCGGATCGACACTTCCATTTTTGTCATAGTCTCCTGTATAGATATGTATTGGCTGTTCTTGGGAAGGATTTACAATATTATTTAACCCTTGATTACCAACAACAAAATCGATATCACCATCATTATCAAAATCTCCTTTGATTATTTGTTTCCACCAACCTGAAGTTTTCAATGACTGATTCTCTTTATCTAGAAAAGTTGGCTGAATGCTTACTAGTTTTCCATTTTCATTTTTGAATATCGTTAATGGCATCCATTCTCCAACAGCAAATAAATCATCCCAACCATTGCCGTCAATATCACTCCATACTGCATCGTTTATGATCCCTGTTAGATCTAAATTAGTTGAATGCTCATATTTTCCTTGTTCATTAACTAACAAATAACTTGATGAAGGTATAGGATACGATCGCGCTTGAAAGCCGCCCCCGACAAAAAGATCTAGGTCACCATCTTTGTCAAAATCGTTTTCTAGAACACAACTTGTATTTACCAAAAAATTGGGTAGTACTGTTGATGATCTTGAAAAGTTATTCTGACCATTATTTACATATAGTCGATCTTGATAAAAAGTTGAATTGCTTTCAAATTCATTACCGCCGCTTGAGACATATAGGTCCATAAAACCATCTTGATTCACGTCAAGAAACCGGGCATCAGTATCCTCATATTCGCTTTCAAGTTCTTGGATAATATTAAAAATATCATTTTCAAGTTTCATCACTAAGCCCGGTTGCCCTTTACTACCCCCAACAAATAACAGATTTTCACCATTTGAATTGGCGGATGCAATACATGGCCCATTTTTGGAATATTCCTTCATTAACAGCTGTTGATAATTAAAATCATTTGACACATTTTCAGTATGTTCAAATGGAATCATCCCCACTACTTTTTTAACAATTAGCTTAGTTCTAGAATGGGTTGGACTTTCATTTTTTGCTGATGTGATATCAACAACAATTTCTTGATTCGCTTTTATATTTTTTAACTTATAAACTTCTCCCAAGGGCCATTTAATTTCTAATGAATCAATCTTACTACTTTTTAACCCAAAATAGGCTCCGGGTTGAACCGAAGAAAGATATCCGCGAATAACCGATTGATAATGTTGTTGTACTTCGCCCTCGCTCCAAAGTGTAATTTTAGCCCCAATAGCATTCTTATTTTGTTTAGTTCCTTTAAGCTGTATCGTTAGAAAATTAATGTCCTCGTTGTCAGTGGTATTGTTTTTTAATATTGTTGCTTTTTGGTTAATATTGTTGATGACAAGATCAAGATCTCCATCCAGATCAAAATCGGCATAGGCTGCACCATTTGAAAGTGACTTTTGTTGGTTAGACCATGAAGTGGAAACGTCTTCAAAGAATAATTCTCCTTTATTTTCAAAAAAGAAATTGGTCATTTTTACTTCCGGTAAATCTTTAAGCAAGGCCTTTAATTTTTGCTCACGAGCCTGGGGAGTACCAAATACGTTATTCTGTTTTGTATAATTGATAAAGTCGAGATCCGTTACATCTTTTCCATAACCATTTGTGATAAAAATATCCTTTAATCCGTCTAAGTCGAAATCAACTAGCAACGGAGCCCAACTCCAATCAGTCATAGCGGTATTTGCATAAAAAGACAGCTCTTGAAATTTTAGTGATTCATTCGCAATCTTACCGCTATTGATGCTTAAGGTATTACGCATATATTGGGGTTGATAATCATTTTTAAGGCTTAGCTGAAACTTATCATAGTTCATTGCTCCCAGCATCATTTTTTGTCTTTTATAACCGTTGGGAAGCATATCGACCACCATTAAATCAGGAAGGGCGTCATTATTAATATCCGCAATATCCAAACCCATTGAATTGTATGTGCTATGCGCAAAAAATTGCTTGGTTTGATCGCTAAATCGTTTTTCAGTTTCATTTGTATTGATGTATAACAAGTCAGATGTTATAAAATCGTTTCCCACAAAAACATCAGGTAAACCGTCTTCGTTAAAATCATTTATCCCCAATCCTAAAGCAAAACCTTTCCCAGTAATTCCGTTCTCTTTAGAAACGTCTTTAAAATAAGGATGACCTAATTTTTCATTGAAGGTATTTTTCAATAGCACATCATTTAGATAATAGGGGTAATATCTTTTAGGCATCGGTGAATTCTTATCGAATCGGACGTTGCCGTTTCGAGCAATGAAGGCATCTAAATCACCATCAAGGTCATAATCAAAAAATACTGTTTGCTGTGCGTATTCAGCTTCATTCAATCCATATTCGGAAGCTTTTTCCTTAAAAATTGGTATTCCATCCTTGTTATTACCTTGATTTACAAATAACAAATTGAAACAATCCGCCTTGCAATTTGCACCCCCTACATTTAAATAGATATCGTCAAGACCGTCAGCATTTATGTCGACTACGGAGACACCAGTAACCCAACTAGTCGTATTTACCTGTGCAATTTCGGTCACCTCCTTAAACTTGAAATTTCCTAAGTTTAGATATAATTTAGAAGATACTTGATTTCCTGTAAAATAAATGTCCGGCAAATTATCATTATTAAAGTCCCCTATACCAACTCCTCCACCGTTATAACAATACTGAAAGTCGATGACATTTATTTCATCATTCTCCTCAATAGCATTTTCAAAATCAATACCAGTTTGAACATCATCTAATTGTTGAAAAAGTAGTTTCTCATTAGACGAATTGCATGATATAAAAATAACCACTGCTACTAATAAAAGTGCGAATCGGAACAGGCTCATTATTGGCTTTGTAACAACTTTAAATTAAGAACCAAGTAATTTAAGCAAACTACTTGGCTCTTTCAACTAATAGAATTAAACTACTAATTCAATTAAACAAACTCTATTATTTAATTTTTAGTAACCCGGGTTTTGATTTAGGTTCTGATTCGCATTTAACTCTGGAATGGGAATCCAAATTAGCTCGTCTTGATTTGCAGTAAAAAATGCAGTTGAGCCCGCTAGCGACTTGGGGTGTCGACCTCCGGCAATGGTAGAACCTTGTCCCATTACTTCATCAGCAAGTCCCCAACGCACTAAGTCTAAATAACGATGTCCCTCACCAGTTAATTCCATAATACGCTCGTCTACAATAGCATCGAAAACCTCATCTTCGGTACCTACTGCAATAGGAGCAATTTCTGCTCTTTCTCTAACCTGATTAATCAATGCAACAGCTCCTGGAGTATCTGTTCCTCCCTCGTTTAATGCTTCGGCAAGCATTAACAATACATCAGCATAGCGTATTATTCTCCAATTATTGCCTAGAATTTGGCCAAAACCTGGAATTTCATCTCTTGTCAATCCAGAATCCATACCACTATACTTTCTAGTAAATAATGGTTCTACACCAAAGCTATTGGCATTTTCTATATCACCTTCAAAGTCTTCTAAGAACGGTAGATTAGCATATCCCGTAGCTCCTGGATAATCAAATGCAATGGTAGCATTGCGTCTTACCGTATCACCGTTGGCTTCAAATGTGGCCAATATGTGGGGATTAATAAAATGTCCATTATCAAGAGCTTCTAAGGGTGGCGCGTAGTCAATATGAAAGTTAGTTTGTGTACCAGTTTGAGGTGAATCTGTACCCCAAACAAATGCATCTTGGGGAGAAAATTGTAGCTCAAAAACTGACTCTTCATTGTTTTCAGTAGCACCAGAGCCAAAGTTCTCTCCATATCTGGCAGCGGGTAGCAGACTATATAATCCACTATCTACAACAGCCTGAAGATCTGTAGCCGCTTCCGAATAATTCCCCAGATACAATTGTGTTTTTCCTCGCAATGCTAAAGCAGCACCTCTCGTCGCTCTTCCTGACTCACTATCTGGCCAAGATGCCGGTAGCAACTGAGCCGCTGTTCCTAAATCTTCAACTGCCGCAGCAAAAACTTGTGCCTGGGTGCTCTGCATAGGGAATACTTCTTCTGGATTATCCTGAGAAGGTACCTTTAAGACCAAAGGTACGTTTCCATAAAAAGCTGCTAGATACCAGTGTGCAAAAGCTCGCATAAAATAAGCTTGACCTAGAATTTCATTTCTAGCATCACCTGGCGGTAGTACTTCTTCATCAGCTTCTTCAATTATCGTATTAGCACGGCGTATTGTTTGATACAACTGTGGATACATATCGGAAGCCCACCGATCTCCTGGCGAACCATTAAGCGTTGACATCGTTGTATTCTGCTGAAACGGAACTACGTTAAAAGCATCTGATCTTAACAACGCACCCGTATGCACTACCCTGCCCCAAAACAACACCGCTGTTATAGGGTGTATCATTCCGTTCACTGCCAATCTAAAATCTGACTCACTACTGAAAAAAGCTTCTTGAGATACGGTATTGGGATTAAATATTTCTAATTCATTCTCGTCACATCCATTTAAAGGAAATAACAAAGCTAGCACTATCGCTACAATAAAGATCTTGCTCGTTTTGATTTTCATTTTTTCTAACTTTAAAATTATTTTATTCATAACAATTTAAAACGTTAACTGCGCTCCAAGCATAAACGTTCTTGGTCTTGGTTGCGTTCCTAAATCAATTCCCCTTCCCAATATAGGAGTGGTGTTATTTGCAAATCCGAAGAATCCACCTCCCGTACCTCGAAGGGTAGATCCAATTTCAGGATCGTAACCAGTATAGTTGGTAATAGTGAATAGGTTTTGCGCATTAAAGAATAACCTTGCTCTGCTCACCCAATCAATATTAATTGCTTTTGTAAGATCATAGCCAATTTCAATAGAACGTAACCTTAAATAAGAACCATCTTCCACAAAAAAGCTAGAAGGCGCGTTGTTTGCTGCAGCCCCACCCCCAAAAGTTGGTCTAGGGATATTTGTGTTTTCATTAACACCCGCAACAAATGCATTACGGTTATAACCAAATTTGTTACCGTCTAAAAAGAATGTACCTGTAAAACGTGTTGCATTGTAAATTTCATTTCCCTGCACTCCGTTTATATTTAGACCAAAATCCCAATTTTTATAATTCGCATTAAAGTTAACACCATATGTAAAATCCGGTACAGGTGAACCAATATTAGTTTGATCATCACTTGTAATAAGGCCATCCCCGTTAATATCTATTCGTCTAAAGTCTCCAGGAACTAAATCTCCTCTTCGACCAGAACCGTCGTCATTTGCTAGACCTGGATCGCTATCTATTTCAGCTTGGCTTCTATAGATACCATCGGTCACATAACCGAAAAAGAAACCTACCGGTTGACCTACTTCGAATCTGTTACCTCGGTTACCTTCTTCATCAAGACTAGGCCCAACAAAAGGTGAAGGTAAGGCAGTAAGTTCATTCTTAACAGTAGCAAATGTAACGCCTACATTAAAACTGAAATCACTTTCCGTAGTATGATTATAATTTGCTTGAAGTTCTAACCCTGAGTTACGGATAGAAGCTGCATTTTGAATGATTGTTCCTGCAATACCTAGCGAACCAGGTTGGGAAACTGGCGCTAAAACATCTTTATTATCACGAATAAAGTAATCGGCACTTACTGAGAGCTTATTATCTAACAAGGTAGCGTCGAGTCCAACACTAGTTGAAGTAGCAGTTTCAAAGGAAATGGTCGTATCTACACCATTCACCACAGCAAAACCATTCAAGAAATTATTGTTAATGGCAATCCCTGAGTTGCCTTGCAGCACAGGTTGAAACAAGAAGTCACCAATGTTTTGAGATCCTAACTCTCCATATCCTCCTCTTAGTTTAAGAGTATTAATCAACCCATCTTCAGGCCAGAAAGACTCATTGCTTATAACCCAACCCGCGGAAAATGAAGCAAAAACTCCAACATTCCTGTCATCGTCCGATGAAAAACGAGAAGATGCATCCCTACGCACGATTGCCGATAATAAATAGGTGTCATCATACTTATAGTATACACGGCCGAAACCAGAAAATAGTCGAGATAAAAATCTACCACCACCGGTATTCAAAACCAAATCTGCAAAGTTTGCGACATTAGTAATACTATTTGAAGGAAGTCCTTCTACGTTAACCGCAAGCGTATTATTGTCAATTTGCTGTCGCGCAGCTCCTAAAAGAATATCTACATCGTGTTTACCGAACTGCTTTTTGTAGTTAACTGTAGGTTCTATGTTAGTAGAAGTAATCTCTCCGCGAACTTCAGTCAAATCATTTAATGGGTTATCATTGATCTGCTGATCCGTTGGACTTAAAAAATATGTTGGTTGAAAGGTATTGCTATATGAACTTCTGTAGTCAACTCCAAAATTTATGGTTGCAGTCAGACCGTCAATTATTTCGTATGACAGATTAGCATTACCCAATACATTTCGAACTACAGTTTCATCTTGAACAAGCTGAGCTAATGCATAATTGTTAGTTCCTCCGGAGCCGAAAAAATTATTAGAATTAATAGCTTCAAAACCACCGTCATTTTCAGGGGCAGAAGCTCTTACCACGGGCGGTTCGTATGTACCTGATCCGAAAAATGGATTTCTATTAAAGGTATTTTGATTAAACGCCAAGGATTGTTCTATTTTGAATTTACCAAACTTAAATCGACTATTTAATCGCGTATTAATACGCTCAAAATCACTACTAATAACAATGGCCTCTTCGTTATAATAATTCCCAGAAAAATAGTACGATGAGTCCTCTCCACCCCCTTTTACATTAAAACCCACGTCTTGTATAGTCCCTGAGTTTAGTGACAAATCTTGAAAATCAGTATTAATACCAGCATCAGTTAATCCACCAGTACCGCCACTATTCAGATCTGCCTGATTTAGAAAATTGATAAATTCAGGGCCGTTTAAAAGATCTAAAGTATTGGCAACTGTATTAACCCCAGAACGAATATTTAACGAAACTTGTGGTGCCGAATTAGCAGAACCTCTATCGGTCGAAACGATAACCACACCATTAGCAGCTCTTGTACCGTAAATGGCAGCAGACGTTGCATCTTTAAGAACCTGTATATCTACGATGTCTTGTGGATTTAAGAAGCTAATATCGTCTACAACTGTACCGTCGACTACATAAAGGGGAAAGGTATTGGTTAAAGAACTAATACCACGGACAATTACATTGGTAGGTGCACCAGGTTCACCACCACCGCTTTCTACCTGCACACCCGCTAAACGTCCTTGTAATGCATTGGTTGGATCTGCATTTACAATCTGTTTTATTTCTTCTTGCTTAATCTGGGATATTGCACCGGTTACATCTCGTTTTGTCTGAGAACCAAAACCAACAATAACGACTTCATCTAATTGCTGCGCATCCACCTGCATGGTTATATTGATCGTACTTTGTCCATTAACCTGAATTTCCTGTGTAAGGAAACCTAGATAACTAAATACCAAGACACCATCTGATGCAACATTGTTTATGGTATAGTTTCCATCAAAATCAGTGGTAACACCATTGGTTGTTCCTTTTTCTACGATGTTAACTCCGGGTAAGGGGCCAGTGTCGTCTGATACCGTACCTGAAATACTAATGGTTTGGGCATAGGCAGATGAGCCAAATGCGACTAATACCATTATTAGTAACAGTCTTTTTAAAGTTTTACTCATAAGATGATTGTTAATTAAGGTTGATTACTAAAATTTTATAAATGTAAATTATACGTTTATATTATTAAATGTAAAAAATACACTTATTGGTCAAGACATACCTCAAAGTGATTTAAAATTCATTATTTCAAAAAAATACCAACTGAAAATTGGTGTTTTGTTAATATAAGCCCGTAAAATTACTTATTTAATAAGCTAAGAGTGAAGATTAGGTTTTTTAGTTATATAATCTGTGATACTCTATGCTACAAGCAAATATAGAATTAAATTTTTTACATTAAGCAAAATTTTAACAAAAAAAATCAGGTATTAGTAATTATTGATACATAAAACGCCGACTCTGTTATTACAACGAGTTACGTCTTATTGTTTTTGAAGGGATAATCCGGTGTGTTCGAGCACCGTACTTAACAAATGCAGCAGCTTCAATTCCCATTTGCTTAAAATCGGTAGATATGGTTGTTATACCACCAAATATCATCTCTTTCACAGCATTATCATTATGCGATAAAATTCCAACATCCTTACCTATTACATATTCGGCATTTCGACAATCTCTTAACACTTCCCACAGATAGCTGTCGGTAATCAGAAAATATGCGGTTTTGTTCCGGACGCTACCTCTATTATATTTTTTTTCAATGGAGCCATCAATATTGTAATCGTCCACAAAACGACTAAAGGCATTCTTGATTCCTTCTGGATGGTCTGAAGCTTCTTGAAAAAAAAGAATAAACTTCCGATACTTTTTAATCGCAGGCAACATATCGACCAACTGCTGATAGGTAGAATCTTCAAATTCTTGAGCGATATAAGAGTATTCATCAGGCAATTCTATAAACCTATCCACCACTAGTAAACGTTCTTTTGGAATATCACTTAACAACAAAGGCATTTCTTTAGATGGTATAGGCGCAATAACATACATCCCATATTTACCTTTAATTGTTGAGAGGATATTCAAAAAAACTTCTTGATTGTTATGATGAAAAAAAACATCTATCTGATACTTTTTTCCTAGTTCTTTTCTAAAAGCATTATAAAAATCTTCTTGTATGGGGTGAAAGGCATATAAGATGATAGCTAACTTTAGCTTTAATTTGGTATTGGTATTGGCGATGTAATATCCCTTCAGGCTTTTAGATTCTACCAAACCTCTACTTTTCATTTCTTCGTAGGCTCTAACAATGGTCTTACGAGCAAATCCTAATTCTTCAACCATTTTGTTAATAGATGGTAACCGATCACCTTTTTTCGCATAACCAGATTCAATAGTAGCAATTATACCATTAACCAACTGTTCGTGCTTAGAAAAGGTCTTTACCTTAACAAACTCATGTATATTATCAAAAAGTATCTGATAATCCTTCATCTCTTTAAACCTCAAAATTAATTCCCTTCGCCACCAAAGCCTCATATTTTAAGTGATCAAACTTATAGAGAAATGCTCCCTTTTTTGAGCTTAACTTGTCTTTCTCATTTAGTTTAATCAATACTCCAAATGACAAGACTTTCTTGCGAAAATTTCGAGAGTCCATTTTCTTCTGGTAAATAGCCTCATACAGACTTTGTAATTGCGGAATGGTAAACTTCTCGGGTAACAATTCAAAACCAATAGGTTGGTATCTAGCTTTTCTACGCAGCCTCGCCAAAGCGTCTTTTACCATATCATCGTGGTCTAAAACCAATCCTGGTAATTCATCAAAAGGATACCAAATGGCACCGTGTTCCTCGACCAATTCTTTATCATATTCATTAATGCGAATTAGTGCATATTGACCAATGGATATACACCGATACCCGGGATCTCTCATTACAGCATTATAGGTGCGAAGTTCTTCCATAAAAACGTTTTGCAAACCAGTGATCTCCTCTAGTACCCTTTTTGCTGCATCAGTAACGCTCTCATCAAGCTTTACAAAGCTACCTATCAACGAGTAAGCACCTTTTTGGGGTTCTACCCTTCGTTTAAACACCAACAGCTTTAAAATACCATCATCAAAACCAAAAATGATACAATCGGTTGCGATATACATAGGGTCGTGATCTTGATACCAATCTCTTTTCCAAAGTGAAGTTGACGTACTCATTAAGCTTTTAGATTTCTCCAAAAATACATGAACTCAATGATTTTTCAATTTTGAGGAAAAAGAAGAACAATTTATATAATAAATGTAAAAAATACATTTATTATATTTGTGTAATTCTTTTATCAACATGCTAGTTGTCATTAATCGTTTTTAACCTAACATTGAAAAAAACTGAAACTTTTTTTACTAAAGATAGCGATGCGTTAATCAAAGCTTTTAATGCAGATATCACGGTGCACTCTCCTGGAAGAATTAATTTTATTGGAGGACATACTGATTATAATGATGGTCTTGTATTACCAACAGCAATTGACCAAAAGATTCACCTGTATTTTAAGAAGAGTAATAATCCAGATATATGTACTATTAATAGTATTGGTTTTGACAATACTTTAAAAATAAATCTCAACCATATTCAAAAAAGTGAGCATCAATGGGAAAATTATATTCTTGGTGTAATTCACGGATTGCAACAATACAGCAGTGCAATATCAGGATTTGATTGTATAATTGATAGTCAGCTACCTATAGGATCAGGAATAAGTTCATCAGCCGCGTTGGAGTGTGGTATGGCGTATGGGCTTAATCAATTGTTTAATCTTGGAGTATCAACACTTGATATGATTCAGCTATCTCGCGATGCAGAACATCATTTTGTTGGTACAAAATGCGGAATCATGGACCAGTTTGCTGTAATGATTAGTAAGAAAAACCATGTGGTACTTCTAGATTGTGAATCAGTTACTTATTCGTTGATTCCCATGAATTTAAAACCTTATAAATTATTACTACTCAATACAAATGTTTCGCATAACCTAGCTAGTAGTGAATACAATACCAGAAGAACTGAATGCGAGACAGCAGTACAGTTTATTCAACAACATTATCCTGCAGTCACCTCGCTTAGAAAAGTGGATAACAATATGCTAAACACCCTGCAAGCATCAATGGACCCCATCCTGTTTAAACGAAGTCATTTTATCGTAAACGAAAATCTTCGTGTTTTGCAAGCGGCTGATTTTTTACAAAAACATCAGCTACATGAATTCGGAAAGCTTATGTATGAATCGCATAAAGGATTACAAAATCAATATCAGGTAAGTTGTAAAGAACTTGACTTTTTAATTGAATTCGCAAAGCAGAACGATCAAATTTTAGGAGCCCGAATGATGGGCGGGGGTTTTGGTGGTTGTACCATTAACATCATTCATCAAGATATAATTGACAACTATATTTCTCAAGTTAGTCAGGCCTATTTAGAAAAATTTTCATTTGAATTAAGCGCCAATATTATTGAACCCGACGAGGGTACAACACTAAAATCTGCTATATAATGAGCCTAAACTTTTACCAACAGCCTCATAGACGTTATAACATTTTAACTGGCGAATGGATTTTGGTTTCACCACATCGTACCAAAAGACCATGGCAGGGTAAAGTTGAAAAAATAAATACTACAAAAATGCCCTCTTATGATGAAACCTGCTATTTATGTCCAGGAAATACAAGGGCAAATGGTGAAACCAATTCTGCTTATACTTCGACCTATGCTTTTCAAAATGATTTTGCTGCTTTAATAGAAAACACAGGTAATACTGAACTGAACAAGGGGCTGCTAACAGCTAAAACAGAGGATGGACTATGTAAAGTTGTGTGCTTTTCCCCTGACCATTCGCTTACGCTTCCGCAAATGTCAGTTGATGCTATCTATCAGGTAATCAACCTTTGGCAAGAGGAGTATAAAACTCTCGGGCAGTTAAACAACATTAATCATGTTCAAATATTTGAAAATAAGGGAAGCGTGATGGGTTGCAGTAATCCGCACCCACATGGACAAATATGGGCGCAGCAAACGATACCTGATGAGGTAGTTAAAAAAGATAAACACCAATTAGCTTACTGGCAACGTAACTCAAATAGTTTGTTAGCCGATTACTTAGCACAAGAACTAGAAACAAAAGAGCGAATTATCTCAGAAAATACCCACTTTGTTGCCCTCGTGCCGTTTTGGGCAGTCTGGCCCTATGAAACCATGATTATTACCAAGAGGCACGTTCAACATATTGGTTTATTAAATGACGATGAAAAAGAAGCTTTTGCATCGATCTTAAAGAAGCTCACCACCAAATATGATAACCTTTTTGAAACTTCATTCCCATATTCGGCAGGTATTCATCAAAGCCCTACAAATGGAGAAGAGAATAAACATTGGCACTTTCATATGTCCTTTTACCCTCCTCTTTTGCGGTCTGCAACCGTAAAGAAATTTATGGTTGGATATGAAATGTTTGCCGGCCCACAACGTGACATTAGCGCAGAGCAGGCTGCAGAATCATTACGAAACTTACCTGATAAACATTATCTGGATCGCTAGCTTACTTTTTTAAAAACAATCTCTTTCTTAGTAGCAGGTATTTTTACAATGCAAAACGGTTGGCAAATGACCGTCGTGGCCATCATCCCTTCAGGAGTAGATTCCTTAACAAATATTATCAGTTCCTTTTTCGTTTCTTCAACGTTATCAATACTAATTGAATATCCTCCATAATTCTTTTCACCCATGTATAATCCAATAATCATTTCCTTATCAAAATCAACATCCGGAATAGGGAAACCGGGTCTTCTGGTCATATTTATCTTAGCATACACTTCTTGTAAAGCCTTTGGCTCCTTAATAATTTTTATTTGTGGTTGTTCGTAGCCACCATGAGAATGCTGAACAAGCACTTCAAACAACGGTTTTTTTTGATTATTTTGGTTAGCTTCCATCGCTCCATTTTGTTGTTTTGCGCCACCGCAAGCTGTCATAAAAAATGCAACTACTATTAATGCTGCTTTATTCATATTCTCTTAAGTTAGGCCAACTGGAAAGCTTTTTGATAGATTTCCTCATATATAGGTACAATATGAGAGATATCGAACTTTTTTGCTTCCGTTAACGCGTTGCTTTTAAACTTCTCTAATACGGCAGGGTCTTTTAAGATTTTGATCGCATTATTTGCCATTTCTTCTACATTACCCACATCACTTAAATAACCTGAAATTCCATTGATATTCACCTCTGGAATCCCTCCTGTATTACTTGATATTACCGGTGTTTTATTTATCATCGCCTCCAAGGCTGCCAATCCAAAGCTTTCTGTTTCCGATGGTAATAAAAAGAGGTCAGAAAAACAGAGTAACTTATCGATTTCCTCGCTGTTTCCTAAAAATATTACTTTATCAGCTATTCCCAGTTCTTCAGATAATTTTTCTGCTCCTTCTTTCTCAGGTCCTTCACCTACCATCATCAAACGAGCCGGAAGTTCTTGTTGAATACGGTAAAATATTCTTATGATATCTGATATTCTTTTTACTTTTCTAAAATTACTAATATGTGTTACAATCCTTTCTTCTTCTCCAGCCAACATATCTCTTTGACAATCAGTAAAACCATGATTGTACTTACCTGCATCGATAAAGTTAGGAACCACCTCAATATCTTGTTTAATATCAAATAATCTCAGTGTATCACGCTTTAAACTTTGTGAAACTGCCGTTACAACATCTGATTTATTTATACTAAAACTAACGGCTGTTTTATAATCGGGATGGTTTCCTACTAAGGTTATGTCGGTACCGTGAAGTGTTGTAACCATAGGAATTGTAATCCCTTGGTCTTCCAGCATTTTTTTTGCCATATATCCAGCGTACGCATGTGGAATGGCATAGTGTACATGAAGTAAATCTATCTTATACAGCTTCACCATATCAACTAACTTACTAGACAATGCTAGCTCATAAGGCTGATACTTAAATAGTGGATATTGCGGTACATGAACTTCATGAAAATGGATTTTACTGTTTAGCATTGCGAGACGCACAGGCTGCTTGTAGGTAATAAAATGAACTTCATGACCCCGATTCGCTAAGGCAATGCCTAGCTCTGTAGCAACAACACCACTACCTCCAAAGGTGGGATAACAAACGATCGCTATTTTCAATTTATTTAGTTTTAGTTATAAGATTCGATTTATTAGTGCATTTTTCGTTTAAAAACTTACACTTGTCTACTCGATTACTGCATCGTAAATAGCTCGTTGTATTTCTGTACGAATGTTGGTTTTAATTAACTTTCTATTTGACATCGTTGGGTATGTTCTATTTGATAAAAAGACATAGATAATTTCCTTTTCCGGATCTGCCCAAGTATATGTACCTGTGAAACCTGAATGTCCAAAACTATCCATTGAAACGCAGCCGCAGGTTGACCCTTTCTCGCCCAATTGAGGTTTGTCAAAACCAACGCCTCTTCTATTCATTTCAGGGCAATAATAGCACGTATTAAATCCGTTAATGGTCTCTTCATTTAGGTATTTTTTGCCACCGTAACTACCCCCCTGTAAATACATTTGCATAATCTTGGCTACATCATTCGCATTGCTAAAAATACCAGCATGACCACCTACACCATCCAACATTGCCGCCCCCATATCATGCACATAACCATGAACTGTTTGGTTGCGAAAATACGTATCATTCTCACTAGGTATTATTAATTTTCTATTAAACTTTTGAAGCGGATTATAGGTTGTAAAATGGGCACCGATAGACTTATAAAAATTATCTTGCACTAGTTTATCCAGTCCCTTACCATATGTCTTCTCGATATAATCTTTCATTAAATAATACGGAAGATCACTATATCGATATTCCAGTCGATCTCTTAGATCACTATCGAGTACCATTTTTACAATACTGTCTTTATAATCCGTTCTTAGATATAAATCATCTGCCACTTTAACAGAGAAGCGTTTCGATCGACGACGTTGGTAATACTGGGCAAGTAATTTACCCGAGCTACTGTCAAGTGTTTTTAAATAAAATGGTATCCAAGGTTTTAGACGACCATAATGAGACAATATCTGCTTAATGGTAAGTGTATCTTTATTTGATTTTCTTAGTTCTTTAGACAGTTTACGCAGCCTAGTATCAATACTTATCGCCCCTGAATCTACTAACTTCATTACCATTGGTAAGGTTGCCATAATTTTGGTCATACTCGCAACATCATAAAGATGGCTTTTCTTCACTTTTTGTTTTTTATCATATGTATGATGCCCGAGTGATTTATGGTACACTACCGTTCCTTTTTTAGCAATTAACAACTGTAGCCCGGGTGCCATCGCCCCTTTCACCACAAGTTGCGCTAGTGAATCAACCTTTTTAAGCCCGTAACTACTTAAACCAACACTTTCGGGCAGGCCATACTTCAATCGACTTATGGGTTTTGTAGTAAGCGAAGTCCCAACAGGAAAATCGGAACCTGACGTTACAGGTAAGCCTCCCTTAAAAGGAATCGCTCCAAAAATTAACTGAGCAGATTTCTCCTGACTTACCCTATTGTTTTGATAGCTTGCTATAACCGCTTCGATGTTAACTGTAGTTAACAAATCATTCAATGCATAGGGTTTAGTAAATACATCTAGAATCACCTTTTTATTTCTGGCAATTTCATATAACCAAACCTTTTCTTTGTCTGTAAATTGATACGATTCCCAAGGAGTTTTAGTAGATTTATGCAAAGCAATAATCACGTGCGTATATGGTTTTAACTTAGTTGACAGTTGATCTAATTTTGGAGCTTTTATCACATCTACCTTCATATAATTGTTCAGTACCTCTACAAAGGCATCTGAATTTGCATCACCAAATTTCACATAAGCAACTTTACTTCTTTCAAGGTCCTTAATTGGTAATATCTCACTTTCATTTTTAAGAAGGGTAATCGCATTTTCATAGATTTCTTCTTCGAGCAGATCATTTTCAATTGTATGTAAATCTTCTCTTAAGTTTTCAAGAGAAACATCACAGTAATTGTTTAGCCCTACCAAGTATTTTGCCTTCAGTATTTTTTTTACGGAATGTGCCAGGCGCTCTTCGCTGAAAATACGATCATTATATGCTTTGATAATTTTTTCTGATGCAAGCTTGACATCTTCTGAGATAAGTAGCATGTCGTTACCCGCTAAAAAAGCATTTAAATCGACTTCGCCGGGATTACCAGAATTGGCTACTCCTCGCATTTCTAAGGCATCAGTAAATACCAAACCGTTAAACCCGAGTTGTTTTTGTAATAGATCGGTAACAATATTTTTTGAAACAGAAGACGGAACGTTCACCCTACTTTCAAAAGCGGGGATATTTAAATGGGCAATCATCATACTCGCAACATTGGCCTCGATAAGTTTTTTAAAAGGATACAGTTCTATACTATCAATGCGTTCTTTTGTAAAAGGGATTGTTGGTAAAGCTTTATGTGAATCGGTATCTGTATCACCATGACCAGGAAAGTGCTTACCGCAAGCCAGCACACCCGCAGCTTGCATACCTTTTGAAAAAGCTACTCCTAAATTACTAACGCGGTTTTTATCTTCACCAAAAGATCGGCTACCAATAACAGGGTTTTTTGGGTTGATATTCACATCAATATCGGGTGCAAAGTTAATGTGCACACCCAAACGCTTACAATGCTCCCCCATCTGTTTACCGACCTTCTCAATTAAGCTTTCATCTTTGACAGCCCCTAAAGTCACATTATAAGGAAAAGAAAAAGTATCATCAAGTCGCATACTTAAGCCCCACTCGGCGTCCATTCCATTTATCAAAGGAACTTTTGAGAGTGCCTGAAACTCATTGTTAAGTTTTGCCTGAGCTAACGAATTTCCCAAGGAATAAATTATACCACCAACGTTGTGTTCTTGTATAAGCTTCTTTATTTTATCGCTATTCTGATATTTGGCACCTGAGAATGCTCGTACCATAAAAAGCTGTCCAACCTTTTCTTTTAAACTAAGTTGGTTATAGATACTATCGACCCATTGCTGTTGGGCCAACGCATCTTTCGCTAGTAATGGGTCTGGTTGTTGTGAATAAATAGAAAGGGGTATGCTCACTAGAAGCAATAAAGTAAAAATACTACGCATAAAATATAATCCGAAAAATCTACCTCTAAAATAACGGTTTGAATGAGATAAAATTTTGTTTTAACAAAATGCTATTAACAAAGTTGTTCTCTAAGGTAGAAATGCAGAATGAGTAATAGGAAAATGTCTCTTAAGTCATTACATAAATCTAGCATGCCAACTTTCAGCTGCCGGAACCTCCCAATTATCAAGATACTCTGCTTTATTGGTAACCAAGTTATTGAAGACAATCGTCTTTTTTGAAACTGACTTGTTTTTAGCCATTTTTCTAAAATCTGATAAAGGTTTATAAGCTATGAATTCACCTTGTTTGTAAGACACATTCATTTTGTCTAGCAAATCAACCTTGAATTCCTTTTCTAACTCTTGAATAAAATGTACTGATGCATCAATTGAACATCCGCTAGCCGCATTTAAACTTTGATCGAGCCCAATGGTAATAAAACGCTTGTATTTAATGTCATACCCTGCCTTTAAATCAGCCCCATGTGCTGTCCATTCAGTTATAAAACTATCTAATTTACTATTAATGGTCGCTAGCTCGTCATCAGTAAAACTACGATTGGCTTGGTAAATCCAAACTCTAGCGGTATCTGGTAATGTATTAAAATCAACTAGCATTTTAAAAGTAGAATCAAAACTGCAAGCTTCTGAAAACCTTGCAGATTATTTTATAAATCTTGTGCATTTGCGATAAGCTCGGCAATATCCATTACGGCAATGCTCTCTTCTTTTTCCTTATTTTTCACACCATCGGTCATCATGGTATTACAAAATGGACACCCGGCCGCAATAATATCCGGTTTTGTTTCTAAAGCCTGTTCTGTACGTTCAATGTTAACGTCTTTATTTCCGGGCTCGGGTTCTTTAAACATCTGGGCCCCACCTGCACCACAACACAGTCCATTTTTCTTGCATTTGCGCATTTCAACAAGCTCAACATCTAATTTTCTTATTAGCTCTCTAGGTGCTTCATATACATTATTGGCACGACCTAAATAACAGGGATCATGAAAAGTGATACGTTTACCTTTAAACTGTCCACCTTCAATGGTTAATCGACCGTCGTCTAAAAGTGATTTTAAAAACTGTGTATGGTGCACTACTTCATAACTGCCGCCTAGCGCAGCATACTCATTTTTAATCGTATTAAAACAGTGTGGACATGCTGTTACTACTTTTTTTATTCCATAGCCATTCATCACCTCGATATTGGTAACCGCTTGCATTTGAAACAAAAACTCATTTCCAGCACGTTTGGCAGGATCTCCAGTACAACTTTCTTCAGTACCTAAAACAGCGAAATCAACATTAGCTTTATACAATAACTTCACAAAGGCTTTTGTTATCTTTTTTGCACGGTCATCAAAGCTTCCGGAACAGCCAACCCAAAAGAGCACCTCAGGTTGTTTTCCTTCAGCCATATATTCGGCCATCGTTGGCACCTTTAGAATCTCACTCATATGCTTTATTATTTACAAAAGACGCACTGGACATTAAATTAATCGTGGTGTCCGTCATCAAATACTTCTATTGTCACTTCTTTTTCAACCAAATCGGTAAACTTACCCTTGTAACGAGTCGCGCGTACCAAATGATTGTCTATCCAATGATAATTACCACCTCTGGGTTTACCCATTAACAGGCTATGAAACTTAAATCCATGTCTGTTAAGCCACTCAGTCGTTACCACTCTATGATCTTCGGTTCTAGAGGTGAAAAAACAGATTATATGACCTTCATCGTACCACCTATTTAGCGTAGCCAACGCATCAGGAAAGGGCTCGCAGGTCTCCATCCGCTCAGGCTCTTCATTTGGTACATCTTCGGTGATTGTTCCGTCAATATCAATAAGATAATTTTTAATTCCTTCTGGCAGCACCGGACTTACATGTTCTCCACTTTCTACTTTGTCATGTAATAACTTCTCTACTTCTTCTTTGTTCACAATAAATAGTTAATTTTAAACTTCATCTTTCCAATTTAGGCGGTCCATTTGATTAAATGGCCATGGTGCGCCGTTATTTTCGATGTTAGACATCATGTTATTCAAATCGGTTGGTGCGGCCGACTGTTCCATTACAAGATAACGACGCATATCAATGATAATTGATAATGGGTCAATACCTACTGGGCAAGCTTCGACACATGCATTACATGAAGTACATGCCCATAATTCTTCTTTTGTGATATAATCATCAAGCAACTGTTTGCCATCATCAACAAACTCGCCTTTATTTTTATCTATATTCTTACCTACTTCCTCCAAACGATCACGAGTATCCATCATAATCTTTCTAGGAGACAGTTTTTTACCTGTTTGGTTCGCAGGGCATTCGCTCGTACAACGTCCACATTCCGTGCAGGTATATGCATTTAGCAGTTGTACCCAGTTTAAATCTGCTACATCACTTGCCCCAAATTTCTCAGGCTCTGACTCCGCTTCATCTTCGGCTGGTACCGCAAAAGGATCAGCGATAGGATCCATCATCAGCATGACCTCTTTAGTAACAGAATCAAGATTATTGAACTCACCTTTAGGCTTCAAATTAGCGTAAAATGTATTTGGAAATGCCAATAGTATGTGCAGGTGTTTTGAAAAATACAAGTAATTCAAGAAAATGAGAATCCCCACAATGTGCAGCCACCAAGCTCCTCGTTCTATTATATGTAGCGTATCAGCATTATCACCAAAAACAGATGCAAATGGGCCACTTATCCAATTTCCAACTCCTGCTTCTTGAAAAGAAATATCAGTGGCATTCATTGTTAGGAATAATGTCATTAGCACTACTTCAAAATATAATATGATATTACCATCGCTTTTGGGCCAGCCTTTCATTTCAGACTTCATGAAACGCTGTAATTTAATTACGTTACGACGCAACCAAAAGATAATCACTGAGACTAATACCAATACAGCTAAAATTTCAAAAGTACCTATTAGAAATCCGTAGACCGCGTTTCCTAAAATTGGTTGAAAAATACGATGCGTACCGAAAATACCATCAATGACAATTTCTAACACTTCGATGTTAATAATGATGAAACCAATGTAAACAATAATATGAAGTAAACCTGCAATTGGTCTTGTTACCATTTTAGATTGACCTAAGGCAACCATTGCCATATTCTTCCATCGAGCTGATTTGTTATCACTACGGTCAATCTCTTTGCCTAACTTTACATTTCGCATTAGTTTTCGGACATTCATCGTAAAATACCCAACTCCAATTGCGAAAATGACTAGAAATACTATGTTACCAATACCAAAATGCATCGATTGTAATTTTGTAGTTTAGTTAATTATCTTGTTTAGCATCATCCGTTTCTCCAGGCGCTTCATATTTTACTTGCTTTTTACCAAACAATGAAAAGTGTACATAGCGCTTAGGGTTTAACTTCATATCTTCCAAAAGAGCTTCTAACTGTTTTGAGGCTCCACTTAAATTAGTATAAAGACCTTCATCTTTCAATAACTTACCTAATGAACCCTCTCCTTTATCTACCTTAGCCAAAACGCTATTAAAGTTATTGACTGTTTTCTGTAGGTCAGCCACAGTTTTTTGCAGATCTGCCTTTGCTAGGGCATCGGTTGTTTTAGAAAGATCGGTGGTAATCTTATCAATATTACCAATAGTATTATCTAGTTTTTGCTTATTACCGGAAACTAACTCATTTAAGGTTTTTGACGTGTTATTAAAACTTACCACCGTTTGGTTTAATGCTTTTAGACTATTACGGAAGTCCCGTTTAGTATCATCATCTAGCATTGAATTTACATTCAACATCAAAGAATCAGCACTTCCCAACATCGATTCTATTTTTTCTCTTAACGGAGTAATAGTTTCGTTAACTAAGGCAGTAAGTCCCGGTTTAACTGCAGCGGTTAAGGTATCGCCATTTTTTGCTAACGCAGCACCATCAAAAGCCGGAACGATCATTAATGCTTTACCACTAATTAAACCAGGTTCATACAACTCGACTTTACTATTTACCGAAAAATCAAATTCTTTTTCTAAACTAAAAGTCACTAATAACTTACCTGTTTTATCCTTAAATTCGATAGCGGTTACTTTACCAACAGGTAAACCATTAATGGTCACGTTAGAAGAAGGCACCAGTCCTTCTACGTTGTCATAGATTGCGAAAAATTCTTTCTTTTTACCAAAAATTGGATTTGACTTTAGAAAGCTAAATCCCATGATAAAAAGTAAAATTCCCCCTAGCACAATTATGCCAGTTTTAAGCTCTTTGGATAGTTTCAAACACTAATTTTTTCTTGTAAACAAAAGTAGAAATAATTTTGGAAGAACACTTCTAAATAGGGTTAAGAATAAGGTAATGCGTTATTGAAGTAAAAGTCTTTATAACGGCTAAGCATTAACGCCCATTATTAGAAGTAAGTGATTTAGATTTTTGTAACGCTTTAATCGCCTGATTAATGGGTATTTTTTCCCCATCCTTATAAGCAACTATGTAACAAGAGGGATATCCCTTTTCGGTCGCTTTTTTCTGAAGCAGTTTTGCTTTTTTATAGTCTGAAGTACTACCATACAAATACCGATAAAAATCTTTATACTTTTCTTTAGAAATAGGCTCAAGCCCTTTAAAATTAAAAGGTTTAGTTTCTAAGTTATTTTTACTGGCTGCTAATTGAATCTTGAATAAAACAGGCGCATCTTCTTCTGTTTCCTTTTCAATAACCTGCATCTCTTCCTCTGCTTTATCAAAAATTTGATCTCCCACAAACTCATCTACCTCATTTTTATAAGAAAGAATTGAGTTCGCAATTGAAGTGGCAATTTCTTTTTGTCCTTTAGTAGAGTTTAAATATTTACCCTCAGATTTATTTGTTAAAAAGCCTGTTTCAATTAATACACTAGGCATATATGTTTGGTGCAAAACGATAAAAGCCGCCTGTTTTACGCTTCTATCCTTACGTTTCAGTTTTGTCTTAAAGTTCTTTTGAATGGTACTGGCAAGATTAATACTTTGATCAAGATATTCTTCCTGCATTAGGGTAAGACCAATCATAGATTCAGGCGAGTTGATATCAAAACCTTCGTAATTCATTTCGTAGTCATCTTCCATGTAAATTACTTCGTTCTCTTTTTTGGCAACTTCAAAATTTTGCTTGTTACCATGTAACCCAAGAACAAAGGTTTCTGTTCCAAATGCCTGACTGCTGTGCGCATTACAATGTACAGAAACAAAAAGATCAGCATTTGCGCGATTCGCTATTTCTCCTCTTTTATATAAATCGACAAAAACGTCGGTTTTTCTTGTATAAATCACCTTAATATCAGGCTGTTTTTCTAGAATACGACCAACTTCAAGAACAATATTAAGTGCGACTGTCTTTTCTCGATATTTGTTTCCTGCCCCTAGATTTCCACCGTCTTTTCCTCCATGCCCCGCATCTAACACAATGGTAAACAAATCACTTTTGGCAGGTTTTTTGATGCCGAATGATGCAAAAACCAACACACTAAGAATAACACCGATGCTATATAAAATTTTCAACTTCACCTGAAACAACATTAAACAAGAGCTTCTACGCTCCAACGATATTACTACAATTTTAATTTCACTTGGTCGAGGAGCCCATTTTTTATTAACTCGTTATGAACACTTTTTATCAAACTATTAGTACTTCTATTAACAATTGACAAAAAAATATATGTATGTTTGACACTCCAACAATCGCGCCATACTTTAATATTGTATAATTCGTGTTGCAAATAACTAAACGCTACATATACAGTACCTTCGGGTTACTACTTTTTTGCCTTACGGCGCTAGCCCAAGAGCCTCCAAAAGAAAAAAAGCTGGAGCAACCTAAAGTCAAAGACAGTATTTCGATTAAAAAAGACAGTCTGGGTCTTGTTCCTGCCGTGGTAACTGATACCACAAAGATCGATACAACAAAGCAAAAACAGCCCATTTTGCTAGATAAAATACGATATAAGGCTAAAGAATACACTAAAATAAGTCGGAAAGAAAACAAGATTTATTTATACGATGAAGCCGAATTATACTATCAGGATACTGAATTAAAAGCCGGTATTATCATACTAGATTATGGTAAAAATGAAGTGTATGCCGGTAGAATAAAGGATAGCACAGGAACCTTAACGCAATACCCTTACTTTAAACAGGGGCAAAATGTAGTTGAGCCGGATTCCATTCGCTTCAATTTTGATACGGAGAAAGCGCTGATATGGAATAGTCGCACTGCCCAAAATGATTTTAATGTTTTTGGCGAGATGACCAAAAAAGAGAACGACTCCGTAGTGTTTATAAAAAATGCCAAATTTACCACCTCTGAAGATCTTGATAATCCTGAATATTATTTCTTTTCAAGAAGGATCAAAATGGTCCCCCGAAAGAAGATTATTACCGGATTTACTAATATGTATATTGCTGATGTTCCCACTCCAATTGGGCTTCCATTTGCATATTTTCCACTTAGTAATGAAAAATCGATTTCGGGTATCTTATTCCCTACCTTCGGAGAGCGTGGTGACCAGGGGTATTTTTTACAAGGTTTGGGATATTATCAAGTAATTAATGAATATGCCGATATTGCCTTATTGGGTGATTACTTTACTAACGGAAGCTATGGACTTCGCTTAGATAGCAAATATGCTTTGAGATATAAATTTCGTGGTGGCATTAATCTGCAATATCAAAACCAGGTGAGAAGTCAGCGAGGTTTCCCAGATTTTTCTAGGAGTACTTTGTACAGAATCAGCTGGAATCATAGTAAAGATCCAAAGGCTAGCCCTAATTCTACATTTAGCGCTAATGTAAATATATCGAGTAGCAATTTCTTTACAGAATCGCAGAGCATTAATACTGTTGCTGATCGAGCGACTAACCAAACGCAATCATCTGTAAGTTATTCAAAAACATTTCCAGCCTATCCCTCTGTAAATTTATCCCTAACAGCCACACATAGTCAAAATAACCGTACACAAACTATTGATATGACATTGCCAACATTTCAGGCAAACATGGAGCGCATATATCCGTTTGTTAGCAGATCAGGTTCAAAAAAAGGGATTATAAAGAATCTCAACTTTCAGTACACTGTGAATGGTTCGAATACCATACGAACAGCAGACTCTCTTTTCTTTAAAAAGGAAATGTTTGACAATGCCCGGCTTGGGGTACAGCATCGCATCCCTGTTAGTACCAATTTTAAGTTATTTAAGCATTTGAGTGTTACCATGGGTACTAACTACGAAGAATCATGGGTTTTTGAAACCTTACGGTTTTCAGATTATGACAACAATGGTACTCCCGACGACTTGACGGATGATATTGAAGCGGTTGCCGATACCATATCTGGTTTTGAATCACACAGAAGATATAACTTTAGTGCCGGCATTGGTACCACCATTTACGGCACCTTTAATTTTGGTGATGACAAAAAAATACAAGCAATACGACATACGATAGCGCCTAGAATAAGTTATTCTTTGAATCCTGGATTCTCACAGTTTTTTGATGAATACGTTGTTGATGCCGAAGGTAATTTAAGAGAGTATAGTCCGTTCGATATTAGTTTATTTCGAGCGCCCGGTAAAAACAAATCCAGTTCTATTGGATTCACAGTCAGTAATAATTTTGAAGCAAAGGTCAGAGATAAGGACACTACCGCCACCGAACCCAAAAAAATAAAACTGCTGAATAATTTAAACTTTTCAACCAACTATAACATTGCTGCAGATTCACTTCGATGGAGTCCTGTTAACTTTACAGGAACCATCCCACTTTTTAATCAAAAGTTAAACTTATCATTTGGAGGTGTACTTGATCCTTATGCGATTGACAACAACGGTAGGCGTATAGAAAAATTTAATATTGATAATGGAGGAAGCCTATTCAGACTTACGGCAGCAAGGGCAAGTTATAGCTATTCGTTCAGCAATGAAGATTTTAAAAAAGGCAGCAAAAAACAACCGGCAGGTCGAGAAGGAGAAACCACCTATGACCTTGGCGCAGAAGAAAGTGCTTCCTTTTTCGGAAAGGATACTGACTTTAGAGATCGGTTCGAAGGCCAAGAAAAGAACAAAAAAGAAGACGGTAGTGAATCATACTATCGATCTGTGGTCCCGTGGCGATTAAGTATACGCCATAGCTTTAATTACAGTAATCGAAATCGGGAAAGGAATATTAGTGCTCATTCACTACAATTCAGCGGTACGGTAGATCTTACTCCACAATGGAATATAGGTTTTAATAGCGGTTACGATTTTGTACGAAATGGGATCACATCGACCCAGTTACGTTTTGGTCGTGATTTAAAAAGTTGGAGAATGGATTTTACATGGAGTCCATTTGATACCCGCGTTAATTGGAGTTTCTTTATAGGTATTAAGTCCAGCTTCCTTCAAGATATTAAATATGACAAACAAGCGCAACCAGATAGAAGGTTATAAGTTAAGAGTTTATAGAAATTAAAAATCTACAATAAGTACAGTACAAAAATGAAAAAAGTAATCACCACCGACCAAGCTCCTGCACCAATAGGCCCTTACAATCAAGCAATTCTTTCAGACAACATCTTATACATGTCGGGTCAAATAGCGTTTGACCCCGTAAGTATGGAGTTAATAACAGATTCCATTGAGGAGGAAACAAAACAAGTAATGAAAAATCTAGAAGCAGTTTTGTATGCTGCAGAAATGACCTTTGAGAATGTTGTAAAAACTTCGATTTTTCTTTCTGATATGAATAATTTTAGCGAAGTAAATGCGGTTTACGCTGGGTATTTTGATGAACAAACTGCACCAGCCAGAGAAACAATTGAAGTGGCTAACTTACCGAAGTTTGTGAATGTTGAAATTTCAATGATCGCTATTAAATAAAATTATTTTCTAAGCGCGCATCTTATTTCTTAAGTGGTAATTTACTAGACCTTCAATAGGAGCCTTGAGAATTGTACCGGGTTTGATATTGTTTTCTTTTAAAACTTCACGGAGTTCCTTTTCCAAATAGAAACCAATAGATCCTACGAAGTGTACAGGGATTTCATGGCAATCTTCATATTGAGTAATTTGATTATCTACAAATAGCTGAAGTCCTTTTTTGATTAATTTTTGAGAATAGTCCTCATCTTTATTCTCAATTAAAAAACGAGCAAAGGTTGCTAAATATGTATTTGGATTCGGTTCCCTATATAAATGTGTTTTAACCGATTCAGCCGATAACTCATACTGCGCTTCGAATTTTTCGGCTAAATGCTCCGGCATTTTGTTAAAATGATAATCTCGTATCATTTCACCTCCAAAGTAATTACCGCTAGCGTCATCCATTAAAATATAACCTAAGGAAATTACCTTTTGATGAACGGTTGATCCATCATAATAACTACAGTTAGATCCTGTACCCAAAATACAAACGATACACGGCTCATCATTCTTTAAAACTGAATATAAAGCCGCATAAGTATCTTCTTTAATATGAAGTTTTGCTGTTGTAAAAAATTCGCCAAAAACATCATTGATGCGTTCTTTAGGGCGTTCAACTCCTAAGCCTGCGCCATAGAAGTATACATCAGTAACCTCGTCTTTATGCTGATAAAGTTCGAAGTTATTAATAATGCGTTCACGAATTATTTCACGGGTAAGTACCTGTGGATTTAGCCCTAACGTTTGTGTTTGAAACAAGGTTTCTCCGTTTGCACTTATTGCAATCCAATCTGTTTTGGTTGATCCGCTGTCAGCAATTAATATCATAATGGCTAAAAGAAAAATTCCCGTTTATTGAAAATAATCCGATAAACGGGAATTAGATTGTATAGTTCCTTTTTACAAACTTGCAGCGTGTGCCACTAAGTCTAATAATTTATTTGAGTAACCAAATTCGTTGTCATACCAAGAAATAATCTTGTAAAAACGATCGTTTAATGCAATACCCGCTTCGGCATCGAAAATGCTGGTGCGTGCATCAGATACAAAATCGGTAGAAACAACAGGTTCATCAGTATATCCCAAAATTCCTGCCAAGTCGCCGTCAGCAGCATCTTTCATTGCCTTCTTAATAGCATCATAAGAGGTGTCTTTTGATAAACGAACGGTTAAGTCTACAACAGATACATTAGGAGTGGGGACTCTAAATGCCATACCCGTAAGCTTTCCTTTCAAGGAAGGTATCACCTTGGTAACTGCCACTGCAGCACCTGTAGTAGATGGAATGATATTAGCTAATGCCGAACGACCTAATCGATAATTTTTGCGCGAAGGACCATCAACGGTAAACTGCGTTGAAGTTGTTGCATGAACTGTAGTCATTAATGCTTCTTCGATTCCGAAGTTATCATTTAACACTTTAGCGATCGGAGCCAAACAGTTAGTGGTACAAGATGCATTTGAAATGATGGTATCAGATGCTTTTAACTCATGGTTATTTACGCCCATAACAAACATTGGTGCATCTTTAGAAGGTGCTGAGATTACCACCTTTTTAGCACCCCCTTGAATATGGAGGTCTGCGGTTTCAAGTGTGGTAAAAATACCAGTACATTCTGCTACGATTTCAGCGCCAACCGCATCCCACTTTAAGTTCTTTGGGTCTCTTTCTGCAGTAATACGAATAGTCTTTCCGTCAACGATTAAATTACCATCTTTAACTTCGATAGTACCATCGTAACGACCATGAACAGAATCGTATTCTAATAAGTATGCCAAATGATCTACATCAAGTAAATCGTTAATCGCTACTACTTCTATATTGTCACGGTTTAAAGATGCTCTAAAAACCAAGCGTCCTATTCTTCCAAATCCGTTAATTCCAATTTTTACTGTTGCCATATTATTAATCTTAGTATTAAGTTTAGGTCGACATAATGTCTGAAACCCTTAGTAATTCTTTATTTATTGTATGTGTTCCCTTAACTGCTTTGTCAAGTGGGGTTAAATCAAGTTTGTTATTATTGATTCCTACCATGTAATTTGATTTACCTTCTAACAAACTCTCCACTGCCTTTACCCCCATTCGGCTTGCTAAAACACGATCATAGCAAGAGGGGGCTCCACCGCGTTGCATGTGTCCTAAGACGGATACTCGTACATCATACAGTGGAAGGTTTTCCTCGACATAGTCTTTTAATTCAAAGACATTCTTTCCGATTTTATCACCCTCCGCTACCACGACAATGCTTGAAGATTTTCCAGAGCTTTTACTGCGTTTTAGGGATTCTAATAATACATCGAGTCCTATATCTTCTTCTGGAATCAAAATCTCCTCCGCTCCACCAGCAATTCCAGAATTCAGTGCGATATCGCCAGCATCACGCCCCATAACTTCTATAAAAAATAAGCGGTCATGTGAACTAGCTGTATCTCTGATTTTATCGATAGCTTCTACCACCGTGTTAAGAGCAGTATCATACCCAAGTGTAAATGCAGTTCCATAAATGTCATTGTCAATGGTTCCTGGTATCCCTAAAACAGGAAATTTATATTCTTCATTAAAGACCATACCTCCTGTAAACGTTCCATCACCACCAATTAGCACTAAGGCTTCAATCCCTTTAGACATCAAATGTCGGTAGGCTTTTTTACGACCATCGGGAGTCATAAATTGTTTTGACCTAGCCGACTTCAAAATGGTACCCCCTTTATTGATAATACCGCGAACACTACGAGCATCCATATCGACAAAATCTCCTTCGATCATACCTTGATACCCTCGGTAAATACCAACACATTCCACCTGATGATAAGCACATGCACGAACTACAGCTCTTATGGCCGCATTCATTCCTGGAGCATCCCCACCAGAGGTCATCACCCCAATTCTGCTAACTTTTTTAGACATTAAATATGAATTGAATATCAAAATTACCAAACTTAGCAGAATATATCAGCCACAAGGAGCAAGAATTAATCGATATTTAAACCTTAAACGATTTCGTTAATAATAATTTATTTTGAAAGTGCTCAAATAGCAGTTCAGAAGCATATCGATTGGAAACAATATATTTGGTAGATTAATATTTAAGCATCTCTACAAACCAAGCATCTTATCTAGTCATTAGATCTTGTTTTTTTTGCGCGGAAATTTACAAGAGCCGGTTCAACAACTGAATCTTTTTTACGCTTGTTTTTTTGCTTTTTCTTAGCTGCTTTATCGGCCTTTTTAAAGATTTTTTGAAGTAATTCCTTGAAGGTATCAAAATCATATTCATAGGACAACCCAATACCTTGGGTATAACCAATATTTTCTGCCACTTGGGCAAATTGCAATTCATTTTCGCGATTAAAAACTTTAGCACGTAATGATCCGTCTTGGTTTAATAAAATATCGACTTCCACATTTCCTACTACTACAGTCTGGCTAACGCCGCCCACCGGCACCCCAAACTTTCCGTTTAATAAAATGCGGTCGCTAATTTTTGTACTTAAAGTAAAACCTAGTCTATCTTCGGTTCTCAAATTGGTAAGTCCAGTTCTATCACCTTGATCAAAATTTACACCCAATTGCACTACCTCATCATCACCTGAAATAAGATCATTAAATACATTACTGGCCGTTTGAAATAAATTACCTGTAATCGCTTGTTGAGAAATACTTACTTGATCAATGAAAACACCTTGAGTAATTAGCGACAAAGCCTGTAATTGTTTTTGATCTTCGTCCTGCAGACTAAACTGTAACTCCGATTTTACAATACCACTTGCATTCGGGAAATCGATATCGAAAGTTGGTGTAAAAGAATCTAAACTTCCATCCAAAGAAACGGATACTTCGGTGGGTATTTTTCTATTAAAATCTTGACCATTAGCCAACAATACTGCTGGATTCGCTTCTAAGCTGTAAATAGCGGTCATATTAGTCAATTGCGCCCCATAGGGATCGCCACTCCAGTCGATATTACCCCCGGGTTGTACTATAAAATCTCTAGTATACAGTCCGCCAAGTGTTCTAAAATTATAAATTCCTTCATAGGCAGCGAAACTACCGTACATATTAAACTTACCATTGGTATTAATCTCCATTAACAATAAACCTACACCTCGTCCAGAAAGTTTACTCCCAGTCTCCTGATCAATCACAACCTCTACTTCAGCATCCGTAGTAATGTCGAGATCAAATTCCATTTCTATACCTTGAATATCGTCGACCACCCGACGCTCGCCATCCTCTCTTAGCTGGTTTTTATCAATGAAGGTAATAAACGACTCATCGCCCACACTTGCAGTATCATCAATCGGAATTTTTATTGAAGTACCTGACTCAGATCGAGCTTCAGCTTTTATTGTCAATGCATCGATAGGACCATATATATTACCATTACCACTGATAAATGCAGTTCCGTAGTATAAAGCGTCCTCTCCTTTAGGAATGTCAAAAACCATTAATCTTCGCGGTGCCAAAACTTCCAAATCGAGTCGCCAATCATCAAAATAAGTATGAGAAATACTACCATCTACTACTCCTCTAGTAAGATATTTCGTATCAGTAATACTCACATTATCGAATACAAAACTTTCTTCTCTTAACTGAATGGTCGAAGCTTTATCCATCGCCAAGTCAACATTTAAATCTGGGAGGTAAATCCCTGCATTATCTAGTTCTAAGTATCCATTGATCATAGGTCGGTCCATAGCACCCGATACCTTGGCCTTTCCAGTAGCTTCACCACGAATTCGCTGTATTACATCTTCACCCAAAGCACTGAACGGGTTAATCAAAAATTTATCGAGTTCCAGATCTAGGTCATAAACGTATCCTTGTCTTTTTTTGTTGATACCGCCTTTGATAAATAATGGCTTTGTGTCCTTATTCGAAATCGAAGCGTTCACAACAAAATCTCGCAGACGCTCATCACCTTGTATATCAACCAAGAAATTACCATACTCATGTTTATTAACCTTAAAATTGGAAATAACCATCCGAGAATTAGGCAAATATATACCTTGACGCTGCAATATGTTGATCTTACCATCAACTACTCCGTCAAGCCTTAAACTGTCAACTTCAGGCGTAATTTTATTTAAGTCGACTACTTTAAAACCAACACCAATATCCTTATATGTGCTATCTAACATGATACCACGAATATTAATATACTCATCTTCATGGTTCATGCTTATATCTTCAATACTAATAGTATCTAGTGTTTTATTAAGTACCACGCGATTTTTACGGTCCCGTTCTTTATTTATATACCATCGATTGCCTTTAAAGTCGACCTCCGACCTTTGGATACCCACTACGGATCTATTCTTGTCGTCAATTGTATGGTAAAAACTTAAGTTGTAAAGATCATTATCCTGTTTACCTCCGTTAAAATTTGTTTTAAAAAACAGTGTATCACGAAGTGTTTTATTTATCAGGTCAAAATCACTTGCTTGATAAAATCCAGCATCAATTTTTCCTACTTGAATAGCGGTATTAAAAAGCGGGTTTTTGTTATCAATCTGGACACTTACTTTATCCATCATATAGTCGAATACATCAATACGCGGTGAACGAAAATTCAGTTTAAAATTACCATCATCAGCAGCAATTTTTCCTTGAATAATGGTGTTAGGACCAAACTTCAATTCGGGATAAAACACTTCGACAATCTTATTATAAACGATAAAATTGAAATCGATAAATTGCCCGGTGTTCACCTGATGCGGATTATAGTTAGCATAGATACTACCCACAGAGTTTTGTATTAGCTTACCAAGTTCATTAAATGAAAATCGTCCGGACAGCTTGCCGTTTACAATATCAGGTGAGTCTATTGTAAGGGTTCGAATACTATCTTTAAATGCACTAGTGACTTTAAAATCATTAAAAACATATTGGTCGTTTTGATTTTGATACACTGTCTTTTTAAAACTTAGTGTACCAGCCATATTATCTAGATTCGTTCCGACGGTGTTAATATCAATATCTCCTTTAAAAATTGAAAGACTATCTCTTTTTACAAAGTTCAGCACGTTTAAATTAGCATAGCCAACGTTCGCTTTAAAATCAAACTGATTCTGATCATTAGATAAATCAGCCAAACCATCAAAACGCAACTTTAAGTTGGGATCATTAGATTGCAAAAAGCCATCAAAAAGCTGATCTTTTAAAACTCCGGAAACTTCTAAATTTTTGTATTTGTAGTTATTAAACTTTAATGTATCAACCGTACCAATAATTTCGGTATTCAGACTTTCTTGGACAAAACCCTTGCCATCAACATTCAACTTTAATGTAGCTTCACCTAAAATGGGATCATTTAAAAAATCACCGAGATCAAAACTTTTTAATTCAACAACCCCTTGATACGATGCATTATCAATGTTTTCGATATCAGTTAAAGTCAAATTAGAGACTGAGCGCCCAATGCGTGTATCAACTGTCAAGTTTGCATCGATCATACTTTCAGAAATAATTGTATTTCCTTTTATGTTGAATTGACCCAACTTCTCGAAGCTTGAGGGCAGTGTTTTCCCTAAAAGATCAGGTAATAATCGTTTTAATTGATAATAATTTGAACTTAACTGCGACAAGTCTGCCTCCATATAAAACTGACGCGTGCTGTTGAATATATTTTTAAAATACATATCCCCTTTTATGCGGGTATTGGAGGAAACCAAGTTGAGTTTTTTTAACTCTAACTCATTTAATGTACCGGTAAAATCCGTATTAAAATATGCCTCACCTAAACCAAATTGATTGTAAAATAAATTGATCTCATTAAAACTTATTTTTGAGCTGGTGAAATTACCGTTGACCTTAACCTTATCAGTAAAATCTGCCATGTCTTCTCGCTTGTAATCAAAAACCAAAACACCATTTACCTCAGAAGCCTCGGTATTAATTTGCAAATCATCAAAACGCATTTGCGATAAGCTATATGAAAATTTAGCCTGTAGTTGTTGCATTTGCAACCCTCGTTGATCTACAAATGACATTTGATTAATATCAGTTGTTACATTAGGCCCACTAATTTTAAAATCACTGAGTTGGGCATAAAGATTTTTAAAATTAAGTACATCCTCGGTTTCTAAGTTTTCGTCAACCAGTTTAAAAATTCCATTTTCTAAACCAATATCGTCTGAAACGAATAAAAAAGAAGAAGGTTCATCCGATTCTGAAGGAGTATCTAACTTCTCAACAAAAACATCAAGATTGGTAAAGTCCTCTTCTTCGTAAGTTTTTAAATTGAAGTACAGCCCGTCAATATCAATACTACCAAACTCAAGCTTGCCGTCAATTGCATTTTTAACACTAAGCAAAGAAGCCTCTAGATTCTGAATATAAATAAGTGTATCTTTCTTGTAGTCCTCAATATAAATGTCCTTTATATCGGCGTTCCCTGTAAGGCTAAGACCAACCTTTCCTATGTTAATGCTTGTGCCAAACTCTTTGTTAATACTATTGGTTGCTTTTCTTGCAAAATAGGTTTGCACAAACGGAATATTAAGAACAATAAAAAGCAACAAAAAAAGCAGAATGATCCCAAGAAGAAATCGACCTAATATTTTTCTGAATTTTTTGATAGCCTTTAATATTTTAATTTTGTCAAATAAGATAACAACGACCGTGCCCTTTTATTGGCTTTAATGAATCCTTAACGTTTTTAATCACCTTGAAACAAAAAGACATTTATATTTTAGGCATTGAATCATCGTGCGACGATACTGCTGCTGCTGTACTTCACAACGGTAAAATACTATCTAATGTTGTTGCAAATCAGGCAATTCATGCCCAATACGGAGGGGTTGTACCCGAGTTAGCCTCAAGGGCACATCAACAAAATATTGTACCGGTAGTACACCAAGCTTTAGCCCAAGCAAATATCGACAAAAAAGAGCTAAGTGCCATAGCATTTACTAGGGGACCAGGACTTATGGGGTCACTACTTGTAGGAACCTCATTTTCAAAGTCTTTAGCAATTGGTTTAAATATACCGCTTATTGATGTTGACCATATGCAAGCTCATATCCTGGCTCATTTTATCGATGAAGAAGGATTTGAAAAACCGGATTTCCCTTTTTTAGCTATGACCATTTCTGGGGGGCATACACAAATTGTTAGCGTTGATGATTATTTTAAAATGGAAGTAATTGGTGAAACTTTAGACGACGCGGTAGGTGAAGCTTTTGATAAAAGCGGCAAGATTCTGGGTTTGGATTATCCTGCGGGTCCTGTAATTGACAGATTAGCAAAACAGGGCAATCCCGAAGCTTTTAAATTTTCTAAACCAAAAGTTGATGGCCTTAATTTTAGCTTTAGTGGACTCAAGACTGGTATTCTTTATTTCATTCAAAAAGAAGTAAAAAATAACCCAAACTTTATAGAAGAGAATCTGGAGGATATTTGTGCATCGATTCAATTTACCATTATTAATATTTTGATGGATAAATTGAAAAAGGCATCAAAAGAAACAGGCATTAAACAGATTGCGATCGGGGGTGGTGTTTCAGCAAACTCAGGAATTAGACAGTCCTTAAAAGATGCTGAAGCTATACATGGTTGGAAAACATTTATTCCCAAATTTGAGTATACCACAGATAATGCGGGAATGATAGCCATTGTGGGGTATCTTAAATTTTTGGCAGGCAGTTTTGCCGATGAACGTATAACGGCAAAAGCCAGAACACATTTTTAAGTAGGCCATGCAATTGTTTTATGACCCTAATCTTGATATCAAAACGCGCGACTTTTATGTCAGTAAAGAAGAAAGTAGGCATTTGGTAAAAGTACTCCGGAAAAAAGAAGGAGATTTATTGCATTTTACTAACGGCAAAGGACTTCTATTTGAAGTAACCGTTGCCATTGCCGATATACGTAAGTGTCAATTAAAAGTACTTTCACACAAGAAACAATCAAAACGTAAATATAGACTTCACCTTGCCGTGGCACCCACTAAAATGAACGATCGTTATGAATGGTTCCTTGAAAAAGCAACTGAAATAGGCATTGATGAAATAACTCCTATTATCTGTGATCATTCTGAACGAAAAGTTATTAAGAAAGAACGTTTTGAAAAAATACTTATTGCAGCAATGAAACAGTCTTTACAGTATTATCTACCCAAGTTGAATGACGTTATTTCCTATACCGATTTCTTAAATACAGCAACATCAGATTCTATCTATATCGCTAATTGTGATGAAGTTGAAAAAAAATCGCTAAAAAATAGCGTATCATCCAATGAAAATACCATTATACTCATAGGACCGGAAGGTGATTTTTCAGCAGATGAAATACAACGCGCATTGGAAAATGAGTGTAAACCGGTAAGTTTAGGCGGAACCAGATTGCGCACGGAAACTGCTGCTATAGTTGCCTGTCATACGGTGGCTTTAGCAAATGAATAATTAATCACTATTTATTAATAAAGTCGGCTGCTCTATCTTAGTTAATTCGGAGTTTCACCTATTTCATCACAGCATAAGATAAGTATTTCAGTCAAGATGAATTCCCGCCCTTACGATAGGCAAGTGTTTCAGCTCTCACACTTCTTAGTTAAAAAACAAGTATTTTAAGATAATCTAAAACCAAGTTCGAGATGACTTATGACCTCAACTATGTTATTATTCTTGGTAAGCACTGAAGTCTAATAAATTCTATTTCACTTCAGCCGCGACAGCGGTTAACGTAGTTAAACTTTTATTTTCTACCACAAGAACTACTTGCAACCTATCATTATTTTTAACCCACGAAGGTATTTGTAGTGTTAATTCTCCTTCAGTAATCAGTTTAGCTTCTGATTCTGCGGTCACAATATTTCTGTTGGTTAAAGTCAAGTTTCTATTTTCACCCCGCTTTATATGAGTTGTTTTTTCTTTAGTAACTAATACCGCTCTTATGTTTTTACCATCGGAGTCACCATAATAAACATAGTTTATTTCTATCTTACCATTTGATTCTTGAAGGTTTGTTATTTTAATTTCGCCCCAAAATTGGTTATTAGAAGCATATCGGTTTATTGCTGATTTTAACTTGTATTCGCTGCTGCCTACAAAGTGCTCACTGCCATTCACAACGATTTGCGGTGTGTAAATAGATCGGCTTTGAAATTTTTGAGCGTATAATCGCTGCTTATCACTATACTTTTTGCTACTAAAAGGATCTTTCCAGCCTATGTAGTTCCAATAATCAACATGATAACTCAGTGTAAACACCTTTTTGTTATTATATGTATCACTTATTTCAGCCAATAACTCATCTGCTGGCGGGCAACTTGAACAGCCTTGCGAAGTAAATAGCTCCAGTAACACCACAGGTTCCGTTTTGATGACAGTTTCATTATTATATGGAGCTTGGGCGTTAGAAACGAGCACTACTCCTACCACTAAAACAAAGACTAAAACTATCCTAAAAAGTATTTTCTGCATAACAATTATTGTTATTTTTGATTTGGAGGTTTTAGTCCACCAAATTTTAAATACTTTACAATGCGCTACATTATTTTAGGAATTTTTATGAGTATTGGGTTATTAACATCCTCACTCAAAGCGCAGGAAATTGCAGTACTTAAATATAAAGGAGGAGGCGATTGGTATTCAAATCCGACAGCTTTGCCTAACCTCATTTCTTTTTGTAATCAGCAGATCAATACCAAGATTAATCCTAAAAATCAAACTGTAGAAGTAGGCAGTATTGATATATTTCAATATCCATTTATCCATATGACGGGGCATGGCAACGTGTTATTTGATGATGATGATGCAAAAAATTTACGCACCTACCTGTTGAGCGGTGGTTTTCTTCACATCGATGATAATTATGGGATGTTTAAATATGCTAGTAAAGAGATAAAAAAAGTATTTCCCGATAAAGAGTTAGCCGAATTGCCGGGTAATCATGCGATATTTAATCAAAAATTTAAATTTCCAACCGGACTACCAAAAATACACGAACACGATGGCAAGAGGCCTCAGGCATATGGTATTTTTCACGAAGGACGACTTGTACTGTTGTTTACAGTTGAAAGTGATCTTGGTGATGGCTGGGAAGATCCAGCAGTACATAATGACCCCGAAGAAGTGCGATTAAAGGCACTAAGAATGGGGGCGAATATTGTGCAATACGTTTTCGAAAACTAAGCCTATGAAGTTATCCTACTATTGTGATAGTTGCAAACAAGAAAATTTTATCAAAGCTTCCGCTCCCACTCGAGTAGAACTGCAGATGTTTCTTGGTAAAGATGAAATAAAAGAACGTTGTAAATATTGCAGTCATTTAAATATAAAACACCTTAATAGAATAATGGCATCGCCTAGCAAAATGATATCGTTTATTGTTGGAGTAGCTGGAATTCTCATTGGCGGTTTTCTTATATATTTATTTGGTTGGCTTGGTGCGCTCGCATTTTCAATTCCTGCGATAATAGCAGCACAACAACAAAAAACAGTGAGTACTTTTAATAAAACCACCATACGTCGCAAATAAGTTGTCACAACGCACCCATTACAATACGAACTTCGAAAAAAAGCAATTACCAATAACACTAATAGCAGATGGTGTGTCATTAGCGCCTAACATCGGTTCGCTATTTAGAATTGCAGATGCTTTTGGTGTTGAACAATTACTTTTGTGTAATGCTGTCGTCGATTTACAATCAAAAAGAGTACTCAAAACCGCCAGAGCTACCATTGATCACGTAGCACATAAACATATTGATCACTTAGAAGACCTAATCAATATGCTAAAAAATGATGGATACCTCGTTGTTGCTTTAGAAATTACAGAAAATAGTATTCCGCTAGGTAAGTTGGACTTAGGCAGTTTTAAAAAGATTGCATTGGTTGTGGGTGGTGAAAATTTTGGTGTATCCGAATCAGTTTTGACACTTTCCAATGAGATTATTCATATTCCAATGTATGGTAATAATAGCAGTATGAATGTCTCCCAAGCAACTGCCATTACACTTTATGAATTGTCGAATGCGCTTATCAATCGTATTTGACAAATTATTAGCTATATTTCATTTTTAAATTGACCAAATGAAACCAAAAACCATTGCCAATGGCATTTTAAGAGCTGTAGGTATATTGGCAGGAATTTTTATCCTGTTATATTTTTTATACCAAATACGTTCCGTTTTAGGCTATATAGCGATTGCGGCTGTCATTTCATTAATTGGTAGACCCATCGTTTTGTTTTTAAAGAATAAACTAAAATTTAAAAACACTTTAGCAGTAATTACTACCATGCTGCTTATGGTCGGCTTGCTGCTAGGTATACTTTTCATGTTTATTCCATTGGTTATTGAACAAGGCAGAAATCTTTCTTTACTAGATGTTGATGCGTTAAATGGCAATCTGGAAGATCTATACTTTCAAATACAATCGTATTTTGACAATTCAAATATTGATATTAGAGAATCTTTAAAAGAGTCGAATATATTATCGAAACTCAACTTTCAGATGATCCCAGATTTTTTGAATTCGGTTGTAGGTGCTTTTGGTAGTTTTAGTATCGGATTGTTTTCGGTACTATTTATTGCTTTTTTTCTTTTAAAAGACAGTTATCTATTGGTAGATGGCATCATGGTGCTCACACCAAGCGGCAAGGAAAAAAGAGCTAACAAATCATTTGAAAAAATAAAAGGGTTACTATCCCGCTACTTTATAGGACTTCTTTTTCAAATTTTAATCTTATTTGTGCTATACGCTATTGTTTTATTAATCTTTGGTATCGATAATGCCATTGTAATAGCCTTTTTATGTGCGTTAATGAACCTCATACCTTATGTTGGACCAATCATTAGTGCTGTTTTATTAATGATACTTTCAATGACATCTAATCTTGGCGAAGATTTTAGCAGTGTTATTTTACCAACGACCATTTATGTGATGATTGGTTTTATCATCGCTCAGTTGGTTGATAACTTTTTCAGCCAACCATTTATATTTTCAAGTAGTGTAAAGTCACATCCATTAGAAATATTTTTGATTATCATAATTGCAGGATTGCTATTTGGTGTCATAGGAATGATCGTAGCTGTTCCGGCGTATACAGTTATAAAAGTTGTTTTGAAAGAATTCCTAGCAGATAATAAACTTGTAAAAAGCTTAACTAAGGATATCTAATTGGCTATTGAACGAACATATTTTACATAAAGCAGTTCAAGATTTTTTAGTCGATTATGGATTAAAAGATCCGTTACCGCTTGCTTTTAAAAAAGCAGTCTTTCTCAATGTTACCAATAAGGAGCTTATTGAACAACTGGTCTCAAGAAAGAAGGCGAGTAAAAAACTACCTTCATGGTATGCAGAAAACACTATTTATTACCCTCCACCAATTTCTATTGAGCAAGCCTCTTCAGAACGAACAGCAAAATACAAGGCAAATTTAATTAAGGGAGAATCAATAATTGATATCACTGGCGGATTTGGGGTTGATTGTTTTTATTTCTCTAAAAAAGTAACTCGGGTCACTCATTGCGAGCAGCAATTGCAGCTATCTGAAATTGCAGGGCATAATTTCAAACAATTAGGTGTAAACAACATTAGTTGTATAGCGCAAGATGGAATACAGTTTTTGCAGGATACTAATTTGCATTTTGATTGGATTTATGTTGATCCTGGAAGGCGTGACACTACAAAACGTAAAGTTTTTTTTCTTTCCGATTGCACTCCCAATGTTCCAAAACATATTGAGTTATTGCTTAAAAAGACAGACAATGTGCTTATTAAAACTTCACCACTACTTGATATAAGCGTTGGATTAAAGGAGCTTGTTCATGTAAAAGAGATACATATAGTGGCGCTAAAAAATGAAGTCAAAGAATTGTTATGGGTGATCGGTAAAAAAGAAGCGAACGATATAGCTGTTACAGCAATTAATCTAGATACTGAGCAAGAATCATTTAAAACTACCTATCCTTTAAAGAATGCCGAAGTGCAATATTCCATACCCGAAAATTATCTGTACGAACCGAATCCAGCTATTTTAAAGTCTGGTGCCTTTAATGAAGTGGCCAGTCAATATCAGCTCAAAAAACTGCACCAGCACTCGCATCTTTATACGTCAGTAGATCAAATTAATTTCCCAGGTCGCATTTTTAAAGTTCAGAAGGTTTTTGATTATAGCAAGAAAAAGTTAAAGTCCATTTTTAAAGGAACAAAAGCAAATATAAGTTGTCGCAACTTCCCGGAGTCTCCCATTGCTCTAAAGAAAATACTAAACATTAAAGATGGAGGTTCAAAATACTTATTCTTTACTACTATATCAAATGGAGATTTGGCAGTATTAGAATGCATTAAAAGCTAAACTACACTATTACCTAGAAGAAAATTATCTTAACGGAAAATTGGGTTATCAAGAACTTAATTGTTAACATATGTTAAAACAATTGCATTTTATCGATATATTTTGCCCAATTATCGATGTAAATATATATTAGTGCTCCCAAATTTACATAACCTAAAACACCTACAATGAACCCAATTCACCTATTTTATGCGAAACTACTACAGTACTTTACCTATGCAGGAATAAAGACGGTTAATGTACATGTACAAGCTTCTTTTGTATTTGCAGCAACTTTTTATTTTTACTTTATGGTGATAATTGGATCCTTTCCGATAGCAGCTTCTGATTTTTTTAAAGTGATAACACTGGCTACTTGTCCTATTCTTCAAATGATAGCATACTACCATTTCAAAAATGAAAAAAGAAGCAACGAATTACGTAGGATTACCGAAAAAGAAAATACTCAAACGAATGTAATAAGTAGTCTACTTACTATTGCCGCAATATTACCTATGGTGGTTTTCTTTACCATTACAGTATTTAACAGCTAACTAAACAGCCCCAATCCTTTTTGTTACGGAATTCTACCTAAACCTACCCTAACAATTGGTCAAAAACCACCTAACTTTTAGGTGGTTTTTTAGTTTTATCTAATTGAATATAGATTTACACAAAACAATTTAGTATTGAAAATCAAATAGTTAAGTTTAATTTGAAATATTTTTTTTCAAAAAGGGTAGGGTTTTTTAAAAGGTAGGTGTTTAATAATTGCAACAACATCTTACTTAATCACCTAAACAAAAAGACATGAATAACCCTGCTATCCTTTTTTACGCTAAAGTTCACCAATACTTTAACTACGCCGGAATTAAAACTTTTAACCTGCACGCTCAAACTTCTTTTATTTTTTCAGTAACCATTTTCTTTTATGCTTACCAAATGGTTGAAATGATGGGAATCGAATTGAGTTTACCTTACAGAATTGCTTTGCTTTTGTTACAACCTACTTTACACGTAGCTTCTTACATGATCTTTAATCAAGATAAAATGGAGTCACTTGTAATGAATGTTCAAAAGAATGAAGATACTAACGGTAGTGTAATTAGTACGCTGCTTACTGTAGCACTAGTATTACCAATGATGGTATTTTTCACTAAAGTGGCTTTCGGTATGTAATTGGATAGCAGTATTGACAATCGAAAACTTAGTTATATAAAATAAAAATCCTGGGTATTAATACTCGGGATTTTTATTTTATGCTTTCATTAATATAATCCGATTTTAAACTAGCATAAGCCTCTTGCAATTTATTTATGATCTTTGTTCCAGCACTGTTTTTGAATACTATCTCGTCAATCTTACCAATTTGTGCTATTTGTGTAGAAGTGCCTACCAAAAAGGCGGCATCCATTGTTGATACTGTGTCGACTTCAACAGCTTTTTCAACATACGGTATTCCTAATGCTTCACAAAGCTCTATTGTTTTTAATCTGGTTATTCCATTCAAAATATAGTTATCAGCGGGGTGCGTATAAACCACTTCATTTTTTACAAAAAAGATGTTGCAGTGTGATCCCTCTGTAATCATTCCATTTCGATGAAGAATTACTTCATAGCATCCAGCTTTTAATGCTTTGTTTTTAGCCATAACATTGCCCAACAAGGATGTCATTTTAATATCACATCGATGCCAACGTTCATCTTTAGTTAGTACGGTATTGTAAGTATTATCATTTACTGTGGGAATTTCCTTAGGTATTGAATACATAAAGATCGTTGGTTGAATAGTATCCGAATAGCCATGACCTCTCATTGCTACCCCCCTACTTATTTGAACATATAAAAATGCATTTTTGCTCGCAACTGCTTGATGAGCTAAGTACGAAGTAATACATTTTTTTAAATGAGCGATACTCATGTTAATACCCAAGGCATCTAAACTATTTTTTAAACGTTTCCAATGGGCACCTTCGAAAAGAATGACACCATCAACAATAAGTAGTCCTTCATAGACACCATCACCAAAATTAAAACCCCGATCAAAAACAGAAATTTTTGCATCTTTTGTTTTGACAATCGTCGTGTTTAAAAATACATATTCAGGAAATCCATTATCAAAAACTAACATATTTATTAAATTGATTAACAGCTTTTAACATCGCAAAGTTGGACAACATTTATTAAATAATTAACTTACATAGTTGATAGTATGTCATTTGAAATTATAAAATTAACGAATTATGTATACCAAAAAACCAAACGTAAAACAACTATCGGGCTTACTGATACTGTTGTGTTTATGCCTAGGAATTAATCAAAATATCTTCGCTCAGGAGCCTGTTCAAATTGCAGCTACTGTCGCCTTTAATCAATACAAGGGAACAGTTGTAAATAGCAGCAATAAAGATCCCTTAGTATTTGCATCGCTTACAGTAAATGGCACAAATATTAGTACAATAACTAATAGTGAAGGTGAATTTTTATTGAAAATTCCTAAAACCTTAACATCGGGTAAAATCACAGTTTCTTTTTTAGGTTTTGAAACCAAAGTGGTGAATATTGAAGATTTGAAAGAAGATGGAAACAAAATTGCACTAAATACATCGGTTACAGAACTTACTGAAGTAAATATTTCAGTACCAAAAGATGCGAAGTCATTAGTGCGTAAAACACTACAAAATAGAGGGTCTAATTATGTAAATGATCCAACCGTAATGACAGCTTTCTACCGTGAAACTATTAAAAAAAGGCGAACCAATGTTTCGTTATCCGAAGCGGTGGTTAACATTTACAAACAGCCATATACCTATTCTCGAAAAGATGCTGTACAACTTTATAAAGCTAGAAAAAGTACCAACTATAAAAAGTTAGATACAGTTGCTCTCAAACTACAAGGTGGTCCCTTTAGTACGCTATATTTGGATATTATGAAGTATCCTGAATATGTATTTACCGAAGATATGTTAGACTACTATACATTTTCTTTCGGTCAAACTACGTCTATTAATAATCAACCAGTATATGTAGTGAACTTCAAGCAGCTTGAAACATTAAACGAACCTCTTTACTACGGTACTTTATATATCAATCCAGATAATTTTGTATTGACTAGTGCTATCTATCATTTGAATTTAGAAAATGAGAAATTAGCTTCTGCCGCCTTCGTAAAGAAAAAACCACGAAATGTTACCGTTACTCCTACTGAAGCTTCTTATCGTGTTGATTATAGAAATAAAAATGGGAAATGGCATTATGGATACGGGAATGTACAGTTAGAATTTAAGGTGAATTGGAAAAGAAAATTATTTAATTCAAGATACAAGCTTTCATGTGAAATGGCAGTCACTGATTGGCAAACAAATACTGAAAACAAATATTTAAAACCAAAAGAACGTTTACGGCCTACAGTGATCATAGGTGACGAAGCTTCAGGCTTTTCGGATCCATCTTTCTGGGGAGAGTATAATGTCATCGAACCAGAAAAATCAATAGAATCAGCCATCAAGAAAATACAGCGCCAGCTAAAACGCACGAACAATAGCTAGTTCATTTCTTTAAATTATACTTGAAAGCCTGATAGGAGATGTCAGGCTTTTTTTTACGCTTTTTTAACTGTTCTTATTGACCCACTGACAAAACTTTTGATTAAATGCCTCATTACACCCCAAGAATATTTGAATTATAAAAAATATTCATATCTTTAATATAACCACCTATAAATCAACAATTAAACACTTAAAAGCCCTATATAGATTTCTACAAATTACATGAGCGATTCTCAAAGTTTAACAAAGCATAATGAACTCACGTTTCAATTAATGGTCGATGCCGCACCAAGTGCACTTATTTTAGTAAATAAATATGGTAAAATAGCGTATGTGAATACCCAAGCTGAAAGCCTTTTCATGTATCATAGAACCGAGCTAATTGGTAACGATTTGGAAATGCTCTTACCACAAACCGCTAAGAAAAAGCATCTAGGCTTTGTGAATTTGTTCTTTCTAAATCCGCAAGCTAGAGTAATGGGGGAAGGCAGAGAGCTTTATGCGTGTAAAAAAGACGGTAGTGTTTTTCCCGTAGAAATAGGTCTAAATCCCATTGCAACTATAGATGGCACATTGGTTTTAGCTGGTATCATCGATATTACTGAGCGAAAAAAAGCTAGTGAACAGTTGCGGTTAGTTTTTGAAGCTGCCCCCACCGCTATGATAATGGTAAATGATATTGGAACCATACAACTTGCCAATAAGCAAACGCAAGCTCTTTTTGGGTATACTCAAGAGGAGATTATTGGGCAAAAAATTGAATTATTAATTCCGCAGCGGTACGCCAAACAACATGTCGATACTAGAAATACCTATTTAAAAAAGCCAAGCGCTCGTATAATGGGGGAAGGCAGAGAACTATATGGTCTGAGAAAAGACGGGAGTGAGTTTCCGATAGAAATAGGTTTAAACCCTATTGATACTGCAAATGGAAAAATGGTATCGGCATCTATAATTGATATTACCAATAGAAAAAAGATTGAAGAAGAAAGACAAAAATACACGCATAAGCTAGAGACTAAGAACAAAGAGTTAGAACAATTTACATACATTGCCTCTCACGATTTGCAAGAACCTGTTCGTTCAATAGGCAGCCTAGCCGAAATATTAATCGAAGATTACGGCGACAAATTAGACGATACTGGGCAAATGAGCTTAGAGTTCTTGAAGAATTCTGCAAATAGAATGCGTGATTTGATTAAATCGCTTTTAGATTATAGTCGACTCGGTCAAAAAAATAGGCCGGAAAATGTTGACGTTGGTTTATTGTTAGAATCAGTAGTAAGTGATTTAGGTCAGCGAATAAAAGAAACTAAAGCATCCATTGAAATAGGAGAAATGCCAACTATGATAATCTACGAGACCGAAGTTAGGCTATTATTTCAAAATCTAATTAGTAATGCACTTAAGTTTAGAAAACCAGATATTAGCCCTCAAATTAATATTCATTCAAAAAAAAATAAGGAGGGATATCAGTTTACCGTAAAAGATAATGGAATTGGTATCGAGGAACAATTTAAAGAAAAGATATTTGTAATCTTTCAAAGGCTACATAAAAACGAGCAATATGAAGGTATGGGAATAGGACTATCCCACTGCAAAAAAATAGTAGAACTACATGATGGAAAAATATGGGCAGAATCCGAATATGGTCAAGGCAGCGAATTCCATTTTACCATCAATAAACATTTTGAAATAACATAAGAAATTTGATCAAATGAAAAAGACAGTAGACGGACTCAACTGCATTTTACTGGTAGACGACGATAAAATCACAAACTTTGTAAACCAACGTGTCATTAATAAAGCAGAAATTGATGTTAGTGTGCAAATAAAGGAAAACGCTAATGATGCACTTTCTTATATTAACCATTCAGAAAACAATGCACCTCGCCCCAACTTAATCTTTTTGGATATTAATATGCCTGGAAAGAGCGGCTGGGATTTTTTAGAAGAGTATGGAAAATTACCAGAACATAAGAAAGCAAAAATCGTCGTTGCCATGTTAACCACTAGTTTAAATATTGATGACGAAAAAAGGGCCGAGAAGTATAATGATGTCAAAATATTTATGAAAAAACCACTAACGCGAGAGAAATTGGAAGAAACAATTAGCAACTACTTTTCCTAATCATTTGCGGATAGGCTTCCCTATTAGGTCAAAATCAGTAGCTTCAATAACCTTGATCATTGCAAAATCTCCGATTTTTAAGTAGTGTTTAGACGCGTCGATCAGTACTTCATTGTCAACATCAGGTGAGTCAAATTCGGTTCTTCCTACAAAATGGTTTCCTTCTTTTCGATCGATAATACAGTTAAAAGTTTTTCCAATTTTTTCCTGATTCAACTCCCATGATATCTGACTCTGAATTTCCATAATTTGGTTGGCACGATTCTGCTTTACGTCTTCAGGAACATCATCTTCCAGATTATAAGCATGTGTATTTTCCTCATGACTGTAAGTAAAACAGCCTAAGCGATCAAACCTCATTTCGGCTACCCAATTTTTCAATGTTTGAAAATCTTCTTCGGTTTCTCCAGGATACCCCACAATCAATGTGGTTCGAATTGCCATTCCCGGTACTTTCTCTTTAAACTGTTGTAGTAATTTAGTAGTCTTAGCTTTGGTTGTACCGCGACGCATACTTTTTAAAATAGGGTCTGCAATATGCTGTAAAGGAATATCAATGTAATTACAAACCTTCGGTTCATTTTTTATCACATCTAAAACATCAACAGGAAAACCGGTTGGAAAAGCATAGTGTAATCGAATCCACTCAATTCCGTTTACTTTTACTAAAGCTAATAACAATTCGGCCAAATTCCGTTTCTTATACAAATCAAGTCCGTAATAAGTAAGATCTTGAGCGATCAAAATGAGCTCCTTAACACCATTTGCTGCTAACTTCTCAGCTTCCAATACCAAATCTTCAATAGGGGTTGAACGATGTTTACCTCTCATAATTGGTATTGCACAAAAACTACAAGGTCTGTCACAGCCTTCGGCTATTTTAAGGTATGCGTAATTCTTTGGTGTAGTAGTCAAACGCTCCCCAATAAGTTCATGTTTGTAATCAGCACCAAGCGCCTTTAATAGCTGAGGCAGGTCTGTCGTACCAAAATACTGATCAACATCCGGAATTTCTTCTTCAAGATCTGGCTTATAACGCTCGCTTAAGCAGCCCGTAACAAATACCTTATCCACCGCACCCTCTTCCTTTTTAGCAACATACTCTAATATGGTATTTACACTCTCTTCCTTAGCGTTATTAATAAATCCACAGGTATTGATCACTACAATATTACCTTCTTCTTCATGCACGACCTCTTTATTATTAGCACGAAGTTGTCCCATTAACACCTCGCTGTCGTAGACATTTTTGCTACAACCAAGTGTCACTACATTTATTTTATTGTTTTTTAAAGATTTAGCGCGCATACCTGTCTTTTTAAAAGGTGTGCAAAATTAGGGTTTTTTGTTGCCTTGGCGACTCCAAAATTCAATATTCTTTAGATTCATTCTTACAAACTCATCCTTCCCTAATGAATCAGCAATTCTAAGTGAGGCTTGAGCTTCTTTTATAGCCGACTTATATTGACCGTTTTTTGCCAAAAGTAAAGAGCGTATTCGATGAATATAATAGGTTTTTCCGCCTTTCTTTTCTGCCTTCGCTAACAGTTTTAAGGCTTTTGTTCCATTTACATCTTGCTCCTGAAAATATCGTGCCGCCTGATAATAGCTCATCGCAGTTGGATTGGACTTCAACTCCGTGTCTATTTGAGTGAGCATCATCCTATGGGTATCAACTTCAATTGGAATGCTAATTTTGGTATGTTCCCAAATCCAGTCCATCACAGCACTATTATGATCGATATGGTTAAAGGCAATTAAAAAAGTTTCTTGCCAGTCATTAACTTTTTCTGGCTGAATATTTAGCCTAAAAACATCTTCGTCTGCTTTGTAATCATTTCGACCATCGCCCCAATGGGTTGTGTTTTTATGAAATATAACCTCCCACCTATCCTTATGCGGTATTGTGTACAAGGCGTACGTTCCTTTTTCTAATACATACTCCCCTATTTTTATACTATGTGAAGTGGTAAATTTAGTTGACTCATTTGCACCTACCCTCCAAATACGATCATAAGGGACCAAATCTCCTATTATTTTACGACCTCTAGCGCTAGGTCTAGAATACTCAACTGTAATCTTGACCAAACCGATATCTTGTTTAATGGTTGAAAACGGGCTTAATTTAGGATGCGTGATTTGTGCAGTTGTGGAAATTGCTGAGAGCAATAAAATAAAAAATATGTTGTTTTCTAGCTTACCCATGACTGTATTAAATGTACCAAACGTGTTTCATAAAATCGCAATGCAGAAATTAAGATAATTGCTACAACAACAAACACACCACTAAACAGTTTCTTTCGTATTAAGTAGAAAGCGATACCCCCTAAAACTAATAAGGCAGCGGCAATTATTCCATTTGGTATCGCCCAGGCACCTCTAAATATTGCACTTACTTTTACTAGACCATAAAAAAGGCAGTAGTATGCCACGATACGTGTGATCATCACAATAGCCCCTTGCATATTCTTCATTTATTGATAGTTTTTTGGGGCCTTACGCTCCTTACTTATTTTTTCGTAGGCCCTGCCAAGTTGCAGTAACTTTTCTTCTTCAAATGGTTTTGCGACGAAGGTAAGACTTATCGGCTCTCCATCATCAGTATAACCCATTGGTACCGTTAAAGCCGGATATTTGGCTACCGCAGCATATCCTGCGTGATAATTATTTATTGATAGCACTGCATCTACTTTCAACGAATCAAGTGCACTATTAAAAAAATTCCTCCCTACATTTTCCAAATTCGACTTTATTTCATTCAACTGTTCCATGGTAGTGGTATCCGCAACAATTCCCTCAAACAATTGTTGACCATAGGGAGCCCTTACTAATGAATCTTGTTGATTGAACGTAACTAAATCAGCGATCGATTTAAACGATATTTGATCATTAGCATAATCAGCTAAATAATACGGCATATCAACTTTCATGTCCATATTTAAAAGCGTAATAAAACCAGTTAACCCTGGATTTCCAGGATCAAATTCGATAAGTTCAGCACCAGCACTTTCTATCTTTTTTAGTGCAGTAATGTACAATGAATCTTCTTTTAAAGCTTTTATTACTCCAAACCGTTTGCCTTGTAAATTTCCTCTCTCAATGCTTAGAATATCGGTCGGCAGAGAAGCAACCGTTATAGCGTCTGCTTTGTCTTTACCCAACATGGCATTTAACAAAATTGCATTATCGATCACATTTTTGGTCATAGGTCCAGGTGTATCAAGCGTGCTTGAAATCGGTACGATTCCGCCACGGCTAAGTTTACCAATAGTCGGTTTTAACCCTACAACGCTGTTTTTACTTGACGGAGATAGAATAGAACCACTTGTTTCAGTTCCAACAGTAGCCACAGCATAATTAGCAGCTGCTGCTACCCCACTACCAGAACTAGAGCCACCGCTTTCAAATTTCATTCGTCCGTAAGGGTTCATCGTTTGTCCACCCAAAGCACTATAGCCAAGCGGACAACCACTGCAAAAGAAATAGGCCCACTCACTTAAATTAGCTTTTCCTAAAATGATGGCCCCGCTTTCTTTTAAACGCTTTGTGATAAAAGCATCATCGGCCATATTGTCTTTTAGAGCAACTGCTCCTGCGGTTGTTGCAGTGCCTTCAAGACCAATATTATCCTTAATCAGAATTGGCATGCCTTTAACGCTGTACAAATCAATTTTCGTTGCATCAAAAGCAAGGTCAAGGTCACGAGCAAAATCAAGTGCTTTCGGGTTTAAAGAAATAACCGCGTTTAAAGAAAGATCATTATCGCTTTCAAACGCCCTAATTCGATAGAGATAGAACTGTGTAAGCTGCTCGTATGTTAGCTTTCCTTCTTTAATCGATAGATTAATTTCAGGAATTGATTTTTCAAGAATCAATGGCTTTAGCGCCTCATAATCTGCCTTAGTTACATAGGCTAAATCGTCAGCAAAAGGAGCCCAAATCGTATTTTTATCAGTAATGACTGAATTGATAAGTTTATAACGCATTCGCTCGTTATCATGCTCCTGCTGATTAGCCAATACTTCGGCTTCATCAAATGCTTCCCAAACTACGGCTGGTTCTTTGGGTTTTATTTCCTTTTTACAAGAGGCTATTAGCATAGCAATAGCCAATAAAATGCTAATTTTTTTCATTGGTTTTTTATTATTTCTTCTTTAACAGGTTGTAGGTTCAAAACCGTTTCTAAATAACTAAAAGTTTCTTTTTTAAAGCTATCAAAATCCTTACTGGTAATATGCGAGGTCATGACATGATCGTCTACATCAGGAAAAGCCTTTTTTCTTTTTAAATTTTCAGATGTCCCCAGCCGCTCAAACATAGACAGCATGTCTGGGACCGATACCACCTTGTCTTGATTTTCTTCATCTCTAAAATAATATCCCATAAAAACGGGCTGCTTTACCTTTTTAAATGTGGCTTCTGTCATTGTCTGATCAATCAACACTTGTAAATGTGGCAAGGCTTCAATCCGATATTTTGTGGTCCAATATTGCTGCTTGATAGAATCTGCTTTAAACGAAAAATAATCCCCTCCTTGAACTAGTCTTACCAACTCCGTTCCCCAAGGGCCAGAGAGTAATTTTGATGTGCTGTCATAAATAGCAACGTTGGGTGAATATAAAAGTAAGATTTCAATTGTTTCATCAAAACTAGCCAACCAAAGTCCCAAGGTACCCCCTGTAGAAGTTCCGATGACAATTACCTTTTCTCCAATTGTTTTAGCTACTGCCAGTGCTTCTTTAGCACTATTCAGATAATCGGTTGCTGTTAAATTCAACATCGGTTCGTTCTCGGCAATGCCATGCCCAGCTAGTCTTGGTAAATATAAATTTGCTCCGTATCTCTTTGCTATAAGACGATGCAAAGGTGCACCTTCTTCATGACTAGCTGACCATCCGTGGAGATATAAGACACTGTATGTAGTTTTTCTTGGAACTGAGTCAAACCAAACAAACCTAGAGCTATTACCTTCCTTTATTTTAGGGTTTGATTTTTCCTTAACAAGGATTTCATTTTCTAATTCAGCTAGATTCGAAGTAACTTGTGGAATGCCTGTATCAAGATTTGGCTTTTCAACACGTGGCCCAATCGCATAAATAGTTACAACAATGACCACTAAAACTAAAAGAAAGCGAAGTAGTTTTTTAATAAATCGCACTTGATATAGGTTTGTGCGATTAAAGATACTGCTTAGTAATTAGATATTGAAATGAGAAAGGATGGAAAAAAGAAACCAAGAAAATAAGAACAACGTCTTACCTTCTTGGTTCTTTATATGAAATTGATATTTACTTTACATTTACAAGCTCCACATCGAAAACGAGGTTAGCATTAGGTGGAATCACCCCGCCAGCACCACGAGCTCCATATCCTAAATGACTGGGTATTACCAATCGTGCTTTATCGCCTACTTCTAACAAAGCAATACCTTCGTCCCAACCGGGAATAACCTGACCTACTCCCAAGGCAAAATCAATAGGTTGATTTCTTTTAAATGAAGAATCGAATACTGTACCATCATCTAATTGACCTTTATAATGTACCGATACTGTTTTTCCTTTTTCTGCTTTGATTCCTGAATCTCCTTTTTGAATGATCTGGTATCGTAAACCGCTATCAGTTACGTTAAACCCTGCCGAAAGCTTTTCCAAAGCTTCATTTTGTGCTTCTAGTTCAGCAGCTAAACGAGCCTCACGTGCACCTTCAAACGTTCTAAATGCTTCAACAGCATTAAACGCTTCAGCAGCTGCCCCTACTCGAACAATTTCTATACTCTCTATACTGTCACCTTGTGCGACAGCATCAACAACTGACTGTCCTTCGACAACGTTACCAAAAACAGTATGTTTACCATCTAACCAATCAGTGGCCACATGAGTAATAAAAAACTGACTACCATTAGTTCCTGGTCCTGCATTTGCCATTGAAAGTACTCCTGGGCCAGTATGATTTAAATCTGGGTGAATTTCGTCATCAAACTGATAACCGGGTCCACCTACACCACTACCTTGTGGACAGCCTCCTTGAATCATAAAATCTGGAATCACCCGATGAAACTTTAAACCATCATAGTAAGGTGTACCTTGTGGTTTTACATCGTTTTCTAAATTACCCTCAGCCAGGCCAACAAAATTACCTACAGTTCCAGGTGTTTTTTCAAACTCTAGATTTACTAAAATCTCACCTTTATTGGTATTGAATTTAGCATATAAACCTTCTTGCATGTTCTTGTTTTTAAATTGAGCGCAAAGATATTTAATTCTGACGTATGAGCTGTATTTTTTGAAAGGAGATTAATTTTAATTGGACTTATAGTACAGTTACATTTTTGAATTACTGGATAAACTAATTAGCTTTAGCGGCATCATATGAAAAATATCAAAGATAAAATTGCCTTTTTGGGTCAACCACTAGTTGATGAGATTTTAGAAGAGGGAAGTATTCAAGAAGTACCAAAGTCTACAGAAATCCTTAGAAAGGATCAATATATAAAGGTCATACCTTTCGTGATTGATGGTTTAGTAAAAGTGATGTCTCGCTTTGAAGAACGTGAACTACTCTTATATTATATTCAACCAAAAGAAAGTTGTGTAATGTCATTTTCTTCTGGTTTGTACAATAAGCCAAGTAAGGTATATGCAATAACAGAAGAAGATTCTACTCTTTTATTGCTGCCTGTACAAAAAGTGAATGAATGGATTAAAAAATACCCGAAGCTCAATGATCTATTTTATCAGCAATACAATACCCGCTATACAGATTTGCTGGTAAGCATAGAACACATTTTAATCAATAAAATGGACAAACGTCTGTATGATTATTTGAAAGAAAAAGCCCGAGTTACCTCAAATAATGAAATAAAACTTACCCATTCACAAATTGCAAACGAGCTTGGTACAGTTCGCGAAGTGATAAGTCGTGTTTTAAAAAAATTAGAGATTGAAGAACTAATAAAAATATCTCCTAATACCATTGAAGTACTTTAAAGTGACTTTAGTCACTGCATAGAAAGGCAGCAACCTATAGTTTTGCCTTAAAGATGATGAAACTTAAAGTATTAAAGCTGCTCATTGCTTGCATAATCTGTTTTGGTACCATTTATGGCATTGTCTTGTTGTTTAACTAAAACTTATAATGATGAAAAAAAACATGGGAACTACCGATAAAGTTATTCGTGTATTAGTAGCTATCGTTGCAGCAGTATTATATTTTACTGGCACTGTGTCAGGAACATTAGGTATTGTATTGCTAGCAGCTGCTGGTATATTTTTGCTTACAAGTCTCGTAAGTTTTTGCCCTCTATATGCTCCATTTGGTATTAGTACTTGTCCTGTAAAAACTAAAGAATAATATTCCTTAGTCTAGGAAAATGAAAAAGAAAATTTTTTCTTTAAACAAAAAGCCCCTGTCATTTCTGACAGGGGCTTTTAAGCTAATTAAATGATTGTTTAGTGCGAGGCAGGAGGAATTAATACGCCAGTGATAACATGAACAACCCCATTGGTTGCTTCGATATCTGCAATAGCTACCTGAATTACATGACCGTTCAAGTAGATTTTTCCATTATTATAAAATATAGTAACATCTTGACCTTGTAAGGTCGTTACCGTATGTAATTGCTTTAAATCATCTGCAAACAACCGCTCTCCAACAACGTGATATTTTAAAACTTCCACTAATGCATCACCTTCAGGTAACTCAGCTAATTGCGCAAAAGCGTCATTCGTTGGAGCAAATACGGTAAAATCACCTTCCCCATCTAACACGCCATCAAGACCCGCGGATTCTACCGCACTTACCAAAGTTGATAACTCTGGAGTCTCTTTAGCAAGATCTAAGATCGTCTTACCTGCAAAACTAGGCGGGATCAATACTCCATCAATCACGTGAATTACTCCATTAGAAGCCATAATGTCCTTAACAATAACACTAATGGTTTCATTTAGAGTGATCATATCGCCATTTCGAACAACAGAAACTTGTTCTCCTTGCTTTGTTGTCACCAGCGTTTCTCCCTGAGGAATATCGTCTGAAGTAATTTTACCATCAATCACATGATAAAGTAGTACTTGTGCCAAAGCATCGCCTTCAGGAATTGCGTCTAGTTGCGCAAAGGCAGTATTTGTTGGAGCAAATACAGTAAAAGGTCCTTCTGCATTCAAAGCGTCTACCAAACCGGCTTGCTGTACTGCACTTACCAAGGTACTAAAATCGGGATTGCCCGCAGCGATTTCTACAATGGTAGGAAGGGGTTGCAAACTTGGCGGAATCAATACACCATCAATCACATGAATTACCCCATTAGAAGCCATAATATCCGTTGTGGTCACTGTGATTGTATCATTTAAAGTGATCATGTTTCCATTTCGATCAATTTTAAGCTCTTCCCCTAATGCTGTAGCGATCATGGTAACACCTTCAGGAATATCATTCAATGTAAAGGTACCTGATAAAACGTGGTACAATAATACGTTTGTTAAATCTTGTCCTTGTGGCACCTCATTTAACATGGCAAATGCAGCATCGGTAGGCGCAAAAACCGTAAACGGACCATCGCCATTTAAGGTATCTACTAATCCTTGTTGAATTACCAAGGCTTCTAAAGTTGAGAAATCATCATTTTCAACCACAATATCAACAATTGAAGGTACCGGTGGAATTAATACAGTATCGATTACATGAACGATACCATTAGATGCCATAATATCGGCCACTACCACTTTTACTGTTCCATTTAAGATTACATCGTCCCCAACTTTTTCTACTGTAACCTCATCACCTTGAATCGTGGTAACTTTACCATCAGCAAGTAATGTTGCCGCGTCAAATTTTCCGGATGCTACGTGATATAACAATACTTGTTTAAGAGCATCACCTTCAGGTAATGCGTTTAATTTAGCAAATGCGTCGTTTGTCGGAGCAAACACCGTGAACGGTCCATCGCCTTGAAGTGTTTCAACCAAGTCGGCACTGGACAATGCAGATACTAAGGTTGAGAAATTCTCGTCACCAGTTGCAATATCAACTATTGATGGAAGTGTTGGAATAAGAACGGTATCAATTACATGTACAATACCATTAGACGCCATAATATCAGCTATTACCACTTTTACCATTCCGTTTAAAATGACATCGTCACCAACCTTTTCCACAGTAACATCCGTTCCTTGTATGGTTGTTACCTTACCATCCGCTAATAGTGTAGCTGCATCAAATTTTCCGGCTGCTACATGGTACAGCAGTACGTCTTTTAAAGCATCACCTTCTGGTAAAGCGTCTAGTTTAGCAAATGCATCATTTGTTGGTGCAAATACTGTAAATGGCCCCTCACCCTGAAGCGTTTCGACCAAATCAGCACTAGCCAGTGCAGTCACTAAAGTCGAGAAATTATCATCGCCAGTAGCAATTTCAACAATGGAAGGCAATTGCGGTATTAACACTGTGTCAATTACATGAACAATACCATTAGATGCCATGATATCAGCAGCCACTACTTTCACCATTCCGTTAAGAATGACATCATCACCTATTTTTTCCACGGTGATTTCGGCGCCTTGAATAGTTTTCACCTTGCCATCTGCAAGTAAGGTGGCAGCGTCAAATTTTCCCGCCGCAACATGATACAGTAAAATGTCCTTTAAAGCTTCACCTCCTGGTATAGCATCTAATTTATCAAAAGCATCATTTGTTGGTGCGAACACCGTAAATGGCCCTTCACCTTGCAGCGTTTCAACTAAATCGGCGCTAGCAAGGGCACCAACTAAGGTCGAGAAATTATCATCACTGGTAGCAATATCAACAATTGAAGGTAGTGGTGGAATTAAAACATCATTAATCACATGTACGATTCCATTAGATGCCATAATATTAGCCACAGCTACTTCAATAGTACCGTTCAAAATAACCTTATCATCAATCATTTCTACGGTTATTTCTGCACCATCGTTAAGCGTGACCACCGTACCAGCTTCTACAATATCAGCAGCGGTTAATTTTCCGGCAGCTACATGATAAAGTAACACTTCCTTTAAGGCTTCTCCTTCGGGAATAGCTTCTAGTTTTTCAAAGGCTGCATTTGTAGGAGCGAATACTGTAAATGGCCCATCACCTTGTAGTGTTTCAACCAAATCAGCACTACTTAAAGCGCTTACTAAGGTTGAGAAATTTTCATCTCCCGTGGCGATATCAACAATTGAAGGTAAGTCTTGAAGTGACGGTGGAATCAACACCGCTTCAATAACATGTAAAATACCGTTCTTAGCCCGAATATTTGCTTGTACTAGCTTTACAACATCGTTTATAATAAGTTCATTATTTTCATTTAATGTCACTTTTATATCTTCTCCCTGAAGGGTTGTGAGCATCTCTTTTCTAAGTAGCTTCTGCGTTCGGAATTTACCATCGAGAACATGGTATAACAACACTTGTTTCAAGGTTTCTCCTTCTGGAATAGCATCCAACGCGGCAAAGGCATCATCGGTTGGCGCAAATAATGTTAAGGGTCCTTCACCTTTTAAAGCACCAACTAATTCAGCTTGAGTAGCCGCAGCAACGAGTGTTTCAAAACGACCATCTGCAGCAATAATATCAACTAAATCCTGATCAGGGGTGGTTACACTAGTTAGCTCAGCAGTCCAGTCACCTACACTCCTTCCATTTCTGGTAAAAAACCTAAATCTTCCCTGGATATCTCCTTCATCATCAGCAACACCATACCCAAATACTAGACTATTATCTGGTAATCTCATGATTAGGTAGACAAAGCCATCACTGATCCAAGCCCCTCTTAATGTAGCACGGTCACCATTACCTAGATCAAGAAAACCTCTGATAATGGCAAACGATGCGTGATACAATGTAAATTTCACATTGAGTTCTCCGCTTAACTCGGTACCTGCATCAGCACCTCTAGTAACAGTCGCGTTGAAATCGTATCGTCTTCTTTCAATACTAATTCCGCCCCTGTTGGTTGATTCTTTATCTGAAGATTTTGCTGAAGACTCATCATTCAACTCTCCATCGATAACCGACTTTGTCATTTCATCGATTTCTTCGAAACTAATAATAGGTGATTCTGCAAATTCTCCTTCTTCAAAAGCTTCTTCGATAACTAGAGGACCGTCATCATTTTTACAAGCTCCTAAAATGAGTAGAAATGCAAACACCCAAATACTTTTTTTCACTACTTGGTTAATTAGTGTTTTCATGCTGTGTAATTTTTAATGGTTTATGTTTTGTTCATTATCAATTATCAATCAACAAAATTTCGTTTAACTTATTTGATTAATAATTCAACAAACTTTTGATACAGCATAAATAAAAAGGTTGCTTTGTTTAATATTTTTTAGTATAATTTTAACAAAAATGAATTAATATCGATATATAAACAGCCTCTTCAAAAAACTGTTTTTAGCACATTATGGCCAGCCTTAAACACAAAAAAGCTTATTCTTTTAAGAAAATGCGCTGTAAACTACACATGAAAAAAACACTTGGAAAGTGTTGAAGCTAATAGATGTAATGAATAAACTAGAATTGAAGTTAATTCAAGGATAAAATATCGCAATATTAACTGTTTCTTACCCCTTATATTAACTTATAACATTAGCATGTCATGAGCTGAGAAGCTGAAATAGATTCAGCTTGAGAAGTGTTGTTCTGAATGAAGTAAAAAGTTGATCAATTACGAAGCCGTTAATTGGCGACCTCGCTAATAAATTTGATTCGGTATAAGCGCAGTTCCTCATCATCATAGTCACCATCAAACTCTTCTATAGCATCATCTATTTTATCGGATTCCGATTCCATGAAATATTCGTGAATTTCTTCTTGTTGATCTTCATCTAGAATTTCGTCAACCCAATAATCAATATTCAGTTTAGTACCAGAATACACTATGGCTTCCATTTCTTTTATAAAATTTGCCATCTCCATTCCTTTAGCAGATGCGATATCATCCAATGGAAGTTTTCTGTCTACATTTTGAATAATATATAACTTAAGCGCTGAGTTGGCACCAGTACTTTTAACAATCATGTCCTCAGGTCGAATAATGTCATTGTCTTCGACATACTGGGCGATCATTTCAACAAACTCTGATCCGTACTTTTTAGCCTTACCTTCACCAATACCGTGAACATTCGATAGCTCTTTTAGACTTACCGGATATTTTAATGCCATATCTTCTAAAGAAGGATCTTGAAAAACAACAAATGGTGGAACGCCTAATCGCCTAGCAGTGCTTCTTCTTAAGTCCTTCAGCATGGTCATTAATTTTTCATCGGCTACCGCTCCACTACCTTTTGCATTTGTTATGATACTGCCATCATCTTCACTGTCGTAAGCATGATCTTCGGTCATCATAAAGGACTGCGGAGTGTTCAAAAAATCACGCCCCTTATCAGTCAATTTGATAACACCATATGTTTCAATATCCTTGCGTAGTTCACCTGATACCAGTACCTGACGCAATAATGCCATCCAAAACTTATCATTTTCTTGCTTACCAGTACCAAAAAAAGGTTTCTCATCAGTTTTATGAGACTTCATCAAAGCATTTGACTTCCCGATAAGTGTATTCACTATTTCTTTTGACTTGTATTTCTCTTTAGTAGCATCAACAATTTCTAACAATTTAACTACTTTTTCTTTCGCTTCATGTCGCTTTTTAGGATTTCGCACATTGTCATCCATGTCACCTCCTTCTCCTGTGTCGTTATCAAAATCTTCTCCGAAATAATGAAGTATGAATTTTCTACGGGACATTGAGGTTTCGGCATAAGCAACCATTTCTTGTAAGAGTGCATGACCTATTTCCTGCTCAGCAACTGGTTTGCCGGACATGAATTTCTCCAACTTTTCGATATCCTTATAGGCATAAAAGGCTAAGCATATTCCTTCTCCTCCATCGCGACCGGCTCGACCTGTTTCTTGGTAATAACTCTCAATACTTTTAGGGATATCATTGTGAATTACAAAACGGACATCAGGTTTATCAATTCCCATTCCGAATGCAATAGTTGCCACTACAACATCAGCCTCTTCCATTAAAAACATATCTTGATGTTTCACTCTGGTTTTAGCATCCAAACCAGCATGATATGGTACGGCATTTATACCATTTACCTGAAGTGTTTGCGCTAGTTCCTCGACCCGTTTTCTGCTCAAACAATACACAATACCCGACTTTCCCGAGTGCTGCTTAATAAACCGGATGATATCAGCATCTACATTTTTTGTTTTAGGACGTACCTCGTAAAACAAATTAGGCCTGTTAAATGATGCCTTAAAAACCTTGGCATCTGTCATGCTTAGGTTCTTTAAAATATCTTCTTGAACTTTTGGTGTAGCAGTAGCAGTTAAACCTATAATAGGTATTTGATCTCCTATTCGCTTAATAATGTTTTTAAGATTGCGGTATTCTGGCCTAAAATCGTGACCCCACTCTGATATGCAATGCGCTTCATCAATTGCCATAAAACTAATGGTAACCGAACGCAAAAAATCAACATTTTCTTCTTTAGTAAGTGACTCGGGGGCTACGTAGAGTAACTTGGTAACACCATTGGTCATATCTTCTTTAACCTGCCTGATCTCGGTTTTGGTTAATGAAGAATTTAATACATGAGCGATCCCATTTTCCTCAGATATACTTCTCAACGCATCAACTTGATTTTTCATCAAGGCAATCAAGGGAGATACTACTATCGCAGTTCCTTCTTTTACCAAGGCAGGTAATTGGTAACAAAGTGACTTTCCACCACCCGTTGGCATGATCACAAAAGTGTTATGATCATTTATTATATTATTTATTACCTTTTCTTGTAATCCTTTAAATTGACTAAAACCGAAGTATTTTTTCAGCTCCTTATGTAAATCAATTTCCATAGGCACTCACTATCGCTAAGTAATTAATAGCTACATTTGCATTTGTATAATGAAATATAAGCATTTTTTAGGTTAAACAAAACTTAGCTGCCTATTTAATGGACAAACAGAAAATAATTCGGGTTGCCCGAAATACCATACAAGAAGAAGCAAATGCTATAGCCAATTTAGTTGATCTTGTAGATGAAAATTTTTGCGAAGCTGTCGACCTGATTTACAGCTCAAAAGGTCGTGTAATTGTTACCGGAATTGGTAAAAGTGCCATCATTGCACAAAAAATTGTGGCCACTTTTAACTCAACTGGAACACCGGCAATTTTTATGCACGCTGCAGATGCCATTCACGGTGATCTTGGTAATATCTTAAAAGATGATGTTGTCATCTGTATCTCTAAAAGTGGAAACACTCCGGAAATTAAAGTGTTGGTTCCTTTAATTAAAAACTACAAGAATCCCATTATTGCTATTACCGCAAACAAGGATTCGTTTTTAGGTACCGAAGCCAATTGCGTGCTTAATTCATATGTCGAAAAAGAAGTATGTCCAAACAATCTGGCCCCTACAACAAGTACAACGGCACAATTGGTTGTGGGCGATGCACTTGCCGTTACCCTTTTAGATATTCGTGGATTTTCTAGTAGCGATTTTGCAAAGTATCACCCTGGCGGAGCTTTAGGGAAAAAGTTATACCTACGAGTTAGCGATATTACTTCTCAAAATATGAAACCACAAGTTAATGCCGAAAGCGGTATAAAAAAGGTGATCGTAGAGATTTCTGAAAATATGCTGGGCGTGGTTGCAGTCACCGAAAAAGATAAAATTATTGGTATTGTCACTGATGGTGATATTAGGCGAATGCTTAATAACAATGATGACTTTAGCCTGCTTAAGGCAAAGGACATAATGTCTCCGAATCCTAGAGTTATTAATAACAATGCAATGGCAGTTGACGCGTTAGAGGTACTTGAAGAGAATAACATCTCTCAACTATTAGCAGAAGAAAATGGGAATTATGCTGGTGTGGTACATTTACATAATCTTATTAAAGAAGGTATTATTTAATGGGAGCAAGTGAGCAAGCAGGCACTGAGATGTCTTTTTTAGAACATCTTGAACAATTAAGGTGGCATTTAATAAGAGCGACAGCTGCGATATTAATTGGTGGAACTGTGGCGTTTTTAGCAAAAAGTATCATTTTTGATGTGATATTGTTTGGACCCAGAGATGTCAATTTTCCAACCTTTCGGATTCTCTGTAATATCTCTAAAGCCATTGGTCTTGATCAAGCTTTTTGTCTAGATGAAATACCGTATACGCTTCAAAGTAGAAAAGTAGCTGGACAATTTTCAGCGCATATGTGGACATCAATAACCGCAGGTCTTATTGTTGCCTTCCCCTATGTTATTTATGAGTTTTGGAAGTTTATAAGCCCCGGTTTGTATGAAAATGAACGAAAAAATGCAGGCGGTTTTATCTGGATATCCTCGTTATTATTTTTCATGGGAGTATTATTTGGCTACTATGTGGTAACACCGTTATCACTTAATTTCTTAGGAAGTTACCAGGTCAGTGCTGATGTAATGAACGAGTTTGACCTTGATTCGTATATAGGCATTGTGCGAGCATCAGTTTTAGCATCTGGAGTTATTTTTGAACTTCCTATTGTGATCTATTTTCTTACCAAAATAGGATTGGTCACTCCAGATTTTTTAAGAAAGTACCGAAAAATATCATTAGTCGTCGTTCTTATTCTATCGGCTATTATTACGCCACCAGATATTGCAAGTCAGATTATTGTTGCTATTCCAGTATTAATTCTTTATGAAATAAGCATCATAATCTCAAAACGGGTAATTAAAAATCAATTAAAAAAGGAAAAAGCAGCAAAGGCTAAAAGGTAATACAGCTATGAATCAAGTAGAAGAATTTAATGCTTATCGCGAAAGAATGAATAGTAAGTTATTGAACGACAATAACAAGATCATTAAACGCATTTTTAACTTAGATACTAATGCATTCATGGAGGGAGCGCTCGATGTAAAAACCAAAGAGCTTTTAGGACTGGTTGCTTCTACCGTATTGCGTTGTGATGATTGTGTAAAATATCATTTAGAAACCTGCTACAAAGAAGGAATAAGTAAAGAACAGGTTATGGAAAGCCTAAGTATTGCAACCTTAGTAGGCGGCACGATTGTTATTCCTCATTTGCGACGCGCCTATGAATATTGGGAAGCCTTAGAAGCAAGCTAATGGTTTTAATAAGATTTTGGGAATAGGTATTTGGTATTTATGCTTTGATACCGCATCTTTGAGTTATGATCTTACGTGCTGATAACATAATGAAGACCTACCGGGGTCGAAAGGTGGTTAAAGGAATCTCCTTGGAGGTAAATCAAGGTGAGATTGTCGGGCTTCTAGGACCTAATGGTGCCGGGAAAACTACCTCATTTTATATGATAGTTGGGTTAATTAAACCAAATGGAGGTCAGATCTATCTCGATGATACCAATATTACCAAATATCCCATGTACAAGAGGGCACAAAACGGAATTGGCTATTTGGCACAAGAAGCTTCTGTTTTTAGAAAGTTAAGTATTGAAGATAATATACTTAGTGTACTGCAACTTACAAAACTCAGTAAAAAAGAACAGCACCATAAAATGGAATCGCTGATTGAAGAATTTGGTTTGGGCCATATTCGAAAAAACCGTGGTGATTTGTTATCGGGAGGCGAACGTCGCCGCACTGAAATTGCGCGAGCGTTAGCAACCGATCCTAAATTTGTTTTGTTGGACGAACCATTCGCTGGAGTTGATCCTGTGGCGGTAGAAGATATTCAACGTATTGTGGCACATCTTAAAAACAAAAACATCGGTATTTTGATTACGGATCATAATGTGCAAGAAACCTTAGCAATTACAGATCGTACCTATTTGATGTTTGAAGGTGGCATTCTTAAGGCCGGTGAACCAGAAGAGCTGGCGCAAGATGAAATGGTTAGAAAAGTATACCTTGGTCAAAACTTCGAACTTCGTAAAAAGAAGCTTGAGTTTTAAGTGTTCCATTCAACAGCTTATATCTTTTTCTAATTAACAAATTAATATGAAATCAATTTTCGTTTTTCTTTTCATTCTTTTTAGTTTTTTAGGAAGCGCTCAGGAAAAAACTCATTATTTTAAATCGCATGACGGGATTAAAATTGCATATAGCGACCAAGGTAATGGATATCCAGTAGTATTACTTCATGGTTTTATAAACACAAGAAAAAATTGGGATAAGAGTGACCTCAAAAAAGTACTGTTAGCGAAAGGTTACCGTGTAATTGCGCCTGACCTGAGAGGCAATGGCGAATCGGACAAACCTCAAAATGACGAAGCGTACCAAAACAGCGCCGAATTAAAAGATATCATCGCATTAATAGATCATTTAAATATCTCGTCGTACAAAGCTGTTGGGTACTCGCGGGGTGCTATTATACTTACTAAATTACTGACAATGGATCATCGAATTAGAAAAGCAGTTATTGGTGGCGTAGGAGCTGATTTTACAAATCCTAAATGGGAAATTCCCGAACTATTTGCCAAAGCATTTAGTGGTGAAGATGAGCTAAATGATATGACCAGAGGTGCCGTTACGTACGCAAAATCTATTAATGCTGACCTTAAAAGTTTAAGCTTACAGCAACAACATCAACCCAAAACGACAGCAGCACAATGTGCTAACATAGAAATCCCAATTTTAATTATCTCAGGAAAAGAAGATACCACGAATGGCAATCGAGAAGCGCTGCAAAAATTATTGCCCAACAGTACGTTAATTTATGTCAAGGGGGACCATAACAATACCTATAAACAGGCTAATTTCGGTCGTATGGCTTCACAATTTATTTTCAAAGAAAAACTTCGTTAGCCCTTTTTACTTTTAGAAAATAATGATAAAAAAATATAATTGGTAATAATAACTGGGATAGCAACAAACTTGAGTAACACTAACAAAATTGCACATAATGCAATAAAAACGTAGCGAACTGCATTTTCTTTAAAACCCCAGCTTTTAAATTTCAGTGCAAAAAGTTGAATGGGCGCATTAAGTAAAAAAGTGCTCAGCAAGGTAAGACCTATTAGAAACCAATAATTATGAATTATACCAGCTGATAACTCACTAAATTGGTAATCAATGATCAACGGAAGTGATAAAATTAAAATAGCATTGGCCGGTGTTGGCAGACCAATGAACGAATCCTTTTGTTCCTCATCAATATTAAACTTGGCCAGTCTATATGCTGATGCTATAGGTATCAAAAGAGCAATATAAGGAACAAACGAACTGGCAAGTACCCATTCTCCGGAAATAGCGGTACTCCCTATGCTACTTGCTAGAAGTTGCATCATAACAAAACCAGGGACTACACCACTAGTAACGAGGTCAGCAAGAGAGTCTAGCTGTACCCCCAATTCACTTTCTACTTTTAACAACCGTGCAGCTAGTCCGTCAAAAAAGTCAAAGAAAATTCCCAAAAAGACTAGAAAAGCAGCATAATCCAATTCGTGCCTCAATGCAAACATTATGGCTAATAAGCCACAACATAAGTTGGCAAAGGTAAAAAGGTTTGGAATGTGTTTCTTCATTCGTTGGTTTCGCGAATGCTAAAATAAGAAATGACCCTAAAGTATCTTAATAATGAAACAACCTCTTTTGATTTATTTTATGAATATCTTGTTCTGTAAAACAAACTAATATTTCTATTTTCACCAAAGGAATACATGCACCAACCTATTTGAAGAGCATAATTACTATGAGATTTTTTTACATACTTTTTATTTTCTTGTCCTTTTTCAACACTGTCGTTGCGCAAGACATCACCTTGTCTACTGAAGCAGAAATAAGTATTCTTACCGGAGGTCCTGGAGATAATTTATATACTAAGTTCGGACATACCGCAGTTCGTGTTAACGATCCTGTAAATGGTTTTGATGTGGTGTTTAACTATGGTTCCTTTGATTTTGATCAACCCAATTTCTATCTAAATTTTGCCAAGGGCAGATTATTATATAAGCTCTCTAACTACCGCTATGAATTTTTGGAACGTGCTTACAAACGTGATAATCAATCTGTACAAGAACAATGGCTCGCTTTAAATCAAGATCAAAAACAGCAATTTTTTGATAAACTATTGATCAATGCTAAGCCACAAAACAGCTCTTACTTATACGATTACTTTTACGATAATTGTGCTACTAGACCTAGGGATGTTCTTCAGTCTATTTTAGGAGACAACCTCAAATTTGATGAATCGTATGTCGCCAAACTTCGTACCATTAGACAGCTATACTTAGATGAATTGCCAGTCAATGACTGGGGGAATCTCGGTATTACAACCGCATTAGGATCTGTTATAGACAGCGAAGCAACTCCTATGGAACATATGTACATTCCGCAATATCTAAATAAAGCATTTGAAAAGGCCACATTAAAGTCGGAAAATGGGACCATTCCCATAATAAAAAAGTCTGCCACTATAATTGATAGCACACGAAAATCAAGTTTCGAAATTGATTTCTTCTGGAGCCCCTTTTTCATATTTTCATTATTAACTATTCTTGGGATTTATATAACCTATAGAGACAAAAAAAGAGGTAAAAGAACGAAGCTGCTGGACTGGCTCATATTTTCACTCACCGGCTTAATCGGAATTGGTTTGCTACTTCTATGGTTTGCTACTGACCATACATCTAGTGATAATAATTTTAATATTCTCTGGGCGTTTGCCCCTAACATCATATTCCTATTTTATCTAAAAAAGAATGATTTAAAGTGGAACAAACGATACGTTTCCTTTCTAATAGGAGCACTCATCTTAATGCTCATTTTATGGGTATTTAGCTTTCAGCTTTTTGCTATTTCCCTTACTCCTATTTTGGTATTATTATTGATACGTTATTGGTATTTATATCAATACTTTTCAACCAATGCAACCACTAAATAAACTATTACTTGCTTGCTGCTTATTAGTCATATGCAATCAAATTGCCTTTGCCTACCAAAATCAAGTTACCTCATCAGGATTCATTAAAGATAGATCGTTCGTAATTGGATATCACTACAATTTTGGTGAACCAAATACCAGTAAATTTCATCTTCTTGAAATTGGGTATCAAAAATCCAGTACTTCAGGAGTTCATGCTACTAGTGCCAACTGGTACGCTACTAGCGAAATGGGATTCGTCAAAAACTCATTTCTGATAGGCCCTAAATTAGGTGGTTTTGTTAGTTTTGGTGGTTTTGTTTTAGGGTCAGAATTAATCTATTACACCAATTTCCTAGATGAAAGCCTACGCTTCGTTCCATATTTTGGTATTGGTGGTAAACCTTTCAGGTTATCCATAAATCCACATATACGTTTAAGCAATAAAGATTTTGAGCCAATAAATAGAGGAAGTGTAAGTTTGAGAGTTGCTTTTCCGATAGATTAATTAAATAGATTGAAAACCTCAAAAAACTACTTCAGCTTAGTACCTTTGTTGTCAACTTTTATTGAGCTTAAGTGAACTACCTTTCAGTTGAAAATATATCGAAAGCCTTTGGCGAACGTGTTTTATTCGAGGATATCTCATTCGGAATCAACAAAGACCAAAAAATAGCCTTTGTTGCAAAAAACGGAACAGGAAAAACATCTATTCTCGATATCATCGCCGGAGTAGCTACTCCGGATTCAGGCCAGGTAGTAAGCAGAAAAGGCATAAAGATCTCATTTCTACCACAGGAACCTAACTTAGAAGCTGCCCTTACAGTTGAGCAGACCATTTTCACTTCTGACAATGAGATATTAAAGGTAATTGAACGATATGAACAAGCACTTGGCAATCCTGATGATCAAGAAGCATATCAAAAGGCTTTTGATGAGATGGAGCAACTTCAAGCCTGGGATTTTGAAACGCAGTACAAGCAAATTCTGTTCAAACTAAAACTCGAACAATTAGATCAAAAAGTCGGAATGTTGTCAGGTGGTCAGAAAAAACGCTTGGCCATGGCAAATGCATTGCTGAACAAACCAGACCTTCTTATTCTAGATGAGCCGACAAATCACCTTGACTTAGAAATGATCGAATGGCTGGAAGACTACTTTGCCAAGGAGAATATCACGCTGTTTATGGTAACACACGATCGATACTTTCTTGAAAGAGTTTGTAATGAGATCGTTGAGTTGGAAGATGGACAACTTTACACATACAAAGGTAACTACTCATACTATTTAGAGAAAAAAGAAGCACGATTACAACTTGAAGCGGTCAACACTGGTAAAGCAAAGCAATTGTACAAAAAAGAGTTGGAATGGATGCGTCGTCAACCGAAAGCACGTACTACTAAATCGAAATCGCGTATTGATGATTTTAAAGAAATAAAGCAAAAAGCGCATAAGCGACGCGAGAATCATCAGTTGCAGTTAGAAATTAACATGGAACGCCTCGGCAATAAGGTAGTAGAACTTCATAAAATAAGTAAGTCGTTCGATGAAAAAGTTATTCTACAGCAATTTGAACATAACTTTCTACCTGGAGAGCGTGCGGGTATAATTGGAAAAAACGGTACTGGAAAGTCGACGTTCCTAAACATCCTAACGGGAAGTTTACAGCCTGATGCCGGTAAGATTGTAGTAGGCGAAACAGTAAAATTTGGTTACTACACTCAAAAGGGTATTAAAATAAATCCTGGTCAAAAAGTAATTGAGGTCATTCGTGAATTTGGTGACTACATTCCTTTGAAAAAGGGACGGCAAATCTCAGCACAACAGTTATTAGAGCGTTTTCTGTTCGACAGAAAAAAGCAATACGATTATGTTGAGAAACTAAGTGGCGGCGAACGTAAAAGGTTGTATCTATGTACGGTTCTAATACAAAATCCCAACTTTTTAATTTTAGATGAACCCACTAACGATCTTGATATTGTTACCTTAAACGTATTAGAAAGCTTCCTACTTGATTTTCCTGGATGTTTGATCGTGGTTTCTCACGATCGCTATTTTATGGACAAGATTGTAGATCATCTTTTTGTATTCAGAGGTAATGGCAAAATAGAAGACTTTCCGGGTAATTATTCCGATTTCAGAAGTTATGAAGATAGTACGCCCCCGGAACCTATCGCTAAAGAAACTTCCGTAGTTAAAGGACACTGGAAAAAGACGAATAGCTCCAATAAATTATCATATAACGAGCAAAAAGAATATGAGAAAATTGAAAGAGAGTTGAAGCAACTAGAATTTAAAAAGAAAGAGATGGAAACACTTTTCGCTAGCGGAACGCTAAACAATGATGCCATTTTAGAACAATCTAAAGAATTAGCAGAGGTTATTAAATCAATCGAAGTTAAAGAAGAGCGTTGGTTTGAACTGGCAGATAAGCTGGAGAATTAAGCGGTTTCACTTAAAACCTCCTCTTTTTTTTGAATACCATGATCTGTCCACTTTAACTTTTTGGACCTGGTCTCAAAACGAATAGCCCGATTTTTTGCTATTGATTCCTTATTCTTGTAGCCTCTTGGGTGATCTAAATGAATACAAATGGCACTATATCGTATTTGTTTCGATTTGATCCCAAGATTAAAAAGTCGTTCTCCCAATTCACGATCTTGACCACCATATTGCATACGCTCGTCAAAACCATTAATTGCAAGAATATCATCTTTCCAACCAGAAGCATTATGGCCATTCCAACTGGCATTTGTTGGAGTGAGCTTATTTAACAATCTAGATTTGAATCCATGTGAGGTTAACTTGTTCGTCTTAAATGAAGAGGGTAACCCGTTTGCTGCTAACCATTTTGCATCAAAACATCTGCCTGATCGGATATCAGCTTCATTAATAACCTCAGAAATATTCATTGGTAGCATAAAATAACCTCCGGACAAAAAGTATCCGCGTTCCTTATGTTCTTCATGAATCTTTAAAAAATCTTGTCTAGGAATGCAGTCTCCATCACTCATTACTATATACGGAGCACTGCAAGCTTCTACTGCTTTATTAAGAATACGAGATTTTTGAAAACCGTCGTCCTCTTGCCACACGTGGACAATTGGGTAACTTACGAGTTTCTGGTATTTATCGATTAAAGCTTTAGTTTTGGGTCCGGAACCATCATCGGCAATGACCATTTCAAAATCTTTAAATATTTGCATATCATAACCAATAAGTACTTTTTCAAGCCAAGCCTCCGCATTATAAGTGCTTATGATTACTGATATATTCATTTAGGAATGAGCTATTTAATCTTTTGCGAAGTTAAGTTTCTTTTCTATCATCTCAAAAACTAATATTTTTGACAACAATTTCTGTATGAAGATTTTGGTTATTCAACAAAAAATGATTGGTGACGTACTTACCTCATCTATCATTTGTGATAATTTAAAACGTAGTCGTCCAAATAGTATTGTTCATTACATGATTAATGAAAATACGGAGTCTGTTATAAAGAACCACCCATCGATTGACAAGCTTGTTCTTTTTAAAAAAGAGTACCGAAGTAATAAGTTTCAACTTTATAAGTTTCTTAAACTTATTAGGAAAGAAAAATATGATGTAGTCATTGATGCTTATGGTAAATTGGAAAGTAATCTAACAAGCTTTTTCTCTGGTGCAAAAACAAAAATTGCCTGGGAAAAGTCTTATACTAAATGGATTTATAACAAAACCTATGATTCAAGTCAACGGCAAGAAAGTAATAATCTAGCGGTAAAGGACCGTCTGTTGTTGGTTGAATCCTTTATAGACAACAAGAAAATCATTGTCAAGCCTAAAATTTATCTTACCGATGCTGAAAAGAAAGAAGCAGAAAGTTTTTTAAAACAGTTTAAACTTTCGTTAGATGATAAAATTATCATGATCAGTGTGCTTGGAAGTTCTAAAAATAAGACCTATCCGGCTACATATAGTGCACAGTTGTTAGATCAGATTGTTAAAAAAACAGGTGCTTACCTCCTTTTTAACTACATCCCATCTCAATTTGATCAAGCTAAAGAAGTATATGATCATTGCAACCTCCAAACGCAAAATCACATTAAATTAGATGCTTTTACACCTTCCTTACGATCATTTTTGGCGGTCCTGTCCCATTGCAATGCGTTAATTGGTAATGAAGGAGGTGCTGTTAATATGGCTAAAGCACTTAATGTGCCCACTTTTAGCATTTTCTCTCCATGGATCAATAAAGAGGCCTGGCATCTTTTTGCCGATGAGAACAATCAAGCAATACATTTGAAGGATGTTAAACCGGACCTATATCAAAACCTATCCAGAAAGCAACAAAAAGAAAATGCTTTAATACTATATCGAGAATTTGAACCAGCGTTGATAACTGAAAAACTCATATCGTTTCTTACCCATATTTATCCATCCAATAAACATGAAGCTTAAAGAAATACCAACATCTATTTATCATACACTTCGGTTGAAATCACTCCGAACTAAATCTCTTCATGAAAGTAAAGATAAATCACTGCCCATTATAATATCACTTACAACCATTCCCAGTAGATTAAAAACCCTTCATATTACCGTTAGAAGTATTCTTGATCAATCTAAAAAGCCTGAGAAAGTAGTTTTATGGCTTAATGAAGATCATTTCGAGTTGCTTCCCGATAGCTTGAGAAAAATTGAGGGCGATCGGTTTGAAATAATATCATCACCTTATACTTTTTCACATAGAAAGCTTATACACAGTCTTAAAAAGTACCAAGATCAGATTATTGTAACCTGCGATGATGACATGATTTATCGCAAAAACTGGTTAGCACTTATCTATAATGAACACTTAAAAAAGCCTAAAGCCGTAATCGGAAATCAAACAAGGTATATTCAATATGACTCCAAAGGAAATGTATTGCCTTACAAACAATGGTTGTACCCTTATGACAATCAGGTGAATCAGAATGCCATACTACCCATCGGTGCCGAAGGTGTTTTGTATCCACCAAATTGCCTTGATAGTCGGGTTGTAAATGTTGATTTATTTATGCAACTGGCACCTAAAGCGGATGATCTTTGGTTTAAAGCGATGTCTCTCTTAAAAGGGACACGATCTATTCAAGCTGAAAATAGACCCAAAAAAGCGATTCCCATTTTTGGAACACAAGCAGTATCCCTAAAAAAACATAATATCGACCATGATAAGAATAGAACGCAATGGGAAGCTCTTATTGAGTACTTTGGAATTGAACTATAGGTATTTATCCAATCCGTTATCAGCCCAAGTTATTTTGTTATTAATTGTATTGCTTTCTATCTTACTATTATCACCAAGTCTTCCTTTATCATTAACAGGATGATCTAAATGATAAACAAAACCCATAAACTTCATTCTACGGGCCTTAATCCCAATGTTTAACATACGGGCGGCTAGTTCAGAATCCGATCGGCCCCATCCGTGAATGGACTCATTGAAGCCATTAATTTTTAGAATATCTTCTCTCCAAAATGCCATATTACAACCGCGCAACTTTCTGGATAGTACTGCTTCTTGTTTGGAGTTTTGTGCCAAAATTGGTGAACGTAATCTTCTCGCCCGCTTTTTCAGTGCAGCATTAAAAAATGAGAAGTCAATCTTTTCCTTCTTTTCTATTTCTTTAACTTGACTCATTTTTAAATGAACTCTAGTACCGTATACGTAGTAGTCTCTATCTGCAAAACTTTTATGATCTTTTATAAATTTAGAAGGTAGAATACAATCGCCATCTATTTGAATAATGTAGTCAGAAGTGCATTTGGCCAAAGCCTGATTCAATATAATTGTTTTCCTGAAGCCATTATCTTCGTGCCAAACATGATGAATGGGTACCGAAATCTTATCCCTGTAGCTATCAATTAGCTGTTTTGTTTCTTTTCGAGAACCGTCATCGGCAATAAGAATTTCGTCAGGCATTTCCACCTGTCTGATTATACTTTTCAAGAGAAGGTTTAGCGCCTCAGGCCAATTATAGGTACTAAAAAGTAGTGCTGTAGTCATACCAAATATTGTTGAACAAAAATACTATTTTTACCCTATTATGAGTCTTGATAAAGAAATAAACCAATCTTTAAATGTTTTGAAAAAAGGAGGATTAATTCTGTATCCTACCGATACTGTTTGGGGTATTGGCTGTGATGCTACAAATCCTGATGCTATAAAAAAGGTTTATGCCCTAAAAAAACGTGATGATAGCAAAGCACTCATATGCATGGTTAATGATTTTAGGATGTTAGGACATTACGTGGAAGAAGTACCGGAAGTTGCTTACGATATTCTAAAAAACACACAAAAACCTACTACCATAATTTACGACAATCCGATTAGAATTGCGTCAAACCTTGTAGCAAATGATAATACCTTAGCAATACGAGTTGTGAGACATCGCTTTTGTCAAGAGCTTATTAAAAAACTAAAGCGACCTTTGGTTTCTACATCTGCAAATATTAGCGGGCAACCAACACCTAAGTCGTTCAAAGAAATTCATGCTGATATAATCAATGGTGTTGACTATGTGGTCAAGCTTGAAAAAGAAAAGGTCACAACAAAACCTTCATCCATTATTAAATTATCTAATAATGGTTTGGTCAATATTATTAGGAAATGATTTTTTAAATCCTTCTTTAAACGATTCGACCATTATGCAATTTTTGAGATTTTAATACGTGGTCTTTACAAGTATAAAAAGTACCTTTGCTACATTGTTTCAAGCAAAAAAATAAACTGTCTCCTTGAGCACACATAACTTAAAGTCTGCCTTAAAAAATCCTATTTTTGATCTTGTTGCAAGCGCTGCTATACAAACAGGGCTAGAAACCTACGTCATTGGTGGTTTTGTGAGGGATCATTTACTGGAACGAGATCGACCAAAAGACATTGATATCGTAGCAGTTGGAAGTGGCATTGAGCTTGCAAAGCAAATTGCTAAAAGCATTGGTCCGGACACCAAGGTACAGGTGTTTAAAAACTTTGGTACTGCAATGATCAAAACCCACGATATCGAACTAGAGTTTGTGGGTGCCAGAAAAGAGAGTTATGATCGTAGCAGCAGAAAACCAGCGGTAGAAAATGGCACACTTGAAGATGATCAAAACAGAAGAGATTTTACCATTAACGCAATGGCAATATCTCTAAATCAACATGATTACGGGGCATTAGTTGATCCTTTTAACGGGTTTGAAGATCTGAAAAAGAAAATTTTAAAAACGCCTTTAGAACCCAACATAACATACTCCGATGATCCGCTTCGTATGATGCGTGCTATTCGCTTTGCTACGCAGTTAAATTTTAACATTGAAAAAGCTTCGCTCCAAGCAATTACACATAATGCAGAACGAATTAAAATCATAAGTAAAGAGCGTATAGTAGACGAACTACACAAAATATTATTAAGTTCTAAACCTTCAATTGGGTTTTTACTATTGGAAGAAACAGGTCTCTTATCCTATATCATGCCTGAGTTGATAGCCCTTAAGGGCGTGGAAGAAGTTGAAGGCCAAACCCATAAGGATAATTTTTATCACACACTTGAGGTAGTTGACAATATTAGCCAACGCACCGATGATTTGTGGTTGCGTTGGGCCGCGCTATTACATGATATTGGTAAAGCCCCAACAAAACGTTTCAGTAAGAAAGTTGGGTGGACCTTTCACGGACATGAATTTGTTGGTTCTAAAATGGTATACAAACTGTTTAAACGTTTACGCATGCCTTTAAATGAAAGGATGAAATTTGTTCAAAAAATGGTGATGATGAGTTCACGACCTATTGTAATCGCTCAAGACATCGTTACAGACTCAGCAGTACGAAGATTAATTTTTGATGCTGGTGATTATATTGAGGATTTAATGACCTTATGCGAAGCTGATATTACCACCAAAAATCCCAAACGATTTCGAAAATATCATAATAATTTTCAACTGGTGCGTAAAAAAATGATCGAAGTAGAAGAGCGCGATCAAATTCGTAATTTTCAACCTCCTGTTTCTGGTGAGGAAATCATGAAAACCTTCAATTTAAAACCTTCAAGGGAAATTGGAATTATTAAGGAAACAATTAAAGAGGCAATTTTAGAAGGTACTATTCCTAATGAATATGAAGCTGCAAAAGAACTGATGCTTCAAAAGGGTAAAGAACTTGGTTTAAAAAAAGTTAAATGAAGCGATGGTTTAATAAAACGTTTTTACTTTCTGTTATCGCCAATGGTGGAACCTTTGCAACAATAATGGCGATTTTTGATTTCACCGACAAAAAGCCTTTTGACGTTAGCCAATTTCTTTTTTATTTCCTCTTCGTCGGTTTTTTTATGGCAACGGTTTTTGCTTGGAAAAATAAAAAAGACGCTTCAAATTAGACTATGAAAAATAACTTTAGAAAAGCTGCAAAAATATCCCTAATCCTAATATATCTAGTGATTGTAGCTGGAGCTGTGGTTCGGATGACAGGAAGCGGAATGGGCTGCCCTGACTGGCCTAAATGTTTCGGGTTTTATATTCCACCAACGGAAAGAGCAGCACTAGAATGGCAGCCTGATACGTTTTACAAAAAAGGACGTATAATAATTGTCAATGAAGCACTGCAAATTGCACCCAAAGATTTCACCACGAGCGCTAGTTATAGTAATACCAATTGGGAAGCGTATACCGAACATGACTATGCAATATTTAATCCGCTCCACACATGGATCGAGTATATCAATAGACTCCTTGGTGCTGCTTCGGGCATCCCGATTCTGATAATAACGGCAATTTCATTTTTTCTTTTTAAAGACGATAAATGGCTTACTCATTTGTCAATACTAACCTTAATTGCACTTGGCTTCACAGCCTGGTTGGGTAAAGAAGTGGTCGACTCTAATTTAGCTCCATATAAGATTACCATTCATATGGCGGTAGCCTTGTTAATCGTAGCCTTGTTATTAACGCTCATCTATCGGAGTAAAGATGTTCCTAGGCAACAGCTTTTTAATATCACCTTTAATAACGTTCTTTTAGCTGCTATCTTTTTAAGCCTTATTCAAGTTATTATTGGCACACAGGTACGTCAATATGTCGATGTTCAAATAAAAGCGGTAGGCTATGATACTCCTGAATTATGGCTTAACAATCCTACCTTAACCTTTTATATACATCGATCGCTATCTATATTAGTTTTGGCTTCAAATGGCTTTTTATGGTATTTAAATAAAAATAAGAAACTTGGTTTTAACAAGATTAATTGGGTGATGGTTTTTATTTTTGTCGAAGTGATTACCGGAATTCTGATGTTTTATGTTGATTTCCCATTTGGCAGTCAGCCAATTCATTTGGTAATTGCCACATTATTATTCGGACTACAATTTTACCTGTTTTTAGAGTCAAGAAAACAAGGTACAACCATTCAAAGTTCGTAAATTTACCCGCTAAACAATTTATAATGGTATATCGTTTCAGAGTGCTTCTTGATTCAGAAGCCGAAGAAGATGTTTTTCGTGATATCGAGATGCTAAAACATCATACCCTAGAAGATTTCCATAACTCCATAACCCAATCATTTGGATTTGACGGAACAGAAATGGCTTCATTTTACATCAGCGATGATGATTGGAATCAAGGTGAGGAGATTTCACTTTTTGATATGAGTGACGCGAGTCAACCAGTGAGGTTAATGGGTGAAACCATGTTAGAAGAAGTGGTGTCAAAAGAGAAAACCAAACTAATTTATGTGTATGATTTTTTCAACTTATGGACATTTTTAGTAGAGCTTGCTGATATTGCAGATGTAATTGATGGTACCGATTACCCTAATTTAATGTTTGTGCATGGCCAACTTCCTGACGAAGTGCCAGAAAAACAATTTGAAACTGAAGACTTTAATACCGATGATGATCTTGACCCGGAAGATTATGACGAACTGGGTTTTGATGAAAACTGGAATTAATTTGTTAAAAATCCGCTCAAAAAATCACACCTATTTATGATTAATCTATATCCTGTAAATATTGAAAGTTTATCGCTTCATAGAGTTGGCAACAAAAGCAGAAATGAAGGCATGTTTCTATCTGAAAATCCATGCAAATTAACGGATGAACTTCAACCACTAATTAAAGAGTTCTTTTTTAAACCTTTTAGGGATAAAGAAGAAAACTACTTTCAGTTTGCTAATGATGTTGACGTTTCTTTTAATAGTCTTTATGAAATTGTAACTGCCATTTTCGATAACCCAGAAAATGTGCACGAACAATCAAAAAAGATTACAAGTTTACTATTTGATCAATCACAACATCCACACATTAAAAATGGAGAGGTTTATGTAAGCTATTTAACGAATGTGGTCATTGATAATCAAAATGTAGATGCGGTTGGTATTTTTAAATCAGAAGTAAAACATGATTTTCTGCAATTTGAAGAACAATCGAATAATCTTGAAATGGTATTGCAACAAGGCATCAATTTGAACAAGTTAGATAAAGGGTGTATTATTTTCAATGTGGAAAAAGAAAATGGATACAAAATACTTTCTGTCGACAGCAATAGATATGATACTAAATATTGGCTAGAACATTTTCTTGGAGTAGATGCGTTAAATGATGAAAACTTCAAAACCAAGAAATACTTAAAGTTCTGCCAGGATTTTGCAAAAGATGTGGTACTACCCGCAGAAGATAAAAAAGAGCAGGTGATGTTTATGAACCGTGCGGTAAATCATTTTGCAAAAAATGATGCTTTTGAGGAATCTACTTTTTTAAATGAGGTGATCGATAATCCTGATCTTATTCCAGAGTTTAAACACTACAAAGTAGAAAAAGCACCTAAATATCAGATTGAAGATCTTACTGCATTCCCTATTGCCAACAAGGCGGTTTCAGCCGCAAGAAAGTCTATAAAAAATGTCATTGATCTGGATACTAATATTCAAATCAAAATGGATTTTATCAATCCGGAGTCGGCAGAAAAATTTGTCGAAAAAGGCTGGGATGAGGAAAAGCAGATGTACTATTACTTGGTATATTTTAATAAAGAACAAAAGAGTTAACCAATAGTGTAAAGAAGTATTATTCTTTATTCATAGATTTAAGGCACACTTAAAAAAATGAAAAACCGCATCACGCAACTTTTCGATATAAAATACCCAATAATACAGGCTGGCATGATCTGGGCAAGTGGATGGAAGTTGGCTTCGGCGGTAAGCAATGCGGGTGGTTTAGGTATTATTGGAGCCGGGTCTATGTACCCTGAGATACTTCTTGAACATATTCAAAAATGTAAAAAAGCAACTAACAAACCTTTTGCGGTTAACGTACCAATGCTATATCCTGACTTAGAACAGATCATGCATATTATCGCAGAAGAAGGTGTAAAAATTGTTTTTACTTCAGCTGGAAACCCAAAAACCTGGACGCCTTTTTTTAGAGAAAAAGAAATTACAGTTGTGCATGTTGTAAGCAGCGTAAAATTTGCCCTAAAGGCTGAGGCGGCTGGAGTTGATGCGGTAGTTGCTGAAGGTTTTGAAGCTGGAGGCCATAACGGGCGTGATGAAACCACTACTCTCACACTCATACCAATGGTAAAAGAGCAGATTAAAATTCCATTAATAGCAGCCGGAGGAATTGCAACGGGTCGCGCTATGCTAGCCGCTATGGTTTTAGGAGCTGATGGCGTTCAAGTAGGAAGTCGTTTTGTGGCCAGCCATGAAGCCTCGTCCCATATCAATTTTAAAAATGCAGTGGTTAAAGCTAAAGAAGGCGATACACAACTTACTCTTAAAGAACTAGCTCCTGTTAGACTGATCAAGAATAAGTTTTTCAATGACGTACAAGAACTTTATAAAACGGCACCAACCGTAGAAGAGTTAAAAGAACTATTGGGTCGAGCACGCGCTAAAAAAGGTATGTTTGAAGGCGACCTTGAGGAAGGAGAGTTGGAAATAGGACAAATAGCTGGACTTATTCATGAAATCAAACCTGCCGCACAGATTGTCAAGGAAATGGTGGCAGAATTTGAAGAAGCCACGAAGGAAATTAGCACATTTCGAACTCTTAACTCTTAACTCTTAACTCTTAACTAAATTATGAAGCTGCGCATATTGCAATAGCATCATTGTCTTTGCATCTCTAATCTCACCGTTTTGTACCATTCCAACTGCTTTAGAAAAGGGCATTTCTAGCACCTCGATTTCTTCAGTTTCCGAAGCGAGTCCGCCACCTTCACTCACTTTCATATTTGAATCATAATGCGCCACAAATAGATGCATTAATTCTGTACATGCTCCGGGGGACATATAGGCTTCCATGACTTTGGTTACCTGGTCTAGCTTATAACCTGTTTCTTCTAAAACTTCTCGTTTAATACAAGTTTCAATGTTTTCTTCATCAATAACCCCTGCAGCCACTTCGATCATCATTCCGCCATCATTTCCATTTAAATAAGTGGGTATTCTAACCTGTTTAGTTAAAATAACCGTACCCTTCTTCTGATTATAAAGTAATATGGAAGCACCATTTCCTCGATCATAAACTTCTCGCTGTTGCCGTTGCCATTCACCATTATTAAGTTGATAATCAAAATCAACTTTATGCAGGATATACCAATTATCAGATAGCAGTTTTTTAGCGATGTTCTTTATTCTATTTCCAACCATTAGCTGTTATTTATTCAAATTATTCTTTGAATTATTCAGATGATGATTAACATGATATGCAGTAAAATAGAGCATCTCTCTAAGAGTTAGTTTACCTAACAAAGGATGCGGCAAAATATACTTATCTAGCTCTTTTTCTTTGAACTTAGCAATTAGATTGGTTAGTTTTTCAACTCTTTGAGATAGCTTTTCAATCAAATCTTCCTTTTCCGGGACACCTTCTTTTTTTGGAGCAAATCTGCCTAGTGCAACCTGAGTATTATTTAATTTGTTCTTATACTTCTCTATTAGTTCATCATAGGACTTTGAAGGCCTATTTGCCAAGCCAAAAGAAGCTCTCAAAGCTAGTTTTGGCATCTTAAATGCTTTAATCAAAGGCGCAATACTCTTGTCAATATGTAACATTTCTTGACCTGCGGTCCATTTTTCTTTATTAGCTGAATAATTAAAGTCACTATCACTTAAGGTATTCATATAATCTAGGAAATCATTGTGGTTTTGTGTTATCCTTAAAACTATCGCTTCCTTATCCATAGTGATAAATATATTAACTTTATAAATATGAAAGGTTATATCAAAGAGATTCACCCTGTACTCCCCGTGAAGAATGTTTTCGAATCATTATTGTATTACACAGATAAATTAGGATTTAATGTGGCTTTTGCCGATGAAGAAAAGAGTCCAACTTACGCGGGTATTACTAAAGACGGTATTGAAATTCACCTACAATGGCATGATGCAAGCGAATGGGAAGCTGGAATTGACCGACCGATGCTACGATTTGTCGTTCAAAATATTGAAGCATTGTATGAGGAATATAAACTAAAAGGGGTTTTTCACAATCACACTTCGTTATCAGAAAAACCATGGGGCACCAAAGAGTTTGCTTTTTACGACCCTGACATGAACGGACTTACTTTTTATTGTGATCTTTAGTAGGTCTTGCTCTTCTGTAATATTTGCCTTTTCTAAGTTTCTTTTTACCCAACCCTTTAAAATAAATAGGCACGGATATACTGCCTGGTTTCATAACCACAAAATGCAAATGGGGACCTGTAGTAAAACCTGTGAGCCCTGATATCCCGATCGGTTGATCTACTTTAATAGTATCACCTACCTTCACTAATGCACCATTGTAATCTAAATGAACGTAGTCTCCCATAGTACCATCATTGTGCATAATTACAATTCTATTTCCTTTATCTACGTATTCACGTCCGCCATATTCTTTTGAATCCTCTTTGACCCGCACAACGACCCCACCTCGGGCAGCGGTAACGGTGTCGCCTACTTTCAAATTAAAATCAATCGCATACTTAGAGTGCTTTTCATAATGAGAAAAACTCCCATTAAAACTTTGAATTATTTTATAGCGTTTTCCAGTAGGAAATGGAAAATGATATCGATAAGAATCATCGTGCTCATCGCCAAGATTTCCTAAATAACCCTTTCCATTAGCGTAGTCAGCCAAACGCATGCTTGCAGTGTCCTTAACTAGACTCAACGGAACAACCGCTGCATCAAACAAAGTGTCGTTTGCTGGAACAACGATTTCTCCTGCCAATCTTAGCTTTCCTTTATAAGCATCTTTTAATGAATATACATAGGTTACATTGCAAGGATAGTTACTCTTTAAGCTTAGGTAAACCGAATCATTTTCATACTTTTTCAATAAACTAACGCTTTGCGCATTCATTGATGAAGCAAATAGAATCCCAATAAAACAGCAAATTAAGTTTTTCAAATTCCTCTTATTAGATAATAGTTGATTGATAACCTGTTCTTAAATCCAATTAGTTTTCCTTATAATACCAAAAAGGAATTCTGGCTATACGTCTATTTACGGTATCACGACGCCAAATACGCTTGCGATTGATATCTACATAGTGCTTTCCTTCTTTTAGTCCTTTTAAGTTCAGAAAAGTCTCAAACCCCAATTCATCTTTCCTGCTTTGCGCCAGAATAAAATCACTTTGATATGCTAGCGTATCAATTTTAACGCTTACAATCTCATTAAAAGTTCGCAAGTATTCCAATTGAATACTATCACGTTTGTAAGATGAAAAATTGTTATTATTTCCGGATTGCATGTCAAAGCTTAAACCCCGCTTATCCTCTTCGGGTTCAATACCTTGATTAAAATCAAAAACAGCATCTTCAATTGCGTCATCATATACTACAAAAACCTGTAAATAAGGAGCCGAAACTATTTTAGAGGGAATAGCTGCCCGATTAATAAAAACATCTTTCTTGTCTGCAATAAGATCTTCATAATTTCGGTTATTGGCGTATATAGAATTAGAGCGATCAGTGATTCTAAAATAATTCGAGTTTTTGAAATATAAAGAACTGCCTAGGAAAATTAAGATATATAGCGGCACCAAAATCAAACTCAAGCGTTTACCAAATTTGTGATCTAAAAAATTATAGACAAGTGCGCGATATAAAAATGATAGCGTGATAAAACTAAATACCCAATAAATAGGAAAGTATATTTTAGATATCCACTGTTTTTTCTTCAGCCACCCTTGAGTAATAAAATCGAAAAAAGTGAGAAACATGCCAAAGACTATAAAAAGCATTAATGGAATACCTAAAACCATCGATACATATTGAGGTAAGTCATCGTTACCAATAATGTAGTTGGCTACCAAAAAGATAGAAAGGATTATAAGAGTAACCGAAAAAATATAGAAAATAAGAAGGAAGGAAATTGCGAAAATAACGCTGCAATAATTTTCGAGTGTCCCTATGTACCGATCAAAAGATCCAATTTTTTTCTGAAGGTACTTGGTGAATTTAGGTGAATAATTCAATGCATCATAATCTATATCCCCAGATACATATCGCAACCCCAGCGCTCCTATCCATAAACCTCTTAAAATAACGTGTAATAATAAATTGAACAACAAGATATAACAGGAAATAAGCACTATGGTTAATGTGATATATCCTGCTGGATTCTCAACATTTAGTGCCTCAGTTCGAGCGATACTTATTGGATCTAAAGCTGTAAATAGTCCAAAAATGGCAAAACCGGAAATAATAAGTTCTAGTTGCCAGCTTTCTTCTTGTAGTTTTTCGAGTAATTTTTTAAAAGAAGTCTTAGTATAGTCGGTACTCATATAGGATTGTTATATAATAAAGATTAGGCTTACTAATATTCGTAACACCAAATTAAATATAACAACAACTTTACATATTCACGAATTCATAACCAGCTAAAGGCTCGTTTCGAAGATCAAATTCAGTTTCATTTAGTAATACTCCGTATTCTAAAAATGCTTTTAAATTCGCAAGCCAAAAGGTCCAACCGTTACTACAGCCATAATGAATATCGAGTTTATTTTTATCATCTGTGGGTATGTTTGACTGAACAAGTTCTAACAGAATTGCATGCCCTTTTTGATGCATCATGACCTCTACTCTACAATCACCAGCAAAACTCAATGCAATAGTATCTTTTCCATTTGCAGCAAGTACTTTTCCTTTTTCCGCAATATCCCAATTATGCCACATCCAAGTGTATGTATCTCCAGCTTGAATACCTTCGCCGGGCACTCTTTTTGCACCTTCTGGAGAAATATATTCGGCATTACGAAGAAACCAAGAAGCTATCCCATCCGCAGTGCCCCAACACCAATATAACTTTTCAATAGATGTTTTTATATAGATCTTTTTAGTAAAGGAATCAAAGCTCAGTGTTTTCATTTTTTTTTCTATTTAGTTCATAATCATAAACCTGTCGACCTAATTCAGCCAAGAAGGGAATTCCCACTTCGTCATATTCGTAGGTATCATCATTAAAAATCCCATTTTCATTCACATGAACAGTTGCTGTTAAAATAAATGCAATCTTATTTTCATAATCTGTTATATAAGCACAGTCCGTTAGATATCCATAAGCATAGCCTACCTTATTATAAATTGAGATATTATTGGGAATAGGATCTTTTTTGTCACCAAACATGAAAAACTTTACATAGCTATCATAATAGGTTTTGGGATCATAATTTTTAAACTTTACATCTTTTGGTAGCGTTGACATAGCGACTATTAAAAACTCCCTGTCAATTTTACTAATATCAAAACGTTGTTTTTCTTGAAAACGACCTGGAACAACCAATTGTTTCATTGTGTTGTGCATTGCAGTAATTGAATATTGATTTTTCTTCGAAAAATCCATAGGGTTCGTAACCATTTTTCCATCTTCTTTGTACCCTTTACCTTTCAATGTGTTTTCCACATTTAATGCTATTATTTCAGCGTTTTTGATGCTTTCTTGTCGATGTACCAAACTGTCACCCATAAAAAATAGTATCGGTTTTGTTTCAGCTTCTGCTGCATTAGCAACTGATAACCGATGCGAAAATTGAGAGGGAACAAGCCCCTTTTCATTCATCTTATAATTGATATAATCTCTTCCTAAAAATTCATATAATCGATTGTATGCACTATTGTCACTTACCGCAAAGATTTCGATAATGTCTTTGGAGATCGTATGCTTTATAGTATCACCCTCAAAAGAATAAGGAGTATTTCTATCAACGTTGATATTATTTTGTTGCATTTCCTTTAACTTCTCTAAAGCTAAAAAAGCTACAGGCATCTTAACAGTGCTCGCAGGATAGAAGTACTGGTTATCATTCACTTTAAAACTATGGTCTATAAAATACGGCTTCCCCATACTATCGCGATCTATTTGGGAATACATAATTTGTACTTCATGCTTAGCTGCATTTTTCATTACCTTTTTAATGAGGGGCTTGTCGCTATTTAGTACTTTTTGAAGTGGTGTTTGATCTTGGCTACAGGAAATAAAAAATAGAAAAATCAATACGAAAGTGAGCCGGTTCATGAATTAGTTGTTTTTCTAAAGATAAAAAAAAGCACCTAGTCTTTTAAACCAAGTGCTTTGAACAATCAATATGTATTAAATACTACTTTACCAACATTTCCTTTTTTTCGGAAAGCGAAATCTCAACATCTACTTGGTTATGGAGTAAATCATTAAAAGTCTCTCGTTTGCGAATTAAATGTGCTTTGTTGTTATGCCATAATACTTCAGCTGGACGATACCGTGAATTATAATTCGATGCCATAGTCATACAGTAAGCTCCTGCATTTTTAAAGCATAAAATATCGCCCTCAGATATTTCGTTAATGCGACGATTGTTGGCAAATGTATCGGTCTCACAGATATATCCTACAACTGAATAAAAGCGCTCTCTTCCCTTAGGGTTCGATATGTTTTCTATCTGGTGTTGCGAACCATATAACATAGGTCTAATAAGATGATTAAATCCTGAATCAACCTGGGCAAAAACAGTCGAGGTAGTTTGCTTCACTACATTTACTTTCGCCAAAAAAACGCCGGCTTCACTTACCAAGAATTTTCCTGGTTCAAAAGCTAAGGTTAATTCTTTGCCATATTCAACGCAAAATTCGTTAAATCGAGTAGATAGCTTATCACCCAACTCTTCGATATTAGTTTCAATATCGCCAGGTTTATAGGGCACTTTAAATCCGCTACCAAAATCAATAAATTCTAAGTCTTTAAAATTCTTAGCCGTTTCAAAGAGTATTTCCGAAGCATATAAAAACACATCAATATCAAGAATATCACTACCTGTGTGCATATGAATACCATTGATATTCATTCCAGTATTCTCGACAATGCGCAGTAAATGTGGAATTTGATGAATACTGATTCCGAATTTCGAATCGATATGCCCTACCGAAATATTGGTATTACCACCAGCCATAACGTGCGGATTAATACGAATACATACCGGTACATCAGGGTGCCTTGTACCAAACTGTTCTAATATTGAAAGATTGTCAATATTAATCTGTGCACCTAAAGAAGTTACTTCTTCTATTTCTTGTAAAGAAACACCATTTGGTGTGAATATGATTCGCTCGGCTGAAAAACCTGCAGCTAAACCTAGTTTTACTTCTTGAATAGAAACAGTATCTAACCCGGCACCTAGCTTATTCATTAATTTTAATATTGAAATATTGCTTAGTGCCTTGCAAGCATAATTTAATCTAAGGTCAGCCACCCCACTAAATGCACTGCTTAGTCGATTGTATTGATTTACTATTGTTTCAGAATCATACACATATAACGGACTCCCGAATTCTTCCGCCACGTTTAAAAGATCACTTCTATTCATTTCTAAATTTTTAATAAAACTAGAAATCATGTCATTGCAACACAAATTTCAAGTTCGTTTTATATAAATTTACAACAAAATGTTATATTTATAACAATCAAATATCAATGATAAAATTGTACTTTTAAAAATAAAAAGAAATGGCCGAAGTTATACCTCTATTTCCTTTGCAATTAGTAGCCTACCCGGAAGAACGTATCCCGCTACATATCTTTGAGGACCGTTATCAGCAGTTGATACAAGATTGTGAAGAAGAAAATATTACTTTTGGAATTCCGGCTGTAGTAGATGATGAAATAAAGTACGGTACAGAAATCACGCTAGATTCTGTTATTAATAGGTACGAAAATGGTTCTTCAGACATCATTTGTAAAGCCGGCAGGGTGTTTAAAGTAAAAGAGTTTTACAACCCTCTGGGTACTAAATTATATGCAGGTGGTATGGTCGATTGGCTTGATAACGCTGACGATGGTACCACTGAACAACGTGAACTTCTATTTCAACGTATTTGTGAATTATACCGTTTGATCAACACTGAAATTCCTGAAGGTCAAACTGCAGTCATCAACAGCTATCAATATGCACATAAGATTGGCATGAGTATTAAACAAGAGCATGACTTACTTGGTGTCACTAGTGAATACGAGCGCCTTGAATTTATGATCAATCATATTAACCAAATTATACCGGTACTTGATGAAGTCAATCGTACCAAGTCAATCATTCAAATGAACGGACATTTTAGAAATTATGATCCACTTGATTTTAAGGATTTCAACCTCTAAAAGCTTTATCATAAAGTTGAGCCGTAATTAATAGAAAATCTATAAATGGTTTCCTATTTTTGCAAGCATTATACGAATAATAGTATTCAACCAAGATGAATTTACACGAATATCAAGGAAAAGAAATATTAAGCAGTTTCGGTGTTCGCATACAACGCGGTATCGTAGCTCAGAATAAAAAAGAAGCAGTTGCTGCTGCCAAACAATTAACCGCAGAAACCGGAACAGGATGGCATGTAATTAAAGCACAAGTGCACGCTGGCGGCCGAGGTAAAGGTGGTGGTGTTAAACTAGCAAAAAACCTTGAGCAAGTTGAAGAATTATCTGGACAGATCATTGGTATGAATTTGATTACCCCACAAACTTCTGCCGAGGGGAAAAAAGTACATCAGGTACTTGTTGCTGAAGATGTGTATTACCCAACTGAAGGTGGTGAGACCAAAGAATTTTATATGTCAGTACTACTAAATCGTGCATCAGGAAAAAACATGATCATGTACAGTACAGAAGGTGGGATGGACATTGAAGAGGTTGCTGAAAAAACACCTCATTTAATTTTTACTGAGGAGATTGATCCTGCCGTGGGCTTAATGCCATTTCAGGCAAGACGTGTTGCTTTTAATTTAGGGCTTAGCGGTGCGGCATTTAAAGATATGACCAAATTCGTATCAGCGCTTTATAAGGCATATGTTAGTTCTGACGCTTCGCTTTTCGAAATAAATCCTGTATTAAAAACTACTGATGACAAGATCATGGCAGTTGATGCAAAGGTTACAATAGATGATAATGCCTTGTACAGACATAGGGATTATGTTGATATGAGAGATTTACGTGAAGAAAACCCGATCGAAGTAGAAGCCAAAGAAGTTGGATTAAATTATGTTGACCTTGATGGTAATGTTGGATGCATGGTAAATGGTGCTGGACTTGCAATGGCAACCATGGATTTGATAAAACAAGCAGGTGGTGAGCCAGCAAATTTCTTAGATGTTGGTGGTACCGCTGATGCGAAACGCGTTGAAGAAGCATTCAGAATTATCCTGAAAGATCCGAATGTAAAAGCCATTCTTATCAATATCTTTGGTGGTATTGTACGTTGTGATCGTGTAGCGCAAGGTGTAGTAGATGCATATAAGAATATGGGAGATGCCATTAAAGTTCCTATTATAGTGCGCTTGCAAGGAACTAATGCTGATATCGCCAAGGAATTAATAGATAATTCAGGCTTAGATGTACAATCGGCCGTACAGTTTCAAGAAGCTGCTGATAAAGTACAAGCAGTTATCGGATAGAGAATAGAACACATACTTACAATATAAAAGAAAGCTCGACCTATCGGTTGAGCTTTTTCATTTTAGGTGCTTGCGTTAACAAATTACTAATCAAAGTTAAACGTACGTTAAATGCAACATATTCTTGTAACATCATTTGTTTTAAGGCGTCTTTATAGCATCAATCATTAAATAGAACATTATGAAAAAAATCAATGTTTTCTTATTAGCAACCGTTTTTGCTATAGGAAGCGCTTTCGCAAGCGAAACCAAAACAGAACCAAAAACCATTAACAATGCGGCAATCTCTGCCGAAATGAGTAAGCTTTTAAAAACTCCGGACTTCAATGTCAAGCAAGATGTGAGAGCATTAGTAAAGTTTACACTTAATGATGAAAATGAAATTGTAGTATTATCTATTGATTCAAAAGACCAACAAGTGGTAAGCTATATTAAAGCGAGCTTAAACTATAAAAAACTTACCACTAAGGTTAATAAAGATGAACTGCCTGAATTTAAGCTACCGGTTACTATTAAAAGAAGTATAGAATAAATATTCAAACCTTTGAGCCCAAGAATCTGTTGCTAAAATGATGGTAACAGGTTCTTGTATTTTTTAAAAAATGTCATTTTGACATGTGTTTAATAAGAAAATATGACAAAGTGACGCTAAAATACTAATGGAATAGCTTTTGACTATATCTCAGTGAATTTGAAAATAGATATTCACCAAAAAAATAAAATACGATGAGTTTAGTTAAAAGAAAAAATGATATTTGGTTTCCTTCTCTTTTAGAAGACGTTTTTGGAAATGATTTTATGGGTGGTGTTACCCTTAAGCCTTTTAAAAATAGTAGTCCGGCTGTTAACATTAAAGAAGATAACACCGCATTTATATTAGAAGTTGCGGCACCTGGTCTAAAAAAGGAAGATTTTAACATTGACTTAGACAACGATGTATTGACGATTGCATCTAATACTAAAGAAGAAACCAAAAACGTACATGATGGTTATACGAGATTTGAGTTCAACTATAGCGAATTCAAACGTTCATTTACCATTCCTGAAACGGTGAATGTAGAGAGCATTAATGCGGGTTATGAAGATGGCATTTTAAAAATTACGCTTCCCAAAAAAGAAGAAGCGACTGTACCAAGCAAACGAGCAATAGAAATTGCTTAAGTAGGTATAGAAAGACACTCCAGTGTTTGCTAGGATGCTGGAAGTTTGGTTAGTTAGTTTGAAAGCGTCCCGCCTATGCGGGACGCTTTTTTTTATGCTAACTCCTTCAATTTATCTTGAGCGACCTTGATCTCATCTCTTAATTTCGCTGCTTGCATGAAGTCTAGATCCTTGGCAGCCTTTTCCATCGCTTTTCGCTTTTCGCGAATTTTCTTTTCTAATTGTGGTTTTGTTAAGTATTCGCTTTCAGGTTCTGCGGCTACCTGCGGCATCTCCTCATCAAAACGATAGGGACTAAACCCTTTACCAGCCAATGCACTATCAATACTTTTCTTCAGCGCTTTCGGCACAATATTGTGCTTGGCATTATATGCTATTTGCTTCTCACGGCGATAGGTGGTTTCATCTATTGTTTTTTTCATGCTTCCGGTAATCGTATCAGCATACATAATAGCCTTACCATTCAAATTTCGAGCCGCACGACCTACCGTTTGTGTTAACGATCGGTTGCTACGTAAAAATCCTTCTTTGTCAGCATCTAAAATAGCCACCAATGATACCTCAGGTAAATCCAAACCTTCACGAAGTAAGTTCACCCCAATCAATACATCAAAAATACCTTTACGCAAATCCTGCATAATTTCAACACGCTCCAACGTATCCACATCACTATGAATATACCGGCATCGAATTTGAATTCGTGTTAAATATTTCGCCAATTCCTCCGCCATTCGCTTGGTGAGTGTTGTGACCAATGTTCGTTCGTCTTTTTCAACCCGTTGTTGAATTTCCTCAATCAAATCATCAATCTGATTTAAGCTAGGGCGTACCTCAATTTCGGGATCTAGCAATCCAGTAGGACGAATGACCTGTTCAACATACAGACCTTCCGTCTTTTGCATTTCATAATCAGCCGGGGTTGCACTTACGTAAATTACCTGATTTTGTAATGTTTCAAACTCATCAAATTTTAACGGACGATTATCCATCGCTGCAGGAAGTCTAAAGCCATATTCAACTAGATTTTCTTTTCGACTTCTATCGCCTCCATACATGGCATGCACTTGTGAAATGGTAACATGGCTTTCATCAACCACCATCAAATAATCATCTGGAAAGTAATCCAACAAACAGAAAGGTCTGGTACCCGCAGCTCTGCCATCCAAATAACGAGAGTAATTTTCGATTCCAGAACAATATCCGAGTTCGCGAATCATCTCCAAATCGAAATTCGTCCGCTCTTCAAGCCGCTTCGCCTCAAGATGTTTACCTATATCTTTAAAGTAATCAATCTGCTTCACCAGATCATCCTGAATTTGATAAATTGCATTTTGCAGTACATCCTGCGAGGTAACAAACATATTTGCAGGATAGATATTCAAGCGATCATACTTTTCTATAACAGCATTGTTATTTGGGTCAAAAGCCTCAATTTCTTCAATTTCATCACCAAAAAAGTGTACTCTAAATGCGATGTCAGCATAACTCGGAAAGATATCTACTGTGTCACCTTTAATTCTAAAATTACCTCTTTTAAATTCCGCTTCTGTTCTAGAATACAAACTCTGAACTAGTTGATGCAGCAACTTGGTTCTAGAAATCACCTGATCGCGTTTAATCTTGACCACATTTTTCTGAAACTCAATCGGGTTTCCAATACCATACAAACAAGAAACTGATGCTACTACCAAAACGTCTCTCCTACCTGACAATAACGAAGAGGTAGTGCTTAAGCGAAGCTTTTCAATATCTTCATTAATAGAAAGATCTTTTTCGATATAGGTTCCTGTGACCGGAATATAAGCCTCAGGCTGGTAGTAATCGTAATATGATACAAAATATTCGACCGCATTATTAGGAAAAAACTGCTTAAACTCAGAATATAATTGAGCGGCCAAAGTTTTATTATGCGCTAAAACCAAAGTAGGTCGTTGCACCTGTTGCACGACATTAGCAACCGTAAATGTTTTACCTGAACCGGTTACACCCAATAGTGTTTGATAGCGTTCTCCTGATGTAATCCCGTTTGCCAATTGGCTTATTGCTTCGGGCTGATCTCCAGTAGGGTCAAATTCTGACTCAAGTTTGAATTGCATACTGCAAAATTAAGAAAACGAAAGTCGCAAATGGTAAATCTAAAAAAGGAATTGTGTCAGTAGTTTGTAATTTAAATTAACGCTTTAATGCAAAGTGACCTTTGAAGCTTCTACCGTCCTCAAGTTCTACGGTAAACCAATAATCAGTTGAGGGGTATGGTTTACCATCAACCAAACCATCCCAACCTGGACTGTCGGTCCTTATTTGTTTAATGAACTTACCATAACGGTCGAAGATATATATTTTGGTATCTGTCGGGATGGAATTATCTATACCCTTAATTTGCCAAGTATCATGAAAACCATCGGCATTGGGAGTGAAATATCTAGGATAACCTATTACTGCTACTTCGTATTCTGTGATTCCGCACCCATTTTTATCACGAATATAAATGGTTCTGAATCCTGGTCGTACGTCATCAAAAAAGTTGCTATCTTGATAGGTTCCTTCCGGATTATCAAGCACATATTCGTAATCACCCTCACCATCGACAAAAACTTCAAGTGTATTCTTGTCCATAATATCATTAACGTCCACACTTGTTACCGTTGCAATATTTGAGGCGATCACTTCAAAATCCATATCATCCTCACATCTAGGGCCAAACGGACTATTTTGAAAAACGGTAAGGTTGTACATTCCTGCTTCAGTAATTGCTATTTGAGAATCTGTCTCAATTACAGCATTATCCCCTACCCGTCTCCATTCGTACCCATCAAAACCGAATGGCGCATTAATGCGTAATGGTTCTGGAAGGTTATTCAAACACAAAATAAATTCTGAAGGCATTACAATTACTGGCAATGGAATTACTAGCAAGGTAAGCTCAGTAATTTGGGCGTTACAACCTTGGGCGCCTCCGTCAACACGAACGTATAAAAAGTCTGGAGGCGATGTAAGGTCACCCGTAATAGGATTCTGATTATTCTGTGCAGCGGTTAATGTCCTGTGAAATGTTATCGTCACATCCGGTGAAAGACCTATTTCAACAGGAATTTGATTTCGCTTTCTTTCAAGGTCAAAAACACCCACATCATTTCTATCAACTCCATCAGTATCATCACAAACCGCAAGTGGCGGAATACTATTTAATACCGGAGTGGTAGCGCTGTCAAAATCGCAACCTACACGTAAGCGAAGCCTTACAACCTCATCACAACCCGCTGCGTTACTAACGCGAACATAGATTTCTTGAGGGTTGGCAATATTATCATAAGCCGTGGGATTCGTAATTTCATCGGTTATCGAATTATTTCTGGCATCATCAATATTTTCAAAAAACTGTAACGTTAGACCCGGTGTTGTATTGGTTATTTGATTATAGGCCGAAGTTAGATCGAAGGTGTTAATACCATTCGCATTGGTATCAGGTAGCGTAAGAACACTAACATTATTTGCATTTACTCCAGTCTCCACAACCAGGTTAAAGGGCCCTGTAGTAAATACTAAAGGGTCCGTAATATCTTGCGCTCTAAACCAAATCTGTTGTGGGTTTGTAGTGTTTGTTACGTTTTCCGGATCAACTATCAAATTTGTAGCATCAATAGCGTCCTGCTCAGTTAAGTAATAAAAAACAACCAAATTCGGATCCCCCTGAGTGATCTCAGCATCTTTTTCGGTAAGGTCAAATACAGCGATTCCATCGGCATTATTTTGCCCTTCACATTCAACAAGGTCTGTCACCCCCGCAGTTACACTACCTGTACCGGTATTAAAAAATTGAAATTTACAAGCAGGTGTTGCCGGTCCGTCCAAATTATAAGGCACTATTTGAACAAAAATGATCGTATTTGCCGGTAAATCAGCCGGTGGATCGAAAAATAATTGATTGCCTACATCTAGGTTATTAGCAATATTTCCTGCTGTCGGTGTTACAGTACTTACTGTAATTCTGTACCCCGTAGCATCTTGTTCTTCTTCCCAACTAATGTTAGAATCGATCGCAACACTTTGGGCGCCATTTAATGGTGAAACTAGATTAACACATTCCGGCGGAACAAAAACACCGCTAAACGCCTGATTTTGTTCTACATAGAGAAATAAAAATACTACTAGTAAAAATTTGGTAATTCGATTGGTAGTCATAATTAGGTTAACAATAGAAAACGTAATGGGTTAAGGTCTTCTAGAATAACTTAAAAAATGACAAAATATTATAAATCTCTTCGTTTTAATAAGGCATAGGACCAGTAGATGAACAAGGTACTCCAAACTAATACGATTAGAATTTCGTACCAGTGTACCGCATAATCAAATTTTAGGTCTTCACCTATTTGTTGTCCAAGATTTTGGACAGCTGATAATCTACTAAAAGGCTCGTTGATTAAATTTGACATAGACTCGAGCGGAAACAAATTCTTAATCTGTTTAGCTGTGTCCCAGGATACTACTTTCCAACCCAATAGTCCAAAAATCAACTGCTCGATGATGATCCATAGAATTAAAAAGCCTAAAGCGAATGCAGATCGTTTTACCAAAATACCTAAGAACAAACAAAATGAAAAGAAGCCAACTAGTTTGATGAAAAAGGCTAGTATAAATTCAAGATCCGAGAAAATTATTCCTATCTCATTATAATCTGAATAGCCCAAACCTAAAAGCATTGAAACAACAAAAATAAACGCAGTTGAAACCGCCGAAAAGGCAAGTACTGTGAGAAACTTTGAATACACAAACTCCCATTTACTAAAGCCATCAATTAGGTTTTGCTTAATGGTCTTATTGCTGTATTCATTGGCCATCATTGAGACAATTACTACGGCTAGGAATAACTTAAAAAAAGCAGCGATAAAAGTATTAAAGTGCCAAATGTATGGGAAATTGAAAATGCCTAACTCTGCCAAATGAAACTTTATTGGCCCAATATCAAACTTAATTGCTGCCACCAAAGAGATTAATGTGAGCAATACAAAATAGGCTATAATCAATATTTTACTAGCTCTGTTATTCCAGAGCTTAATCCATTCTATTTGTAATAAACGTACCATTTTTTGATTGCTGTTTTAGTTTGATTGATTTTGAGTGATGGTTAAGAACTGCTCTTCTAAACTTTCCTTTCGTTGCACTAAATGTGACAACACGATGTTTTTTTCAAAAAGGTATTTATTAAGTTCATCAGATTTTAGTGGTTTAGTTAAAAACGCAGTAATTAACGCTCCTTCAGTTGTAACTTTGCCAAACGCGTCATGCGATTCCAGTAGTTTTACCAACTCGCCGTTAGCCGAACTTTTTAATTCAAAAAAGCCATGGCTAGCAACCATTTCATCCACTCGACCACCATATAGTTTTTCTCCCTTACGCAATATAACTACATGACTACACACCTTCTCTACCTCATCTAAGAGATGTGAGGCTAACAAAATTGTGGTGCCTTGACTTGCGATCTTTTTTATGATTTCACGAATAGAGTGAATTCCTTCGGGATCAAGTCCATTTGTTGGTTCATCTAGAATCAGAATTTCAGGATCATTTAGCAAAGCGGATGCAATTGCTAAACGCTGTTTCATACCTAAACTATAGGTTCTAAACTTACTATCCTTTCTTTCAAGTAAGCCAACTACATCTAATTTTTCTAGAATTTTTTGCTCCGGAACTCCCTTGATCTTACAAACCAATTTTAGGTTTTGAACCGCCGTCATATACGGATAAAAGTTGGGACGTTCAATAATAGCCCCTACTCTTTTTAATGCTTGATGGGTCGAGACAGTTCCATCAAACCAATGAAAGTCTCCTGATGTTTTATTAACAACATTTAGCACAATGCCTAAGGTGGTACTTTTTCCGCTTCCGTTGGGTCCTAGAATGCCGTACACATTCCCTTTTTCAATTGTAAATGAAAGGTCCTTGACCGCGGTTACGTAACCATATTTTTTGGTTAGGTTGTTTATGGTCAAAATAGTTTCTGAACTCATGTTTGGTTTGATTGATTATGTACGTATGACGACCAAAATAAAGTTTTGTTACAAGAAAAGATGCTAACTTTACTTGATAATCGAGATTTTTATACTCTACGCTCTACCTTAAACCAAAAGTTGGTTTCCAAGACGGACTTTAAGAGAGTGTCTAGAGGTTTTTCTTAAAAGCCGCTTGATGAATAATGAAAAATTAATGTCGAAGAAAAAACCTTCGTACCCGGTAAACGAAAAACTGCATTCATACTTAAATGAATATAATAGAAACATAAAAATTCCCATTTTTTATGAAGACCTACTGCGTTTTCAGGGTTCAGTTGTTGTATACGATAAAAACGAAGAAGATACTCTTTGGGTTCGTGTTTATTATTCTGAATTTGAACGGGAAGAAATTGATCTTAGTCTGAAAAAGGTCTACACTATTCTGCATTCTGATGGTACAAACGAGACTATTCCTTTTCTAAATGTAGATGCTATTGATTATTGCACTTTTGGAAACAGTAAACCATTTCGAGTAAAAATCAGAAATATTTTAAACGATAACTACACCTATTTTTATGTAAAAAAGGCAGATGCGTCTCGAATTTATGGCTTGGAGCTTGAACATATGCTTTCACCTTATAATCTAAACTTTCTTGTCTACAAGGATACACTGATAGAAGAGCATATAGCAGGAATTCCAGGCGACGTATTCATTAAAGAAGAATTACCCAACGTTACTGAAAGTGCTAAATCGCAGATAGCGAAGGAGTTTGTGAAATTTAATGAACGATGTATGATTCGCTTATTAGGCGATATGCGATCATATAACTACGTAATCGTTCCAGTACACGACTTTGACCATGTTGTTTATAGAATACGAGCAATTGACTTTGATCAACAGTGTTTTGAAGGAAAACTAAAGGTATACCGTCCTCAATTTTTTAAAGAGAATAATAAAATGGTGGAGTTAGTACAAGCAAAACTTCAAAAGCGATCGGTTGATCAATACAAGGTTGAAGAACGGTCGATTATTGCAAAGCGAATGTTGAGTGCAGAAAATCGTTTAGAAGATTTACTAACATGTATGTTAAATGATACCATATCCTTGCAAGATCATATCAAAAGACTAAAAAAAGAGATTTATGATTTGACTAATGATGTTGAATTTAAAAGAAGTACCAATATGGGTGACGTCATGGTTGCCGCATTAGATTTTGTAAAGCGGAACTACGAAAATGTCAATATGAAACGATTAATGAATGGTTGATTAATTTTATGGACGTAGTATTGAGTAGTGAGTATTCAGTATTGAGTACAGAGTATTCAATATTTAATGTTTAATATCCGCTATACTGCTTATTTTCCAACCTTGCACTTTTGACTTTCAATTAATCTAGGCAATAACACCAGAACCGATAAGCTCTTCACCTTGATACCACGCAACAAACTGTCCAGCAGTTATTGATGCCTGTGGTTCTTCAAAATCAACATAAAGCCCTCCTTCTACCCTATACAACGTTGCCTTTTGTAAAGGTTGACGATAACGTATTCTTGCTTTTACACTCATAGTTTCATCATACTGCAAAGCAAAATCTTCTCGAACCCAATGAAGTTCAGATTCATCAACAAACAAGGTGCGGCGATATAATCCCGGATGGGCCTTACCTTGCCCCGTGTAAATTACATTTTCATCAACATCGGTATCAATTACAAATAAAGGTTCCGCAGTACCGCCGACTGCTAAGCCTTTACGCTGGCCGATCGTAAAATAATGGGCTCCTTGATGCTTACCAACTATCTTACCTTGATCAATGTTGTAATCTATTTTATTCGAGAAAAACTTCAATTCTTCTTCCTTAGATGAAAAAAGCGGAATTGATTTATTGTAACTATCTATAGTCTCTGGTATCTCAACAATTACTCCTTCCTTTGGTTGCAATTGCTGTTGTAAAAAGTCTGGAAGTTTCACTTTGCCAATAAAACATAATCCTTGTGAATCCTTTTTACCTGCCGTGATTAGGTCTTGCTCTTTAGCAATCTCACGAACTTCAGGCTTCGTTAAATGACCTATTGGAAATAACGTTTTTGATAATTGAGCTTGCGAGAGTTGGCATAAAAAATACGATTGGTCTTTATTATCATCTTTACCTGCTAACAATCTATGCACATTCTGGCCATCGACTTCAATAGTATCTTTTTGACAATAATGACCGGTTGCAACATAATCCGCTCCCAAACTAAGTGCAATATTAAGAAAAACATCAAATTTGATTTCACGATTGCAAAGAACATCAGGGTTTGGCGTACGACCACGCTCATATTCGTTAAACATATAGTCAACAATGCGCTCTTTATATTCTTTGCTTAGATCTACTGTTTGAAAAGGAATGCCCAATTTTTCAGCAACGATCAGCGCATCGTTACTATCTTCCAACCACGGACATTCGTTTGAAAGAGTGACTGTGTCATCATGCCAATTTTTCATAAATAGGCCGATCACATCATATCCTTGTTCTTTTAAAAGATATGCGGTAACACTACTATCAACTCCACCAGAAAGGCCTACGATTACACGTTTCATTTGCAATTTTTAACTTGTCAAAAAGCTGTCGCAATTTGATTTGCAAAATTACAACAACCTAATTTAATATTGAATGGTCACCGGCTTATTCCAATTTTTATAATCAACTTCCTTTACAAGCTTGTTACCTTCATAATACTTCCAAAGACCTGCCTTTCTATCAGCTGCATATTCACCTTTAATACTTACACTTCCATCAGCCCCGTAATAGGTTGCAGGACCACGAAGCTTTCCTTTCACATAAACCACTTCATGAATAATTGCTTTGTTAGGCGCATACTTTTTAGACGGGCCATCTTTAAGCCCATTATCATATGTAAAAGACTCAGATAGTTGGCCATTATCATAATACACTTCAAAGTCTCCATTTAGAACTCCTTTTGAATAGACTTCCTTAGATAACAATGTTTTTCCATCTTTTTGATAAAACTCCCAAACCCCATCACGTTCTTTTCCTACCAAATTACCCTTGCTAATAAGTTTTCCAGATAAGGAATAGAACTTTACCTCAACAACATTGCTTTCTTTTTTAAAAAAACGAGTAGCAACTGGTTGCGCCTTACTTTTTTTGGTGTAAAACTTGAACAAGCCTACCTCTTTTCCGTGGTCAAACTGACCTTCATAACGCAATTGCTTGGTGCCATCAAAGTATTTTTTCCAAGTACCATGACGGTTGTTATTCGCATCAAATTGATTAATATCTTGACCTACAAGTAATTGGCAAAAAAAGAATATTCCTATTATTAATGATTTGATCATAATTAATCTAAAAGCTATTTATTTAACATCTAATACTTGTCAACATAACGTACATAACATGTGAGTAGTATTTCAAAAATACTGCCAAACCTTCCGTTAAAGTCTTTACTTCCTAAAAATCAGTTTTCACTGATTGTTAAAGTTTTACTAAATCCGATAAACGAAAGCAACCTTTAGCAATAATTGGCACCTATAAATTGTTTAACTAATTGTAAAATATCTTAAACAAAAAATTAAATCAAGTATTATGAAATCAATCTTCAAAAAAACCCATGTTTTATTTTTAGCAATCACCTCTTTCGTTGCATTTTCATGTAACGATGATGATGATGGAGGGCCAGCAGTCCCAACTTCAAATATTGTAGAACTGGCTATCGCTAATGATAACCTTACTCAATTAGAAGCAGCTGTCATAAAAGCCGATCTTGTAGATACCCTTAGTGGTGACGGTCCGTTTACAGTTTTTGCACCAACAGATACAGCTTTTCAAGCATTGTTAGATGTTTTAGGAAGCAACTACAACAGTATTGATGACTTTGATACTGATGGAGAAATAGCATTATTAAGAAGTATTTTATTATATCATGTTGTACCAAGTCAGGTTCTAGCGAATGATTTGGCCGCAGGTGATGTTTCAACTGCTCTTACTGACAATAGTATTGAAATCATTGCAAGTGGTGATACTTTTGTGATTGGTGATGCATCCGACACCAATGCTAATATCGCAGCAACAGATGTTTTAGCAACCAACGGAGTAGTACATGTAATCGACAAGGTATTATTGCCACAAGCTGCTTTAGACTTTGTTGCTACTTTAAAAGATATTGTAGGAATTGCGCAAGCTGACACCAACTTTAGTGTTTTAGTAGATGCTGTAATAAAAGCTGACCTAGTTACCACTTTGCAAAGTGAAGGTCCATTTACTGTTTTTGCACCACAGAATGATGCTTTCGTGGCTTTGCTGGATGCATTAGGACCAAACTATAACAGTCTTGATGATTTTGATGAGATGGCTGAAATTGATTTATTAAGAAACATTTTACTGTATCATGTTGTTCCTGCTCAAGTAAAATCAGGAGACTTAGCAGCGGGTACCGTAGCGACCGCTCTTACTGATAACAGTATTGAAGTTATAGAAAGTGGTGGTACTTTTGTAATTGGCGATGCTTCAATGACAGATGCAAGCTTAGTCGCTACTGATGTTGAAGCTACCAATGGTGTAGTACATGTAGTTAGCAAAGTTTTATTACCACAAGAAGCGGTAGACTTTGCAGCTATGCAAGGTATGTAAGACTCAACACAAGTTTTAGTTCACCTTATAAAAAGCTGATTTGCAAATAAGTAAATCAGCTTTCTTTTTGTCCTTAATCGAATAAATGGGTAGTTTCCTTGAATGGAAACAATAATTTAACATTCCATCGTTACATGGCAAACTAATAACCATGCCCAAATTTTATAAATTAACCGCAGTAGTTGCATTTATTTCTTTAGTATCTCTAGGATGTGAAGTGCAAACCTTAAACCCTGAATTACAGGAAGCTTTAGAAAACATTCAAAACGGAGATAACGATGATGAACAGAGTGATAACGACAGTGATGCTAATGGAGATTCCAGCGATGGCGGCGAATCTAATGACGGTGAAAATGACAATTCCAGCTCGGGCGATGGAAACAACGATGGATCTGGAGGAAATGATAATAATGCCACTCAGAACATTATAGAATATCTTGATGCGGATGCAAATTACTCGACTTTTCGCAGTGCAATAGACCGTATAGGTTTTTCAAATGCCTTGAACAACAGCTCGGGTAATTTCACCTTGTTTTTGCCAGATAACGATGCTTTCGATAGGTATTTTGAAACTTTAGGAGCTAATATTGGTTTAGACAATATCCCGGCAACGCTATTGTCTGCAATGGTCAATTATCATTTAAAAAGTGGGGCCACAGCAAGCGATAATTTTACTAATGGTTACATTAGTACGTTGGCTAAAGAACTTAGTAATAATCAAGATATTGACTTATATGTCCAGACCGGAAATTCAATTTTACTTAATGGAACCGTTACCATAGCAGAAGCTAATATTAATGTTACTAATGGGATTATTCATAAAACCAGCGAGGTATTAAAGCTTCCAACTGTAGCCGATTTTATTGATGCCGATCCTAATATGTCATCTTTTAAAAGTATTATTACCGAAGACGTGAGAACAGTTTTAGGCGACCTTGATACCGATTTCACCATTTTCGCCCCTACCAATAATGCTATTAATAATACCGATCTTACTGTTTTCACAAGCACACAACTGGTTAGCTTATTAAACTACCATGCAATTATAGCTAGTGGTAGTGACAAAATTTTGATTTCTGCAAGATTAATGGATGGTATGACAATAACAACCATTGAAACAGGAGAACTTACCGTAAGTAGAATGGGAGATACTATTCATATAACTGACGAAAAGACCAATACGTTTAGCTTAAGCACTCTTGACATTCAAGCGTGGAATGGTGCTATTCATTTAATTGAAGGCGTATTAATGCCAAACAGTATTTGAAACAAAAAACACCTTAAGTCTTTCTTGGTCTAAGGTGTTTTTATACAAGTATTATTATCCTCGTCTTCTCTCAAGTAACACTAACATCATTAGACTTAGCATTAAGCGATGATCATCATCAGCATCAGTTTGTTTTAAAGCAGTTACTTGAAACTTACGACCAAAAAATGAAGGCTGCTTTTTCAATCTCATTACTTTTTGGTCCTTGGTATCAGTTACAATGTAAGCAGGATTAGCTAAGTAGCCTGTGAAGAAATTAATAATCGGTATTTCACCTAAAAAACCGTCAAGTACTTTAACCCAAGCATTTTCTTCTTGAATTCGATATTGCATTTTTTCATTCTGATCAATTACCTCATAATTGGCTTTCCAAAGAGATTTCCAGCCCTTTCTAGCCACCTTCCCTAAATTAGTACCAGTTGTATCGGTAAATTTATAGGCAGTAGAAAAATCCAACCATTTATCGGCATTGATCTTATATAACTCATGCGATCGCGTATCGTTATTATAAATGGTAATCGCTTCTTTAAGTTTAAACATCTTTTGCCTTACATAAGCAATGGTATTACCATTGGCATCAGTCGCAGTAAAATCATTGGACAGTGTTGAAATTTTAAAATCGAAATTAATCGGAAACTTAAGTTCGTTCATTTAACAGCTTATTTATGTTTATGCTGCTAAATGTAGCTAAAAGAATTCTTTTACCTGATACTAGATAATTAATTGATAAAAATCTTTATAAAATGATATTTGAAACTAACTGCTCTACTGTAGCATGATCGTTACCACCAGCCGGCTCTATCGTAATGTTAATGGATGAAGCATCTGATATATATTTCATTTTAACCAACTGTTGCTCAGCCGGTACAACGCCCATATTGATCATTTCGCCATTGACATCGGCCCAAAGTTGATAATCTTTATCTTTTGGTAGTTTAGGCATTCCTTGGGAGTTAATAACTACTTCCATCGCTTCATGATTAAGATAAACCAATGCGACAGCCTGCGGCATTTTTTGGTTTCCAACTAAGCGTAAGGGTATTACTTTCGAGTTATTGACCACGTTGTAACGCTGTTCCGTTTGCTCAAGCAGATTCTGTACTTCATTCAATCGATCAGTTAACACAACAGTTTCATTCTCAACTTCTAGAAGTTGTTTTTTAGCAGATTGCCATTGCGTGAATAAATATCCAGCCAATGCAATAGCTATACAAGCAATACTAGCTGCTAATGGAAGATAATAGGATTTTTTCTGTAACGTAAGATTGTATCTTTCTTTAGATTTTTTAGCTTCTATTGACCTTAGAAGTTTTGTTTTTACTATTGAAGATGGTTCGATCGCATTTTCAACAGCTAACCGTTCAAGATCTTTTTCTAGTTGCTCAACCTTTGTTTGCAGCTCTTCATTTTCAGACAACAAGCGCTGTATCTGGCTCATTTCATCCTTAGAAAGTCCACCTAGTACATATTGCTCTAAAATCCCTTCTTCTTCCAAATTTATTTTCTTCTTCATGATCCAACCATTTCAATTAAACAAATTAACAACATTAGTTGTTTCTGGTAGGTTGCCCTCAATTTTTTTAAAGCCTGACTTACATATGATTTAAACGTACCCAGCGGAACTCCCATCTCCTGATGAGCTTCGCGATGCGTTAAACCTTTAAAGTAAACCAATTCAATGGCTTCCTGATGGTGTTGGTCTAGTTGATGTATTGAACCTTTAAGTGCTGTATAATCACTAGCCGGTTCAGTAGCAGCTTTTTCTGTATATACACCTAAATCTTCAGTTTGGATGAGCTTTTTTGAATTTCTTATTCCGTTTAAAGCAGTATTTTTTGCTATGCGATAGGCCCAGGTGTAAAATCGACCTTTTTTGGGATCGTACAAGGTAGCTTTCTCCCAAATCTTCATAAAAGTTTCTTGTAGCAACTCCTCCGCAAGTACTTCATCTTTACACACCCTAATAATCAAACCATTTAGTGCTGGCGCATAGTGGTCATATAATAATGACAATGCCTTGGTGTCTTTTTGCTGTAACTGCTTAATTAAACTAAGATCTTCTTTCATGTAAGATGGAATATCTCAAAATTAATGAATTATTATTCAAACAACACATTCGGGATAGAATGCATTGACTCATTTTTTTGTTTAATGAATTTAGTTAAAAGTTTCACAAAATAAATCTTAACTCATCTAAAGATCTCTTTTTGGTGTTTATAAAAATGAAAGCGCTTAACAATCATTTATTAAACATTAGAAAAACAAAATCATGAAAAAAATTATTGTAACATTCGCATTAATAGCATTCACAGCTGTTTTTAATCAAACACAAGCTCAAGCTAAAAAAGACATTGTTGATATTGCGGTATCAGTAGACGACTTCTCAACACTAGTTACGGCTTTAAAGGCAGCCGACCTCGTTGGTGCTTTAAAGGGTGACGGACCGTTTACCGTATTTGCACCAACCAACGATGCATTCGGAAAAATTGATAGCAACACCTTGAATTCGCTATTAGAACCAAAAAACAAATCAACTTTAGCCGGTATATTAACATATCACGTGGTGTCAGGAAAGCTAATGGCTAGCGACGTAGCCGCAGCTTTGAAGAAAGGAAAAGGCAAGGTAGAATTAACCACTTTAAGCGGTGGAAAATTAACTGCAATGTCTAAAGATGGTGGTATCTACTTAAAAGATGCTAACGGCAATTACAGCAAGATCGCAAAAACCGATGTTGCCGGTAGTAACGGAGTAATCCACATTATCGAAAGTGTAGTGATGCCTAAATAGGCTTGTTATGGTTGATTGATAAAAGCCCTGGCTGTTAACGCCAGGGTTTTTTGTATTGTTTTACTGCTCTGGTACCGTTGCTCCTTCTGGAATATTGAATATGGTAGCATCAACTACATCTTTAGAAATGTTGATATTGGTAAAAGTTCTAGTGGCAGCTGCTTCTTTTATAGCGCCATCTTCAACCTTATGCCATGTTATAGAATTTGGTAATACCAACCCCCCATGATTACCCCAATCATCATAACGTATGTAGCTAACCCTTGTGCTTGCTTCATCCTTACCAAAAGTAACCGTGTAACCTAACCATCGCATTTGCTTTGTCTCCTGATCATAATACAAATAGTAATTGTCGTTTGGCGAATCACCTACATTTGCATTGTATGATATTTTTATTCCGGGATAGGTCTTATCTTCATAGGTAATAGGATCCGTCTTTTCATAATTGATCCCATCATCAGCCAACACAAATGGCATTGCATAAAAGTAAAACATCAAATTATGGTAAAAACGAGGGTTCCCTTTATAACTCCCCACCTCTTTTTCAATTAGCCACGATTTTTCTCCGTTAAATCCAATAGTGTGGGTCGGCGTTTCGACTAAATCATTTCTACTGTTAAGATCGATAGTTTGCTTTTCATTTCCGTCTTCCTTCACAATTTCAAAGGTTATTGAATTCATGGTGTTCCATGCTTCAACACCACCGTGGGCATTAAAAATACCAGCTATATCTGCTGGGTATACTTTTGAGGGTTTTGCTTCTTGCTCAACAGAAGTTTCAACCGTTGAAGATTCTTTTTTTTCTTGTTTACAAGCAGTAAAAATCAATAGTAAAGCAACTATTAACAATAAGTTTTTCATATGGTAAAAGTTATTTGGTTTGTTAATTAAGTAATTATTAATCGTCAATAAGTCGATATACAGAATGATACATTACAGCAAAATACCGTTATTTTGTGATATTATTTGGCATTATGATCAAGCGCATAGAAAGTGTACAAAACTCCACCGTCAAAGAGGTGGTTGCTTTAAAGGAAAAATCGCGTTTAAGAAAGAAAACAGGAACCTTTCTTATTGAAGGAAGTCGCGAGATTATGCTCGCGCAAAAAGGTAGCTATCAACTTCAAACCATACTATATTGTCCAGAATTAAGCTATGAAGATGAGTTTGAGGCTATTGACAAAAATGATATACAACTGATCGAGATTTCAAAAGAAGTATATCAGAAAATTGCATATCGAGAGGGAACCGAAGGGATTTTGGCAATCGCTAAATCGAAAGAGCACAGTTTGGATACGCTTAAAATTCCTACAGAAAAAGCCCTCATTTTAATTGCCGAAGCACCAGAAAAACCTGGTAATATTGGCGCTTTATTACGCACTGCGGATGCCGCTAATATTGATGCAGTAATCATTGCAAACCCAAAAACAGATTTGTACAATCCAAATATTATTCGGTCTAGCGTAGGGTGCGTGTTCACCAATCAAATCGCAATGGCCAGTACTCCTGACGTTATTAGTTTTATAAACCGAAAACAACTTCCTATGTTCGGTGCAGCGCTAACAGCTTCTGTGCCATATTATACTATTGATTTCACACAATCGGCGGTTATTGTTGTGGGAACAGAGGCGACAGGTTTAAGTGAAGAATTCTTGCAACATACCGAAAAAAACATCATTATACCGATGCAAGGGGAAATTGATAGCATGAATGTATCAGTTTCGGCTGCGATTGTTATCTTTGAAGCAAAGCGACAACGTAATTTTCAATAAGTTAGTGATCGCCCCCAAACAACTTTGCACAACCTACCCCTTATGATATGACAGCTACTTACCTTTTTTATTTAATTATTGGTATTTTGATTATCAATTTCTTAATTGATAAAATCATCAATGCGATTAATGCTAAGCATTTTCAAGACGCATTACCAAGAGAAATCAATGATGTTTATGACCAGACGGAATACGAAAAATCACAACGTTACAAAAAAACAAACTATCGTTTTTCATTAGTTGTTTCGTCAATTTCTTTTATCGGTCTTTTACTATTTTTCTTTTTTGACGGCTTTGCTATAGTCGATGGTATTGCCAGGGGTTTTTCAAATAATGAGATTATTATAGCCCTTATTTTTTTCGGAATGTTGGTATTTGCAAGTGATCTAATAAGCACCCCGTTTAGTTATTACCACACCTTCGTGATTGAAGAACGATTTGGTTTTAACAAAACAACAAAAGCAACATTTCTTTTTGACAAGTTGAAAGGATGGTTATTAATGCTTATCGTTGGCGGTGGTATTCTTGCTTTAATTATCTGGTTTTACCAATTGACCACAGACTATTTCTGGATATACACATGGCTCTTTGTTACCGTATTCAGTTTATTTATGAATATGTTTTACGCCCGATTGGTGGTCCCTATTTTTAATAAACAAACCCCACTAGAAGATGGCGAGTTAAAAGCAGCTATCTCAGAATATGCAAGAAAAGTGGGCTTTAAACTGAAAAATATTTTTGTCATCGATGGTAGTAAACGATCAACCAAGGCAAATGCTTATTTTTCAGGGTTTGGACGGGAAAAACGAATTACACTATACGACACTCTAATAAACGATTTAGAGACAGACGAAATTGTGGCCGTACTGGCGCATGAAGTGGGGCATTATAAGCGAAAACATATTATATATAATATGATTATCTCTACCTTATTAACGGGCCTTACATTTTACATTTTATCCCTTTTTATCAGTAGTCCACTTTTATCAGAAGCATTAGGAGTACGCATTCCCAGTTTTCATATTGGCCTTGTTGCTTTTGGTATTTTGTACAGTCCTATTTCCGAAATTACAGGTATTGTGATGAACTATATTTCGCGTATGTTCGAATATCAAGCAGATGACTACGCAAAAGAAACCTATCAGCCCGAACCTTTAATTACTTCACTCAAAAAATTATCTAAAAACAGCTTGAGTAATCTTACACCTCATCCAAGTTATGTGTTTATGAATTACTCGCACCCTACATTGTTACAGAGGGTACGCAATTTGAAAAATGAACAATAATTAAGGGCAACCGTTATGTTATTTGGGTAAAGGGTTTGACTTAGGACTTTCAACTTTGGACTTTAATCCTTTATTAGAAATTAGTTATCTTTAATTTATGGTAGAAGTTGATGTTGAAAAAGAAAACAAAGAAATTGCCAAACAGTATAAAGAGCTTCTCCGAATTAGTTATCAGACGCTAAGTAGTGCTGATAAAAAACTTATTCGAAATGCTTTTGATATAGCTGTTGATGCACATAGCTCGCAACGCCGTAAATCGGGAGAAGCCTATATTTTTCATCCCATTGCTGTGGCAAAGATTGTAGCATCGGAAATCGGATTAGATGCAACTTCAATCGCTGCAGCACTCTTACATGATGTTGTTGAAGATACTCCGTACACCTTAGCAGATATTGAGCATATGTTTGGTGAAACGGTAGCCCGTATTGTCGATGGGCTCACCAAAATATCGCACCTTAAAAAAGATAAAGATGTATCACTTCAAGCTGAGAATTTCAGAAAAATGTTGCTCACTTTGCACGATGATGTTCGGGTGATCATAATTAAAATAGCCGATCGTCTTCACAACATGCAAACTATGGCATCAATGCCTGAGCATAAGCAGGTAAAGATAGCCTCAGAAACTCTTTATATTTATGCACCACTAGCTCATAGAATAGGTCTTTACAACATCAAAACCGAACTAGAAGATCTTGGACTAAAATATACAGAACCAGAAGTGTACAATGATATCCTCGGAAAAATGGAGGATAGTAAAGAAGCACAACAAGAATATATAGAATCGTTCACCGAAGTTATTCATGATTCATTAGAACGTGAGGGGCTTAACTATCAAATTAAAGGCAGGCCAAAATCTGTGTTTAGTATTCGACAAAAAATGATTAAGCAGAATGTCACTTTTGATGAAGTGTACGACAAGTTTGCAATTAGAATCATTTATAAGTCTGATAAAGCCAATGAAAAATTCCTGGCCTGGAAGATTTACTCAATTGTAACTGATCATTTTAGACCTAACCCTGTTAGACTGCGAGATTGGATTTCATCACCAAAATCAACGGGGTATGAAGCATTGCATATAACCGTAATGGGACCAAAAGGTCGATGGGTCGAAGTGCAAATACGATCAGAACGTATGCATGAAATTGCAGAAAAAGGCTACGCCGCGCATTTTAAATATAAACAAGGAGAACAAAACGAACAAGGCCTAGACGAATGGCTAAACAGACTACAGGAAGCATTAGAAGATCCTGAAGCAAATGCCGTAGACTTTGTTGAAGAATTTAAGCTGAATTTATACGCAAAGGAAATTTTTGTATTTACACCGAAAGGTGAATTAAAATCGTTGCCAAAAGGGGCCACTCCGCTCGACTTTGCATTTAGTATACATACCGAAGTAGGTATGCAGACAAGAGGAGCGAAAGTGAATGGGAAATTAGTTCCGCTAAGTCATCCTTTACAAAGTGGTGATCAGGTAGAAATTATTACCTCAAAAAACCAAAAACCGAATTCAAACTGGCTAGACTATGCAACTACTGCAAGAGCAAGGTCTAAAATTAAAAGTGTCTTAAACGCGGAGAAAAAGGAGATTGCTGCAGAAGGAAAAGAACTTTTACGAAGAAAGTTAAAACAACTTAAAATCACATTAAATGAAAAGTCGGTTAATGAGATGGTCACTTTCTTCAAGTTAAAAACCAGTCTGGATCTTTTCTACAGGGCAGGTATTGGCACTTTAGATAATGCAAAGATTAAAGAATTTGCTGCTAGCCGGAATAATGCTTTTGTAAACTTCTTTAAAAGCAGAATTAGACGAGGCACCAGCAATCAAGATATTGACAAGGATGAGATTACTGCAAAGTATGACATGCTTGTTTTTGGTAAAGAAGAAGAAAAATTAAGCTATAAATTAAGCAACTGCTGTAATCCTATTCCTGGTGACGATGTGTTTGGTTTCGTATCAGTCAATGATGGTATAAAAGTGCATAAAAAAAACTGCCCTAATGCATTGGGCATGCAGTCCAAATATGCGTACAGAATTATACAAGCAAAATGGATCGATTCTTCTCAGCAAGAATATATGGCGGTGTTAAATGTATCGGGCATCGACGACCTTGGATTGGTCAATCAGGTAACAAAAGTGATTTCAAATCACATGCACGTTAACATGAAAAAAATAAGCTTCACCTCTGACGATGGTGTTTTTAATGGCAAAATGACTGTTGTTGTTAAGTCAAACAATGAACTTAAAAAACTGATGCAAAATCTTAAGAAAATTCAGGGCATCGAAAAGGTAACTCGACAATAAATTTCGCCACTATTAGGTCTTTTAACGTAGCATTGACAAAACATATTCCAGCTAGATTTCTAATTTAAATGTACCTTTGTTCTTTATAGGATCATCCCGTTATGGCTGAAAACAAAAATCAAGAGATTGTAAAAAACGTTTTTACTAAATTTTTAGAAGAAAAAGGGCATCGTAAAACACCCGAGCGATTTGCTATTCTTCAAGAGATTTATGATAGTGAAGAACATTTTGATATTGAATCGCTCTATATTAAAATGAAAAACAAAAACTATCGAGTTAGTCGTGCTACTTTATACAATACCATTGAATTATTGTTGGAATGTAACTTAGTACGAAAACATCAATTTGGGCATAATCAAGCTCATTACGAAAAATCGTATTTCGACAAGCAACATGATCATATTATCCTTACCGACAGTGGTGACGTAATGGAATTTTGTGACCCGCGAATTCAATCGATAAAAAAAACAATAGAAGAGATTTTTGATATCGATATTCACAATCATTCTTTATACTTTTACGGCACTAAAAAATCGACTAAAAAACAAACTACATAATGGCGGTAGACTTACTACTAGGATTACAGTGGGGAGATGAAGGAAAAGGCAAAATTGTTGATGTTCTTACGGCAAATTATAATATAATAGCGCGCTTTCAGGGTGGTCCAAATGCAGGACACACTTTAGAATTCGACGGGATTAAACATGTATTACATACGATTCCCTCTGGTATTTTTCATGAAAATGCCATTAATTTAGTGGGTAATGGGGTGGTAATTGATCCCGTTATTTTTAAAAAAGAACTAGACAACCTTCAAAAGTTTGATATAGACATTCAAAAGAAGTTGTTGATATCAAGAAAAGCACATCTTATTCTACCGACTCATCGCTTGTTAGACGCAGCATCTGAAGCTTCAAAGGGCAAAGCGAAAATAGGATCGACCCTAAAGGGTATTGGCCCTACTTATATGGATAAAACCGGACGTAACGGTATTCGAGTTGGTGATCTGGAACTAAGCGATTGGAAAACCAAGTATCGCAATTTAGCCAATAAGCATGAGGCGATGATCGACTTCTACAATGTCGATATTCAATATGACTTAAAAGAGTTAGAAGAAGAATTTTTTGCCGCTATCCAAGTGCTAAAAAGTCTACAATTTATTGACAGTGAAGAATACATTCATCAAGCTGAAAAATCTGGCAAAACCATATTAGCTGAGGGCGCACAAGGCTCATTGTTAGATATTGATTTCGGCACGTATCCGTTTGTAACTTCTTCAAATACAACGGCTGCAGGTGCATGTACTGGTCTTGGTGTTGCACCGAACCATATTAAAGAAGTTTTTGGCATTTTTAAAGCATACACCACGCGAGTAGGTAGTGGCCCCTTCCCTACCGAATTGTTTGATGAAGATGGAAAAACCATGGCCAAAGTTGGTAATGAATTTGGCGCCACAACTGGTAGACCTAGACGTTGCGGCTGGTTAGATCTAGTTGCACTAAAATATGCGGTACAGGTAAACGGTGTTACCCAACTAATGATGATGAAGGGTGATGTACTCTCTGGTTTTAAAACGCTAAAGGTTTGTACGGCCTACGAATATAAAGGTCAAAAAATCGAGCACCTTCCTTATAATATTGAAGAAGAAAACGTCAAACCAATCTATACAGAAATGAAAGGTTGGTCTGAAGACCTTACTAAAATGACCGCTGCAGATCAATTGCCTAAAGCGTTAAATGACTACATCATCTTTTTGGAAAAAGAGCTAGGGGTCCCTATCAAAATAGTATCCGTAGGACCGGATAGAACGCAAACAATAAATAGGTAAACTAGGGTTGATCTCAATGCTAAATATTTGCTAATCAAAATAGCCGATAAGTGGTTTTGATTAACTTTGGAATCGTATTATTGGTATAAGTTGCAGTATAGCAAATGAATAAAAGTCTTTTTATATTTATAGTAGCCTGTTTTTTCGCGTTCGCTTTAGCCAAAGCACAAGAGCAAGAAAAAACCAAGATAATTCTACAATATGCAGGAGCAGCCGATGTTAATGAGGAAAAGTTTCCAGGCGCAAAGATATTTTCTAAAGACGCCACTAAACGTGTGAAGTTTGTTCATGAAGGTGCAGAACTTATTTGTGATCGAGCCGTTTTATACAGCGCTACTAATAACTTAAGAGCATGGGGTGACGTTATTTTCAAACAAGGCGATACCATCTCACAAACTAGCGACTATGTTGAATATAATGGTAATAATAAACTTGCTAAGTCACAAGGCGAAGTAAAACTAACAACACCTGAGCAAACCTTAGAAACTGACACGCTATACTTCGATCGAGATCGCGAAGTTGCCTATTATAATAGCTTCGGAACCGTAAAAGACTCTGCCAACGTACTTACCAGTAATAAAGGACGTTACTTTTTAGCACAAAAAAAATATCAATTTGTTAGCGATGTAGTTATTACCCACCCCGACTACGTACTTAACTCATCACAATTAGACTACTATACTGATGCTGGTAATGCGTACCTTTACGGGCCTTCGACCATAACCGGGGAAGAATATAAAATTTATTGCGAACGTGGTTTTTTTGATACCACTAATGACAATGGATACTTTGTAAAAAGATCAAAAATAAATTACAACAACCGCATCATCGAAGGTGATAGTTTATATTTTGACAATATCAGGAAATTTGCTTCAGCAACCAACAATATTAAGGTAACAGACACCATTAACGAGGGTGTCGTACGAGGTCATTATGCTGAAGTTTTTAAAGAAAAAGATTCGGTATTTATTACAAAAAGAGCTGTTGCTATTAACAAAGTTGAGAATGATAGCGTTTACATTCATGCGGACACTTTAATGGTTACGGGTAAACCGGATAATCGTATTATTCGTGGTTTTTACAATGCTAAATTCTTCAAATCTGACATGAGTGGTAAAAGTGATTCCATTCATGTAAGCAACAAAACAGGAATCACTAAATTAATTAGAAACCCTGTTTTATGGTCAGGTGAAAGCCAGATGACGGGTGATTCTATATATATTTTGTCAAATTTAGAAACCGAAAAATTAGATTCGCTAAAGATCATCAATAATGCGTTTATTGTTCAAAAGGATAGTTTAGGAGTCGATGCATTTAATCAGGTACAAGGGGTTAATTTGTACGGTAAGTTTATTGATAATGCTTTAAGAGATGTCGATATCGTTAAAAATACCGAGATCGTATATTATATGAGAGAGGAAAGTGGTGAGTTGGCAGGCATCGATAAAACCATATGTAGCACCAAGATTAATTTGTTACTAGAAGAAAATCAAATTCGTGATATCACCTTTTTTACCAATGTTGAAGGCGATGTCTATCCTGAAAAAGATCTGCCACCAAATGCTCGTAAGCTAAAGGGTTTTGTATGGCGTGAAGATGAATGGATCAAGAAAAAAGATGATATTTTCGATGAAGATGATAACAATATCAAGCTTGTTAAAATAAAGGGTCTTGAAGAACGTGTAGATATCGATCTAGAACTACCTGGCGAGGAGGTTGATGAGAAAAAAATCAAATAAAAAAATAATTCCTCATCATGGCGGATATTTCGCATATAGCAACTATTGAAAAGTTATCGGATGAGGCATTGTTCAAAATAATTACGCTTGAACGCGGACTTTATAAAAAAGAAGTAATAGCAATAGCGGAAACTACCTTTAAAAAAAGAAGACTATCTCTAAAAGATTTTCAAAAAAAGTATAATTTCGATTTAGTAGCAGAAGTCAAAAACCGTTTAAAATACGGCGAGAATCTTCAAGACGTTATTCTACACTTTAAAGATCGTGATATTGAATTATCACAAAACATGCTAAACTCAGTTAATCAAAAACTGACAACTGAGGAAAGACTCAACATCGGCAGAAAACTTGTTGTTTACAGTTTAGTTACCTTAGTATTTATAGTTACAGCTATTGCAAATTTTATTGGGCGATCAATTTTAGGCATGGCGATGGGAATTATTTTTGTAATTCTTTCAATTTCTATGCTTATTATTATTTATCGACTTGTGAATAAGAAAACAACTGCATATAGCTTAGATTCAATATAATTTGAAAGAAGACTTTCTAAAATACCAGGCGCAAACCACCCCACATCCTTTAGCGATGGAGATAAGTCACGCAAAAGGCTCTTACATTTATGATAACAATCAAAAAAAATATTTAGATTTTGTAGCAGGTGTTTCGGCTTGTTCTTTAGGTCATTCGCACCCAAAAGTCCTTAACGCAATTAAAACACAACTTGACCATTATACACATGTAATGGTTTACGGTGAATACATTCAAAAACCTGCAGTAGAACTTACTAAATTACTTGCTAAACAGCTCCCTTCTACGCTAAACAAAACCTATTTAGTAAATAGCGGTACCGAAGCTATTGATGGTGCTATGAAACTTGCACGTAGATTCACAGGTCGAACCGAAATACTAGCTGCCAAAAATGCGTACCACGGTAATTCATATGGAGCATTGAGCTTAATGACCCATGAAGAACGAACCAGACCATTTAAGCCAATGGTCGGAGATATTGGTCATATTCGTTTTAATTGCTGGCACGATATCGACAAGATTACAGCAAAGACGGCAGCAGTATTTTTAGAGACTATTCAAGGTGGTGCCGGTTTTATTGAGCCTAAATCAGGATACTTACAAAAAGTAAAAGAGAGATGCCAAAAAATGGGTGCTTTACTCGTTTTAGATGAAATTCAACCAGGAATGGGACGCACCGGAAAACTATTTGGTTTTGAACATTATGATGTTGTTCCCGACATATTGGTAATTGGGAAGGGATTAGCAGGTGGAATGCCAGTTGGGGCCTTCATTGCATCACGGGAAATGATGGATAGTTTATCTGATAATCCAAAACTAGGACATATTACCACTTTTGGTGGACATCCTGTCATTGCAGCTGCCGCACATGCTACTTTACAAGAAATAACATCATCAACCTTGATGTCACAGGTATTAGAAAAAGAAGCTTTAATAAGAGAAAAACTACAGCATCCTCTAATCAAAGAAATAAGAGGTAAAGGTCTTATGCTTGCGCTAATATTAGATAGCCCTGAGCTAGTAAATCAACTTATTTTTAAATGTCAAGATAATGGTCTTATCCTTTTTTGGTTGCTTTTTGAGCCCAAAGCAGTACGAATTTCGCCGCCTTTAACCATTAGCAATGAAGAATTAATTGAGGGCTGTAGCATTATTTTAAATGCCTTGAACCACCTATAATATCAGGCAACCCACACTTTATTAACGGCTAGAATTTTCGACATTTGTTGTGACCATGTTAATTAATTTGTTAAAAACTACGAATACAGCAATCTGATTCAGGCACATTGAATACTACATTTATAATTGTAGAAAAGCCTAACTCAGCCTGTATGCAATTTAGTCCGAACGAAGATCACAATGTTTCCCTATCGAAGTTCGAGTCCATGCTAAAAACAAATACTGTTTTCTTCTTTGATTCCTTGGAGTTTGAAGACATTATTCATTATTACCTAGATACTGGAAAAATTGGGCTCGCCAAAAAGGCAATAAAAATTGGGCTTGAACAGCACCCAGATGCCCTTAATCTCAAATTAGCAAAAGTTGAGTTGTTAGTCTTTGAAAACAAGCTAGAGATCGCTGAGCAGTTACTGGATGAACTATTCGCGATAGAATCTTCTAATGAAGAGATTTATATACAAAAAGCGAACATCTATTCAAAAAAAGACGAACACTATAAGGCCATCGACTTACTTAAAATGGCTTTAACCTACACAGAAGATGAAGCTGACGTATTTTCCTTAATTGGAATGGAGTACCTTTTTGTCGAAGACTACCAGGCATCAAAAGAATCCTTTATGAAATGCTTGGAGCTGGACCAGCAAGATTATGCCGCGCTTTACAATGTAATCTACTGTTTTGAATTTTTAGAAGATTACGATGGTGCTATTGAATATCTAAATATTTTCCTTGACAGTAACCCATATAGTGAAGTAGCCTGGCATCAATTGGGTAAACAGTACTACACCAAAAAAATGTATCAAGAAGCACTTACTGCCTTTGACTTTGCCGTTATTGCTGATGATGCCTTCATAGGGGCCTATTTTGAAAAAGGAAAAGTTCTTGAAAAGATGGGACGGCTAAATGAGGCCATCGAAAATTATGAAATTACACTTCATCTAGACGATCCTACTTCTTTTGCATATTTAAGAATGGGGCAATGTCATGAAAAACTAGGAAATGACATTCTAGCTGTCGATTTTTATTATAAAACAGTTCATGAAGATCCACTTTTAGATAAGGGATGGACGGCAATTACCGATTTTTATTATCGCAAAAAAGACTACCAAAAGGCATTAGATTATATAAACAAAGCCATTGCAATTGATGACAAAAATGTAATGTATTGGAAGCGAAATGCTGAACTAAATCGAAAGTTACATTTTTACGAAGAAGCTGATATCGCATATCAACGTACTGTTGAACTAGGTAATTACGAATTGTCAACCTGGATTTCGTGGACAGATATTTTAGTTCATCTCGGTGAATATGAAACTGCCGCACAAACCTTGTACCAGGCAATAGAGTTTTACCCAGAGCATGCTGAAATCGAATACAGATTATCTGGCGTACATATGCTTTTAATGAACACCACAAAAGCTGAATACTACTTAAAAAACGCCTTGAATATTGATGCTGAATATTTACATATTGTAAAGGAAGTTTTTCCTTCAATATTTGACAAATCATCTTTAAAGAGCATCATACAATCCTTTAAAAAAGCACCCCTCTAGGCTGCTCTTTTTATACCTATATTTGCTGCCTAAAAACAACTCTATGTCAAGATCGATTGGCGACTATTTCGTTATTGGTTTAAAAGGACTTGCAATGGGAGCTGCTGATGTGGTACCGGGGGTTTCGGGCGGCACCATAGCTTTCATTTCTGGTATTTATGAAGAATTGCTGTCTTCAATTAATAACCTTGATTTCAGCAAGCTTAAAGAGCTGAAAAAAAATGGTCTCAAAGCAACTTGGAAATCCATCAACGGTAATTTTCTGTTTGCCCTCTTTAGTGGAGTCGCTATTAGTATTTTTTCATTAGCTAAAGGCCTAGAATGGCTATTGCACAATAAGCCCATTTTGTTGTGGTCTTTCTTTTTTGGCTTGATCGTAGCAAGTGCAGTATACATAGCAAAACAAGTAAAAAAGTGGGGTGTTACTGTAATCATCGCCTGTATCATTGGCCTTGTCGTATCCTATTTAATTACTGTTTCTGAACCACTAGGTAATTCCGACAATAATTTTTATCTATTTTTCTGTGGCGCTATCGCGATCATCGCCATGATACTACCGGGTATTTCGGGTTCATTTATTCTTATTTTGCTTGGTGCTTATGAAGTTGCCTTAGGTACTGTTAATCAATTACGTGAAGGGCTTTTAGAAAGCGATTGGGATAAGTTTGGTAACGCTTTTATGAAGTTCATCATTTTAGCTTTAGGAGCAGTTGTAGGTCTCAAACTATTTTCTAAAGCGCTTACCTGGATGTTTACTAAGCACAAAGATGTAACCTTAGCAATACTTACTGGTTTTATGATAGGTTCATTAAACAAGATTTGGCCCTGGAAAGAAACACTTAGTACCCGTGTAAATTCAAAGGGTGAGATTGTTCCTTTATTGCAAAAAAGTATTAGCCCCAGTTCATTTGAAGGGGAGCCAAAAATACTATTGGCGATTGGGCTTATGGTAGTGGGATTTTTGACTATTTTTATTCTAGAAAAAATCGCTAACAAACCTGCAGAATAATATGCAAATGCAACCAGCCAGATCGCTGCAAGACAAAGTGTTTCTTGTAATAAAAGGACTGGTAATGGGCGCTGCTAACAAAGTTCCAGGCGTTTCGGGCGGTGTTGTGGCATTTGTAGCCGGATTCTATGAAGAATTCATATATTCACTTCAGCGAATAAATAAAACAGCCTTTCGCCTACTATTCGGTGGCCGATTCAATAGTTTTTTCCGATATGTCAATGGCCGTTTTTTGAGCCTGCTAATACTCGGTATGCTAATTAGTTACTTTAGTGTATCAAAAATTCTTGATTATTTTATTCAACAAAAAGAATTGTATGTGTGGTCAGCTTTCTTTGGGATGATACTTGGTTCAATTTACTATATCGCTAAAGACTTTGAACATTGGAATCGCAAAACAATACTTTCATTAGTAGTAGGAATGAGTATTGGTATTTCAATAAGCTTTTTAGACCCTGCGCAGCAAAATGATCATTTACTGTTTGTATTTGTATGCGGTATAATCGGAGTATCTGGCATGACATTGCCAGGCTTGTCTGGCTCTTTCTTACTCATTTTATTAGGAAACTATGTTCTATTATTAGTGGACGCTGTAAATGCACTTTACGATACCTTAGCAGAAGTAATACGAGGAGACTTTTCGTTTACTAATAACCAGGAAAGAACCCGGTTATTAACTGTACTTACCGTATTTGCGACCGGATCATTTACAGGATTGGTTACCTTGTCACACCTGCTTAACTATGTTCTCAAAAACTTTAAACATATAACGATTGCCGTTATCATTGGTTTCATTACAGGTAGTTTAGGTACCGTTTGGCCTTGGAAAGAAACTGTTTACAAGAGGGACGCATTCGGAGAACAGTTAATAGATTCATCTGGTCAGCCAGTTATTCTCAATTATCGACGCTTTGCACCTGATTTAAACAATACAGAAACATGGATTGCGGTTGTATTTATGATCATTGGTATTTTGATTGTACTATCACTTGATTGGTACGGAAAAATGAATAGGAAAAAATTAGAAGTAAATTAACCCAAGATGCGCTACGGACTTATAGGCAAAAACATATCATACTCGTTTTCTCAGGCATACTTTACCAATAAGTTTAAACAGTTAAAACTTGTTTCAAGTCGATATGATAATTTTGATTTAGAAGATATTGAGGCCTTACCACAAGTGTTAAAGGATTACCCTAAACTAAAGGGACTTAATGTTACAATACCATACAAAGAAGCAGTCCTTCCTTTTTTAGATAAACTGAGTAAGAAAGCAGAAAAAATTGGAGCAGTAAATACGATTAAGTTTTTAAAAAACGGGCAGCTAAAGGGGTATAATACCGACTGCTATGGCTTTAGAAAATCGATTGAACCATTTATTGAGCCTCACCACAAAAAAGCTTTGATTTTAGGAACTGGCGGTGCTTCAAAAGCAATTGCATTTACCCTTGATCAACTTGGAATAATCTACAAATATGTATCAAGATCTCCAGTAAAATCAAATATTTCTTATAATGATCTTGATAAAAAAACCATCCGCCAATATCAAATAATCATCAATTGTACTCCTCTAGGGACTTTTCCAAAAATTGAGGAATGCCCTGATATTCCTTATGAGTATTTGACAAAAGAGCATTTACTATACGATCTTGTTTACAATCCAAAAAAGTCGACATTTCTTGCTAAAGGCGAGGAACAAAAAGCTGCAATTACTAATGGTCTGAAAATGCTAGAATTTCAGGCAGAGAAAGCATGGATGATCTGGAATAGTTAATACTGGATGCTGTACCCTAAAGGTTTAAGTAATATCTAGCGCTATCCTCTTCTACCTTTTAGCTTCTTTAACTTTGACATCTAGCAGTTAGTTAGTATCTTTCATGATGAAAGCAATGATGAACCTTAAACATTTTTATAATGTTAGACGAGAAAAATGATCCTACCACCTCTGATGACACGAATGCAGTTGAAAAAAAAGAGGAAGTGACTTCTAAAACTGAAGAATTAACAACTGATACCAAAGAAACCCAAGCGGAAGATACTACAGTAGAAGAAGTTCAGGCGGAAACACAGGAGGCAGTTAATGAATTAGAGGAAACCGTAGCGGAAGATTCTGAAGATGAGTCTGCAACCAAACGACATGAGATTCCAGTGCTCGATTATCACTCAATGAGCATGGAAAATTTGGTTAAGGAGTTTGGTAAGCTTGTTAAGAATGAAAAAATTCAAGTGATAAAAGATCACGTTGATCAAATTAAAACTGAATTTAATCAGAAGTACGGAGAATTAATCGAGCAAAAAAAGGAAGAATTCATTGCCGATGGCGGCAATATTATAGATTTTAGATACACTACAGTAGTCAAAACGGACTTCAACTCTATATACAATGAGTATAAAGAAAAGCGAAACGCTTACTATAAAAACCTGGAACAAGATCTAAAACAAAATCTGGCTAACCGATTAACAATTATTGAAGAGTTAAAGGGACTCATCAATGTTGAAGAAAATATAAATACCACCTATAAACATTTTAAATCGCTTCAGGAACAGTGGCGAAACGCTGGGCCAATTCCAAGAGGAGAATACAACAACGTATGGCGCACCTATCATCATCATATTGAACGTTTTTATGATTTTCTTCATTTAAATAGGGATCTAAGGGATCTAGATTTTAAAAGAAATCTTGAAGAAAAAGAACAAATAATTGCTCAAGCAGAAGCACTTGCTGAAGAGGCTGATGCCAACAAAGCGTTTAGAAAGCTTCAGTCTCTCCACAAAATCTGGAAAGAAGAAGTGGGCCCCGTAGCCAAGGAACTACGAGAAGATATATGGCAACGTTTTAGCAATGCGACTAAAGTAATTCATGACAAACGTCAAGAATACTTAAAAAATATTGATGCTATTTACGAGCAAAATCTGATTAAAAAACAGGAAATCATATCAAACATTATGCAAGTGGCTAACGAAAAAGTGAGTAGTCATAATGTTTGGCAAAAGAAAATAAAAGAGATCGAAGCATTGAGGGAAGCTTTTTTTAATGCAGGAAAAGTTCCTTTAAAAGTTAATGAAGATACTTGGGCAGCTTTTAAAGAGGCTGTACGTACATTTAATCGCAATAAGAACGCCTTTTACAAGGACCTAAAAAAGGATCAGCAAAGTAACTTAAATAAAAAGCTGGATCTTGTTAAAACCGCACAAGCTCATAAAGACAGTGAAGATTGGGAGATGACCACCCCAATTATGAAGAAAATTCAAAGTGAATGGAAACGAATTGGTCATGTACCAAGAAAACATAGTGACCGAATTTGGAAAGAATTTAAAGATGCTTGCAATCATTATTTTGACAGGCTTCATGCCTCTAAAAATAAAGCTAGTGAACAAGAAATTGCCAATCTGGAAACTAAAAATGTCTTTTTAGAAAAAATGAACGCATTGGAGTTCTCAGGTGATAAGGAAGCTGATCTTGAAGTTGTAAAGCAACATATCGATGAGTGGAAAGGAATCGGTCGAGTTCCTTATAATAAAAAGAATATTGAAGACACTTTTAATAAAAGGTTAGACGGAATTTTCAAAAAATTGGGGGTTGACCCCACGGAGGCTGAAATGATAAAATACAGCAACAAAATGAGCGCTTTATCTGAAAGTAAGGACCACCGAAAAATTGAAAACGAACGTAATTTTGTTCGTAAGAAAATCACCGAAATCACAGGTAAAATGCATCAACTGGAAAATAATTTACAATTTTTTGCTAACAGTAATTCTGAAAACCCGTTGGTGAAAGATGTTCATAAAAATATTGAAAAACACCGCAAAGAACTCGATATTTGGAAAGCGAAGTTGAAACATTTAAAGGAGATTTAGTAGATTTCTCAACTATACCTTTAAGGTAAATTCTTTCACAGATTTAGTGCACAGACCCCATGTCGAAATTACCAAAACAATATCAATTTATTGATTTATCTGACTATGGGAGACGAGGAGGAAAGGTAATTGCAGAAGCGTTGAAAAACACAGCCTTCACCCCTCTTCACTTGACTACGCTTTTTATCATTTCAGGACTGATAGCTATTGTATGCATATTAAATGGATATTACATTACAGCCTCATTCTTCCTGATCTTGAAGTCCGTTTTGGATGCTGCGGACGGAGAACTAGCACGATTGAAAAATACACCATCGTACACTGGAAGGTATTATGACTCGATAGCCGATTTAATTTTAAATTTTCTCTTTTTACTAAGTTTTTGGTATATAACCCAAGAATCAATAATTTATTTGCTTCTTGCATTTGTTGGAATACAACTGCAGGGCACTGTTTACAATTATTATTATGTAATACAAAGAAATAAGGTTGCAGGTGATACAACGAGCCGTATTGTTGAAGATAAAGTTCCCACCGCTATGAAAGGTGAAAAACAACAAACGGTTACCATTTTGTACAGAATATACGATGCCTTGTACATTGTCTTCGACAAGACAATATATCATTTAGACAAAAGTGCAGATGAAGGTCAACCTTTCCCAAAATGGTTTATGACATCAATATCAATCTATGGATTGGGATTTCAACTACTGCTAATAGCAACAATGCTAATTTTAGAATTAGAAACCTATGTGATCCCCTTTTTTATTGGATATTCAGTTTTTATTGTAGTTTTCATCGGAATTAGAAGAGTCTTTTTAAAGTAGTAATAGCTGTTATAACTGCTTTGCCTCTTCCCAGAAAATATCCATTTCTGCCAAGGTCATATCTTTTAAGTCTTTGTTTATTGACTTTGCTTTTGATTCCAAATACTGAAAACGCTTACTGAATTTTTTGTTTGTTCGCTCTAATGCATTTTCGGGGTTAATCTCCAAAAACCTTGCATAGTTGATCATTGAGAATAATACATCACCAAATTCCGCTTCCATTTTTTCCTGATCTCCTGCTTTTACCTCATCTTGAAATTCGGCTAATTCTTCTTTTAGTTTTTCCCAAACCTGCTCTGGAGCCTCCCAGTCAAAACCAACACCCGCTACTTTATCTTGAATTCGATTGGCTTTGACCAAAGCTGGTAGGCTTTTAGGCACCCCTTCTAAAACACTCTTTTTTCCTTCTTTTAACTTGAGGTTTTCCCAGTTGCGTTTTACATCTTCTTCATTTGCAACCTCAACATCTCCATAAATATGAGGATGGCGACTAATTAGTTTTTCCGAAATACTATTGGCTACATCAGCGATATCAAAATCATTGGTCTCACTTCCTATCTTGGCATAAAAAATAATGTGGAGTAATAAATCACCCAGTTCTTTTTTAACTTCTTCCAGATCGTTATCCAAAATAGCATCACCCAGCTCATACGTTTCTTCAATGGTTAGATGCCGAAGACTTTGCATGGTTTGTTTTTTATCCCATGGACACTTTTCTCGCAACTCATCCATAATGGTAAGCAAGCGATCAATGGCTTTGAGCTGTTTTTGCCTAGAATTCATAAATTTTATTTGGCTTCTTCCTTCTGCTCATCTTCTTCCGGTGCAGAAAAATCCATCATACCTTTAGATTGCAATAAGTTATACCACTGTATTACTTTTTTAATATCACTTGCATACACTTGATCTTCATCATATTCTGGAAGCACCTCGCTAAAATAGGCCTCTAGTTTTTTCTTATCATCTTTGTGTTTTACAGCAGTTGGCTCCCCATTTTCTTTATCCATTATTTTCTGAAAAACCTCTCGTAGGGGGACTTCTTCGCTATAGGTATAAATAGCAATCTCACTTAGTAAACTAACGTTACTACGCATACCTACGGTAATGCGTTTGCCATCTAGTAACGATTCTGCCACAAAACCTGTTCTTGTCTGGGTCTTTAACTCAAATAACCCGGGTTTTCCAGTAATACTTAATATTTTATCTAATGCCATATTCTCAAATTATGAAATTATTATCTTCCCTTTTTTGCCGCGGGAAAACGCATTCTATAGTCGACTTTTATTTTTCCTTTTGATATGTTACTTAGCTTTCCCTTTAGTAATCGCTTTTTCAGTCCCGAAAGCTTATCGGTAAATAAGACGCCTTCAATATGATCATACTCATGCTGAATAACACGAGCTGCAATACCTGAGAATTCTTGTGTATGTTTTTCAAAATTCTCGTCATAATATGTGATTGTCAAGTCTTCATTTCTAAAAACATCTTCACGTATGTCCGGAATACTTAAACAACCTTCATTAAAAGCCCATTCCTCCCCACTTTCATCTTCTATGACGGCGTTAATAAAAACTTGTTTAAAATTGGTTAACTGTTCTCGATCTTCAGCAGATAGTTCTTCATCATCGGCAAAAGGTGAAGCATCAATTATAAATAATCGAATAGGTAGGCCAATCTGTGGTGCTGCTAATCCAACACCATGAGCGCCATACATCGTCTCCCACATATTTGATAACAGCTCATCAAGTTTGGGATACTCTTTATTAATATCAGTAGCTTTCTTTCTTAATACAGGATCTCCATATGCTACTATTGGTAATATCATGTTGTTTAGTTTGTTGCGTTTATGTTATTTACTTTCCAGATACGACTGCAAAATGATAGTCGCACTAATTTCATCAACCAACGCTTTGTTCTGTCTTTGTTTCTTTTTTAAACCACTATCGATCATCGTTTGAAATGCCATTTTAGATGTAAAACGCTCATCTATTCTTGCTATCTCAATCATAGGAATGGCTTCTTTCAACTTTTTAATAAATTCCTGAATATGCACTTCACTTTCTGAGGCTTCATTATTCATTTGCTTAGGTTCACCTATAACCACAATTGAAACTGATTCTTCAGCCAGATATTGCTTTAAAAAAGTGAGTAAATCTGTGGTTGGTACTGTTGTTAATCCACTTGCTATAAGTTGTAATTCATCAGTAACCGCAACACCACTTCTCTTTACCCCGTAATCAATAGCAACAATGCGTGACATTCTAAAAATTTTGGCAAAAATAGGATATTCCAACCATATTATAACACAGGTTCATGGATTATTAAATAGGTTCTAATCTAGCCGACATTAGCAGTTATAGTGGCTACTAATTACGGAAAAACAACTAAAGATAAAGTTAAGAATATACCATTCGTAAACTGAAATGTTATGAACCATACATTTACAATTTTAAGCTATTTGAATGCTTTTAAGAATTCAACTAATGCAGTTATATTTGCCCTAAATATCATATTTAATGACCGAATTACAATCAATTATAGAAAAAGCATGGGATGACAGAAGCATGCTTACCGATACCACTACCATAAATGCTATTAGAGAAGTTGTTAATCTTTTAGATAAAGGAACACTTCGCGTTGCTGAACCAACGAATAACGGTTGGCAGGTAAATGAGTGGGTGAAAAAAGCAGTTGTCCTATATTTCCCAATTCAAAAAATGGAAACATTAGAATCTGGTATTTTCGAATATCATGATAAAATTCCATTAAAATCAGGGTATGAAGAAAAAGGAATACGTGTTGTACCCAATGCCGTTGCCAGACATGGGGCATACATCTCCAAAGGTGTCATTATGATGCCAAGTTATGTAAATATTGGAGCTCATATTGATGCAGGAACCATGGTTGATACTTGGGCAACAGTAGGGAGTTGCGCACAAATAGGAAAAAATGTGCACCTGAGTGGTGGTGTTGGTATTGGTGGTGTACTCGAGCCTTTGCAAGCTGCCCCGGTGATTATTGAAGATAATGCTTTCATTGGGTCGCGTTGTATTGTTGTAGAAGGTGTTCGTGTAGAAAGTGAAGCCGTGTTAGGTGCCAATGTGGTACTTACCGGATCTACCAAGATTATTGATGTTACGGGAGATAGTCCAGTTGAATTGAAAGGACTTGTACCAGCAAGATCAGTCGTGATTCCAGGAAGCTATACTAAAAAGTTTCCCGCTGGTGATTATAATGTACCGTGTGCGTTAATAATAGGTAAACGCAAAGAAAGCACCAATAAAAAAACATCTCTTAATGATGCGTTGCGCGAATATGATGTAGCTATCTAAAAGGAATACGTATTTTTGGGCACGCAAATACAATCAAAACTGTGTTAGCGTTTAAAAATAAAGATACCCGTATTGAGTAAGCACAAATTATCTGCATTATTAATTGTATATAACGAGATTGCGCATATAAACGATGTACTAGTCAATTTATCATTTGCTGATGAGCTTATAGTTGTTGACTCATACAGTAGTGATGGGACCGTAGAAGCTATCAAAAAACTTGATGCGGTACAATTATATCAAAGGCATTTTGATGACTACACATCGCAACGAAACTTCGCTATTGAAAAGGCTTCTAACGATTGGATTCTTTTCATAGATGCAGACGAACGTGTTACACCTGCTCTCCAGAAAGAAATAGTAGAGACCATAGTGAAACCTGAAGCTGACGACGCTTACTATTTTTACAGAAAGTTCATGTTTTGTAAAAAGCCACTTCATTTTAGTGGTTGGCAAACTGATAAGATTTTTCGACTTTTTAAAAAAAGTAGAGCTTCATATGTAGCAGAACGCTTAGTACATGAAACGCTCAGTGTAGATGGTAATATAGGAAAGTTAAAGCACAAGCTAATTCATTACTCATACAATGATTACGAATCGTACAAACAAAAAATGCTGAGCTATGGCAGACTTCGGGCTAAAGAACTATTTACTAAAGGCAAGAAACCAACACTATTCCATCGCATAATAAAACCAGCCTACAAATTTGTTAATCACTACATTTTCAGATTAGGAATTTTAGATGGTAAAAAAGGGTATATAGTCTGTTATCTAAATGCACTTGGGGTCGCCGAACGATATAGGGAATTACAACGGTTACAAACTCAGAAAGTTGCTGATGTTTAATTCGCATACGTATCTATATTTAAAATTTTTAGCCAAATCTGTAAGTAAACATGGAGTTCATTCGCCTTTTGTGTACGATTTGGTTACAAAATGTTTAAATGAAAAAGACAAAAGATTAAATAAAGAAGTGCCAAAAAGTACTCGAATTGCAAAAAAGGTGATTAATTATTTCAACACAACAGAATACGTCTTCTTAAAAGACAGTTTTTGCAAGATAAATGAGGTAGAAAATCTGTTAGAACAATTTGACAATGACTCCTACATGATCATTAAAGATCCTTATCAATCTAAATCTAGGCGACTATTGTGGAATCAACTGATACAACTGGAGACAGTTTCGGTAAGTGTTGACACTTTTTATCTTGGTTTACTTTTTGTTAGAAAAGAGCAACCAAAACAGCATTTTGCTATCCGCGTTTAAATAACTTATATTTAATTAAACGAATTTGAATTATGTGGTGGGCTTTAGTAATTATTCCGCTTTTTATCTTAGTTATTCGAAACAATAAGAATAATGAAAAACGATTGTATAATCGAAAAGGAAGAAATTTCAGAAAAAACTATTATCAGCGCAAAAAAGAAACAAGTGATGAGTAGTGATCTGTTGAAGGTTTGTTGAAGTTAAAAGTGATCATTAGTAGTCTGAAAGAGTAAGTATAATTCGGAAAACAGAATTTAGATTAAAAATCCAACATCTTATAGTTAAAACCTCATCCAAAAATGAAAATATATACCAAAACCGGTGATAAAGGTACTACCGCTCTATTTGGCGGTACCCGAGTTCCAAAGCACCATATTCGTATAGAGGCTTATGGCACAATAGATGAACTTAACAGCCATTTAGGACTTATTAGAGATCAAGAGATCGATACTGGTCATAAGCAGGTGTTAGAATACGTTCAAGACAAATTATTTACTGTAGGAGCGGTTATGGCAACCGATCCCGCAAAAGCGATTCTTAAAAGCGGTAAAGAACGTCTGAATATTCCTAAAATATCGGAAAATGACATTGTGTACCTCGAGAAGCAAATTGATACAATGAACGAATCGTTGCCTCCAATGACACACTTCATATTACCAGGAGGACATCAAACAGTGTCATTATGTCATATTGCCAGATGCGTTTGCCGCAGAGCGGAGCGCATGGCTACTCAATTATATGAAATTTCGCCGTTTGACCCTTCATCTTTGTCATTTATTAACCGTCTATCTGACTACTTATTTGTGTTGGCACGGAAATTGTCCCACGATTTGGGCGCAAATGAGGTAAAATGGGTTCCGGAAAAACTCTAAATTCATTATCAAATATTTAGATTTATAGCCATTTAATTAAGAAAAATTCATTGAAACAACCTCATTTGTACGTTCATATAAATAATTACGAGTTCGAGTATTATTTACTTGACTTTTTCGCATAAAAAATTATTTTTGCAACAATTTTAAAAAATACGCTATGTATTGGACTCTAGAACTGGCATCTTATTTAAGTGATGCCCCTTGGCCGGCAACAAAAGACGAGCTTATTGACTATGCAATTAGAACAGGAGCTCCCTTAGAAGTTGTTGAAAATTTACAGGCAATTGAAGATGAGGGCGATTCTTATGAATCGATACAAGAAATATGGCCAGACTATCCTACAGAAGAAGATTATCTTTGGAATGAGGATGAATATTAAATAAACACTAAAAGCTGAAAAAGTCTCATTTGAGGCTTTTTTTTTGCTTAATTTTAAACCTGATATAAGATAAAGGAGCATGAGTTTTGTAAACAACCTTTTAAAGGTATTTGTTGGAGACAAATCGAAGAAAGACATTAAAGAAATTCAACCGCTGGTTGATAAAATAAAGGCACTTGAGCCTGCAATAGAATCATTATCTAACGATCAACTTAGAGCTAAAACTGTTGAGTTTAAAAACAAGATCGCTGAAGCTAGAAAAGAATTTAACGATCAGATAGCCACACTACAAAAAGAATCTGAGACTGCAGATATTGACAGAAAAGAAAATATCTATACTGAGATAGATCAACTAAAAGAACAATCATACAAAGCTTCTGAAGCGGTCTTAAACGAAATTCTACCGGAAGGCTTCGCCGTAGTGAAGGAAACAGCTAAACGTTTTGCTAATAACGAAGAGATTATAGTAACCGCATCAGCTTTTGATAGAGAGATTTCAGGAAAAAAGGAAAATGTAACAATCGATGGCGACAATGCCATATGGAGTAACAGTTGGGATGCTGCGGGAAAAGCCATTACTTGGGACATGGTACACTATGACGTACAGCTAATAGGCGGTATTGCAATGCACCAAGGAAAAATTGCTGAGATGCAAACAGGTGAAGGTAAAACTCTTGTGGCCACACTTCCTGTATATCTTAACGCACTGACTGGCGACGGTGTTCATTTAGTTACGGTAAATGACTATTTGGCAAAACGGGATAGCGCTTGGATGGCGCCTATTTTCGAATTTCATGGGCTAAGTGTTGACTGTATCGACTACCACCAACCAAATTCTGAAGATCGCCGAAAAGCGTATAATGCTGATATTACCTATGGAACCAACAATGAATTTGGTTTTGACTATTTACGTGATAATATGTCACATGCACCTAATGATCTGGTGCAACGTAAACACAACTATGCCATTGTCGATGAAGTAGATTCTGTTTTAATTGATGATGCACGTACTCCGTTAATTATTTCCGGACCCATACCGCAGGGAGATCGTCATGAGTTTAACGAATTAAAACCGCGTATTGCAAGTATTGTAACAAAACAACGGCAGTATCTAACCGGAGTTTTGGCAGAAGCTAAAAAACTAATAAAAGAAGGAGATACCAAAGAAGGTGGTTTTCAACTACTACGTGTATACAGAGGACTGCCTAAAAATAAAGCGTTAATTAAGTTTTTAAGTGAAGAAGGCGTTAAGCAATTACTCCAAAAAACCGAGAACTTTTATATGCAAGATAACAATCGCGAAATGCCAAAGGTTGATGAGGCCTTACTTTTTGTGATTGATGAAAAAAATAACCAAATCGAATTGACTGATAAAGGAGTTGATGAACTCTCGGGAGATGAAGACCGTGACTTTTTTATCATGCCAGATATTGGTACAGAAATCGCCGCTATTGAAAACCAAGGCTTGGAGGCTGAAAAAGAAGCAGAACTTAAAGAAGTACTGTTTAAGGAGTTTTCAGTGAAGAGTGAGCGCATTCACACCATGAACCAGTTGTTAAAAGCCTATACCCTATTCGAAAAAGATGTTGAGTATGTGGTTATGGATAACAAGGTGAAAATCGTTGATGAATCTACCGGTCGTATTATGGACGGTCGTCGTTATAGTGACGGACTGCACCAAGCGATTGAGGCTAAGGAAAATGTAAAAATTGAAGCAGCCACACAAACCTTTGCTACGGTAACGCTTCAAAATTACTTTAGAATGTACGGCAAGCTATCCGGTATGACAGGTACAGCTGTAACGGAATCTGGTGAATTCTGGGAAATCTATAAACTAGATGTGGTAGAAATCCCTACTAATCGACCTATTGCTCGTGATGATCGTGAAGATTTAATCTATAAAACGAAACGTGAAAAATACAATGCGGTGATTGAAGAGGTGACCGCATTATCAAATGCAGGCAGACCAGTACTTATTGGTACCACATCGGTAGAAATTTCTGAGTTATTAGGTCGAATGTTGACTATTCGTAAAATTCCGCATAATGTATTAAATGCAAAATTGCACAAAAAAGAGGCTGATATTGTCGCCGATGCTGGTAAGGCAGGTATGGTAACCATTGCAACCAATATGGCAGGTCGAGGTACCGATATTAAATTATCTGATGCAGTTAAAGAAGCCGGTGGTTTAGCCATTATTGGGACCGAGCGCCATGATTCTCGTCGCGTTGACAGACAATTACGTGGTCGTTCAGGCCGTCAAGGAGACCCCGGAAGCTCGCAATTTTATGTGTCATTAGAAGATAACTTAATGCGACTGTTCGGATCAGAACGTGTAGCTAAAATGATGGATCGTATGGGACTTGAAGATGGGGAAGTGATTCAACATTCAATGATGACTAAGTCTATTGAACGCGCCCAGAAAAAGGTCGAAGAAAACAACTTTGGTATTCGTAAACGCTTATTAGAGTATGATGATGTAATGAATGCGCAACGAGAGGTAATATACAAGCGTAGACATCATGCATTATTTGGAGATCGACTAAGTGTAGATATTGCAAATATGATCTACGATACTTCTGAATTAATTACCGAAACAAATAAGCTTGCTAACGATTTTAAGAATTTCGAGTTTGAACTTATTCGCTATTTCTCAATTAGCTCGCCGATTTCTGAAGATGAGTTAAAGAGCTTAAATGTTCAGGATATTGCCTCTAAAGTATATGACGTTGCCTATGCTCATTACCAGGAAAAAATGGAGCGCAACGCGACTACTGCTTTCCCAGTAATCAAAAATGTGTATGAAGATCCTAACAGTAAATATGAGCGAATTGTAGTACCATTTACTGATGGTGTTAAAACGCTCAACGTTGTTACCGATCTTGAAAATGCATACAATTCTCAAGGAAAACAATTAATTGCTGATTTCGAGAAAAATATTTCATTAGCGATTATTGATGATGCATGGAAAACTCATTTGCGAAAAATGGACGAGTTAAAACAATCCGTGCAATTAGCTGTGCATGAGCAAAAAGACCCACTGTTGATCTATAAATTCGAATCCTTCGAGTTATTCAAAACAATGATCGATAAGGTAAATAAAGACGTTATTTCATTCTTGTTTAAAGGTGAATTACCGACTCAAAACCCAAACCAAATTCAAGAGGCAAGACAAACCCATCGTCGTGAAAAAGTACAAACTTCAAAAGAAGAAGTACTAAATAGTGATGAAATGGCGGCACGAAATCGTCAAGCTGGACAAGGTGCAGGGCAAAGACAACAGGTGGTAGAAACAATTGTTCGTGATAAGCCTAAAATAGGCCGTAACGATAGGGTCACCATAGCGCATGTCATGTCGGGAGAAAAGAAAACGGTGAAGTACAAGCAAGCTGAACCTCTTATTAACAAAGGTGAGTGGGTTCTGGTTGATGAGTAAATAATATTTAATTAAAGTGAAAGAAAAGCCGGCTATTATGCCGGCTTTTTTATTTACCAAAATGCGTTTAGGATTATTGAAGAAAGCCGTATTTTTAAGCTGCTAATTAATCAACACCACCACACCAATGCTAAAGACTTTTTTAGTCAGTTTGTTATTGCTGATAAGCACAACACTGTATTCACAAAATTATTTCTTTAAAAATTATGCCCCTTTTGATACAGAAATCCCTTCTCCAGAAGAATTTTTAGGCTACCCTATCGGATTTCAACATACGCGTCATGATATGATCGTTAGCTATTTTAAAAAGTTAGCAGAAATTAGTGACAGAGCTTCGATTTCTGAATATGGTAAAACGCATGAAGGCCGATCGTTGATCATCTTAACCATTACGAGCAAAGCAAATCTTCGGAATCTAGCTACAATTAAAAAACAACATTTGGCATTCACCAATACAGCGCAAACTATCACTAATTATGATGACGTTCCTATTTTTGTAAACCTTGGATACAATGTTCATGGCAACGAACCATCGAGTTCTGAGGCTGCTATGTTATCTGCTTACACTTTAGTGGCTTCCCAACACCCCGAAATAAAAAAATATCGTGAAAATGCGGTAATTTTTGTTGACCCCACTATTAATCCTGATGGACGTGATCGACACACACAATGGGCTAACATGTATAAGGGTAGTCCGTTAGTTTCAGATCCCTTTGATGCCGAACATAATGAATACTGGCCAGGCGGTAGAACCAATCATTATTGGTTTGACTTGAATAGGGACTGGTTACTTGGTATCAACCCAGAAAGTAGAGGCAAATTAAATTGGTATCACGAGTGGTATCCTAATGTGGTGACCGATTTTCACGAAATGGGAACCAACAGCACCTATTTTTTTGAACCCATGAAGATCAATGCCTCTAAGGATCCAATAATGCCAAAAGAGAATTATGAAGATTTAAATAACCTATTTGGTGAGTACTTTGCAAAGTCATTGGATGACATTGGGAGTCTTTACTTTACCAAAGAGGTATTTGATGGCACCTATCCGGGTTATGGTTCATCTTATCCTGACCTTCAAGGGGGATTAGGAATTTTATTTGAACAGGCTAGTTCTCGAGGTCATGTGCAAGAAACAGTACATGGTAAAGTCACATTCCCATTTACTATTCGAAATCAATATATCTCAAGTATGACGACGGTAAAGGCTGCTGTTGAAAATAAAGCCACCCTTTACAAGTACCAACAAAGGTTTTTTAAAAGCGGACTTCAAAATGCAGCTAAAAGCAAAATAAGATCATACACCTTTGGGGATGCTAAAGATCAAAATAGGACCAAAGCATTTGTTGATAAGTTGTTACTACATCGAATTAAGTTATATAAGTCGAATGCGAAAGGAGAATATATCGTGCCAACTGACCAAGATCAATATAGAATGGTACAAACTATGTTCGAAACCTATTCGCAATATCGTGATAGCGTATATTATGATGCCTCAGCATGGTCAGTAGCCAACTTTTATAACATGAAGTATCGTTCATCAACTAGAGTTCCCAGCCTAGGCAATCAAGTAACCTCAACCAATGGGTTATTCAATATCAAACCAATTGAGAAGGCCAAGTACATGTATCTTATTGATGGAAACGACTATAATGCGCCTGCTGTTTTAAACTATCTTCTTGAAAAAGGTGCCAACATATCGACAGCCTTTAAACCGTTTACTATCAATACCAATCAAGGTAAACAGTCTTTTAATCAAGGCTCGTTGTTGGTGCCAGTAAGTAAACAAAGTATAAGTAAAGATTCGCTATTCGCCATCATTCAAAAAGCTCAGCGCAAGCACAATATCCCAATGTTTTCAACCACTTCAGGCTATAGTACAAAAGGTGTTGATTTAGGAAGTCGATGGATGGCGGCGGTACAAAAACCAAAAGTTGCTATGTTAATTGGGGATGGTGTCCGCTCTTATGAGGCTGGAGAAATTTGGCATCTAATGGATACCAGAGTACATATGCCAATCACCAAAATACCAATGCGCAATTTTAGTAGAAGAAGTTTAGACAAGTACAATACATTGGTAATGGTCTCAGGTTCTTATGGGTCATTAGATAAAAAGCAACAGGAAAAGATCAAAAAATGGATTTCAAAAGGCAATACATTAATAACAATAGCTGGGGCTTCAAAATGGGTTATTGATAAGAAAATAGTAAAAGAATCAATAATAAAACATAAAAAAGACAGCACCAAAGCGGTCGAGCGTAAACCATATATCGAAGCAGGAGAAAACATCGGAAAAGAGCAGGTTGGCGGTGTTATTTTAAGTACAGATATTGATGTAACACACCCGATAGCATTTGGCTATACAAGTGGTACCTTACCTGTATACAAGAACAATACTATATGGTTAAAACCAAGCAAAAGTGAATACGCCACTGTTTCTAAGTACAGTAAAAACGCACACATTGATGGGTTTGTCACAAAAAAAAATATGGATCACTTCGTTGCAAAATCAGCCTCTTTAATTGTAAGCCCTGTTGGTCGCGGCCGTGTGGTCATGTTTGCGGATAATCCTAACTTTCGCGGTTCCTGGTACGGCACCAATCGCCTATTTTTAAATGCCATTTTTCTTGGTAACCATATTGATGTTCCAACGGAAAACTAAACTAAATAGCCATGGTAAAAAAGTACATACTTTTTATAGTATTGACACTGTTTATAATCACTGCTGTCAAATCTCAAGACACCTACTTAGGTGATGGACCTTTTAATCAAATGATTCTCCGTGGCGCTATGTTAATTAACGGCAACGGAGCTCCACCCATTGGTCCGGTCGATATTGTGGTGGAAAACAAAAAGATTGTAGCTATTAAAACTGTTGGATTTCCAGGTGTACAGATAGATGATACCAAAAGGCCTAAATTACAATCAGGTGGTAAAGAAATTGATTGTAAGGGAATGTATGTGCTGCCTGGTTTTATTGATATGCATGGACACATTGGAGGGGTGGCTCAAGGAGCAGATTCAGAATATGTTTTTAAACTATGGATGGCACATGGGGTAACAACAGTAAGAGAGCCGTCGGGCCGTGGGCTTGATTGGACATTGAACCTGAAAAAGCTGAGCAAAAAAAATAAGATTGTAGCGCCTAGAGTTATTGCATATACAGGCTTTGGACAAGGAAGTAAAGACCCCATAAGTACTCCCGAACAGGCTAGAGAATGGGTGAGAAATAACGCAAAGAAGGGTGCTGACGGAATCAAGTTTTTTGGTGCAGAACCAGAAATAATGACTGCCGCTTTAGATGAAAACAAAAAGTTAGGATTAGGTTCTGCCTGCCATCATGCCCAAATGAGTGTCGCTAGATGGAATGTATTACATTCGGCTAGAGCTGGATTAACCAGTATGGAACATTGGTATGGTTTACCAGAAGCACTATTTGATGACCGAACTGTACAAGATTACCCATTAGATTATAACTATCAAAACGAGCAACATCGTTTTGAAGAGGCCGGAAAATTATGGGAACAGGCTGCAAAACCTTATTCTGAGCATTGGAACAAAGTCATGAACGAATTAATTGAATTGGATTTTACACTGGATCCAACATTCAATATTTACGAAGCAAGTCGCGATTTACATCGCGCAAGAAGGGCAGAATGGCATGAAGACTATACTTTACCTTCGTTGTGGAAATTCTATCAACCCAGTAAAATATCTCATGGTTCGTATTGGCACGATTGGGGAACAGAACAAGAAATCGCATGGAAACGTAATTTTAAACTATGGATGACCTTCATCAACGAATATAAAAACAGAGGCGGTCGCGTTACCGCAGGTTCTGATTCAGGGTTTATTTTTCAGCTATACGGGTTTGCATTTATACGTGAATTGGAGTTACTTCGAGAAGCTGGTTTTCATCCGCTAGAAGTAATCAGGGCCGCTACTTTGAATGGTGCAGAAGCATTGAAGATGGATAATCTAATAGGATCAATAGAAATAGGAAAAATGGCAGATTTTGTTGTCGTAGAAGAAAACCCTCTGAAAAATTTTAAAGTACTATATGGTACAGGAGCTATCAGATTGACAGAAGACAATGAAGTCGTTCGTGTTGGTGGTGTAAAATACACCATTAAAGATGGCATTATATATGATGCTAAACGACTTTTAGCAGATGTAAAGAAAATGGTAGATGAGGCTAAAGCGAAAGAGGGATTTGAATTAAAGCAACCGGGGAACTAGTCTGCAATAGACAGTATTTAGTCGGCAAAAAAAATACGGAATTATAAAATGTTCGGTTAAGTGGAATTGAAACCTATTTTTACCTTTTACCCTTAAACCTTCACCTAAATAAAATGATCAAAAGAATAACTACCGAAATAAAATGGGGCGCCGTACTATCCGTCTTAGCCGTGCTATGGGCATACTTCGAAAAAAGTATGGGGTGGCACGACGAAAAAGTAGGAATGTATCCCATTTATGCCATGTCATTTGGTATTCCTGCCTTACTTGTCTATTTCTTCGCTTTAAAAGAAAAAAGAGATCTTGATTATAATGGTATTATGGATTGGAAGCAGTTGGTGGTTTCAGGAGCAATTATTGGTACCATAGTTGCTATTTTTTCACCCATCGTGCAATATGTAACCTTTAGTTATATTTCCCCAGATTATTTTAATAATGCTATTAAAGCTGGTGTTGAAAGAGGAATGACACAAAAAATGGCAGAAAGTTTTTATACCCTTGAGTCTACTATTAAACAATCAGCACTAGCGGCAATTCCTTTAGGTTTAGTAGCGGGGACAATCTTTGGATTGATTTTACAGAAAAAGAAATAGTGCCTTCTAGCTAATTGATTTTCAACAGCAAATTAGGATCGGGGCAATTATTTAAATAAAATAACCGATCTTCTGACGAACATACACCCGGATAGTCACCTATGTTTCCCTCTAAATTTCTAATTATTTGAAAATGTAGATGTGGCGCATAATTTACATTTTCTTCTGGCTTGCCTAATGTGGCAATTACATCGCCTGCGTCGAATTGCTTACCTATGTACAAATTATCTAATGATGATGTTGAAAGATGCCCGTATAAAGTAAAAAATACTACTTCATCATACTCATGTCTTAAAACAATCGTTGGTCCGTAATCCCCTATCATCTTATTGTTTGCAAAACTTTCTACTATCCCACTTAATGGAGCTAACACTTTCGTTCCGGCAGTGATCCATAGATCTATACCTAAATGAATATCTCTTTTAACCGCACCATTAAACTGTGCATTATCTTTATATAAAACGCGCTGTTCATTATATCCGCCAAAGGCCAACTTCCCTTTTTTTCTAGATAACAAATCAATAATATATGACTGCATTTCGTAAGGGTCAGATAGGTTTACAGATTCAAGCTCTTGATTTTTTTTGGACAAATCAAGTACAACGTAATCGGAAAATGGAATAGTCTTATCGATTACATAGGTGATTCCGCTAGTAAGTGATTTTAAAAACTCCTGGAAATCTTTGGTATTCATAAACAGTCCTACTGTTGCTTAAAACTATTTTTTAATAATGGAACTTGGGCAAATACTAGCGCTATAAAAGCCAATAAACCAAAAATTACCGACTTGGGTACTTGTATTGATGGTAAGGTTAGGTTATCGAAACTTACTTTTGGTATTTTATCGATAAGTGATGAACTACCATCCGTACCCAAAGCAATAACACTTAAAATAGTTCCCAAAATAAAAATAACTGCAATTGGTATTACCCACTTACTAAAAGGTGCTTTATACGAAATTGTTCCCGGAATAGGCAATTTTTGAATTTGCTGCATTACTTTAAACTCAAAGTTGCTATCCGGTAATTGAAGTCCGGTTTCTTTAAACATTTTTTTGCTCGCGCTGTCTATCTTCTCATTCTGATCCTTTTTCATAAATAGCAAGTGTTTCTGGGTCTAGTGCTTTTTTTAATATTGTAAATAACTGTTTACGTCCTCTGTACAACTTTATTTTAACATTATCTAAGGTGCTTCCAACCACCTCAGTGATCTCCTTCAAAGATAACTCTTCAAAATAATACAAAGTTAAGATCGTCGCATAATCTTCTTTCAAAGACATGACTGCATTCATTATGGTTTTCTTTCGTGCTTCTTTTTCTAACATATCTAATGCATTATCAACAGCATCTGTATTAATATCAAAAACATCGTCTATTGATATGGTATCAAAACTTCTTTTTTTGGCTTTTAATGCATCTAAACACTTATGATAAGCAATTTTGTATATCCAAGTACTAAACTTTGATTTACCTTTAAAACTGGCAAGATTAGTATATACTTTGACAAAAACATCTTGAGCCACTTCATGCGCATCATCTTCATTTTTTAGCATTCGCAATACTATACTATAAACCAAATTTTTATATCTATTTACTAGATAGGTATAGTAACTTGAATCGCCTTCAAGAATCTTGGTTATATAAAACTGGTCGTCTTCGTTAGTCATAGTTTAGCAATAAGACGATACGCACATTAAGTTGGTTACAAAAAAGTTTCTAAATCTGAATCTGCATACTTTTGGGGTCATAAAAACAAGGAAACATGGCAATCTTAAAATAAACTTAGGGCAACAATTTGTCCTTTTAAAGGATAAAAAAATATTTTTTTTAAACTTTTTGTAACCCTTTCCAAAAAAGTATCGTCATAAGAAGCAAACAAATCAAAATTTAATCTTAAAGCGAATTATTATGATACACTCAGAACTTGTAATCATCCCTGTTTTTTTCGGAACCATATTCGGAATTTACTATTTATTTGTAACGGCTAGAAATAAAGAACGTATGGCACTTATTGAAAAAGGAGCAGACGCTTCTATTTTTTACGGAGGAAAAAAAGGATTCTCATCAACCAAAATGATCGTATTGAATCTAGCTTTACTGTTAGTTGGTATTGGTGCAGGTATTTTCGTAGGTGGCATGATGTATGAATATGGTGGGCTTGAAGAAGAAATTGCAATGCCAGGAGCCATTTTCTTATTTGCTGGACTCGGGCTTTTAGCTTCATTCTTTATCACCAAGAAAATGCACGAAAGCGAATCTTAACGCTTTTTAAACATCCTAACGTAAGGAATTTAGTTAGTTTCGACTATCGTTTTAAATAAAATTGATATGCGAAATCTCAAACTAAGTTCCTTATTTTTTGTTTTAATAATTTCTTCAAGCTGCATTTATAGCACAGCCTCTAAAGATAATGCTGAAGTAATTAAAGTTGATACTGAACAAGATTTAAGCAAGTATAGCAAAGCATATTTTGCTAGTGGCTGTTTTTGGTGTGTTGAAGCAATTTTTGAAAGTGTCGAGGGGGTCAAAGAAGTGATTTCTGGTTATGCAGGTGGACTCACCAAAAATCCAACGTACGAGCAAATTGGTACAGGACGCACCGGACATGCAGAAAGCGTCGAAATCTATTATGATCCCGATATTGTGAGCTTTGCAACTTTGGTAAGAGTATTTTTTGGATCGCATGATCCTACTACTTTAAACAGACAGGGACCTGATCGTGGTACACAATATCGCTCTGTAGCTTTTTATACCAATGAAAAGGAAAAAAGGATCATTGAGAATTACATGAAAAAGCTGACGGATGAAAAAATATTCAGCAAACCAATAACTACGCAGATATTGGAGCTCGAAAAATTTTATAATGCAGAGCCATATCATCAAGATTATGAAAAAAGAAACCCAAATAACCCTTATGTCCGTAATGTATCAATACCGCGCTTAAAGCGTTTTCAAAAGTTGTATCCAGAGTTATTAAAAAAGGGAATTCATTAGAATATAGATCGTTTGTTTTAAAACACATAATAGACCCCAAAGGTTTTGAAACCTTTGGGGTCTTTGTATATTTAAAATTCAATCTTAGCGTATGAATCGTTTTCTTTTTATCTTATTTTTATTTGCAATCCAATTAAAAGGCCAGCAACTCCCAACAGGGTTTACTTATGTAAAAAATAAGATTCCGGATATAGTTTTAGAACTTCGATATTGCCAAGATGACAATTTCGTTGGTGAAACTATTGATGGTTACAAAGATGATGTTTGCATACTTAGCACAGCAGCAACTAATGCACTTAAAAAAGTGCAAGCAGACTTGAAATCAAAAGGATATGGCCTGAAAATATTTGATGCGTATCGACCCCAACAAGCGGTGGATCATTTTGTTCGTTGGGCAAGAAATCTATCAGATACAAAGATGAAAGCCAAGTATTATCCTAACGAACCAAAATCAAGATTATTTAAACGTGGTTACATTGCCAGTAAATCGGGACATAGTCGAGGCAGCACAGTTGACCTTACCCTGGTAGATGCTAGCGGAAACGAGGTCGATATGGGTACACCATGGGATTTTTTCAGTAAAAAATCCTGGCCTTCTAATACCGAGATAACAAAAAAACAACAAAAAAACAGGTTAATACTAAGACAAGCTATGATTAAACAAGGCTTTAAGCCTTTACGCACCGAGTGGTGGCACTTTACATTGACCGATGAACCTTTTCCCAAGACCTATTTCAACTTTCCGGTACAATAAACAGGTACTTATACTGCTATCACCCAATACAAGCACCTGTTGCTTCAAACCAAAACGCTTAGTTTTCTAATCGTTTAGTTGTTTTTTAAGTAGGTCGATCTCTACTTGCAGTTTCTCAATCTCTAATTTTCTTAAATCAGGATCTTTGTGATCGGCACACCCGCAATCGCATATTGAGCATTCTGAAACTTTTGGCTCAGCAATAACGTTATGAGTTCGAACGCAATACTCAGTTTTATGAACCACTCTTGGTTTATTAAACTTACTGTCTTTAATTGCTTTAATACGTCTTAAAATCGCATTCTTCGATTTGGTTGGCACATTTAATACTGCAAATCGATTGTTTAACAACGCATCATCAAGTTCTAAAAACTGACGTTCTTCTCTTGGATTTAACTGTTCAAATGATCTTGAAACGCTTACATTTTTAGAAGGTCGTGCTGCAGAAACCGCAGCAGTAGCAAATGTAGCTGAACTTGCTATGTTACTCGCTGCCAGATTTCGGCTTCCTACATCAGCAAGTTCTAGTGTTTTAACTGGAAGAATCTCCTGATTATCACTAACAGCTAATTGCTTCAAAATAAAAGGAGATCGGTTTCCAAATATTGGTGGTAAAACACGTACAATATCAAATTTAACAGACAATAATGATACTTCAAAACTGTATTTCTTATGCAATTGCTTAAAGAAATAGGTGACTACCTTGCAGTCATTAGGATTCTTAATCTTCCGCAATGATCTAAACCGATTTTCTACCTCTGTTTTAATATCGATTGCAACGTCGTATTTACGACTTACGCTTAATGAAGTTTTTGCAATTACTTCATTAAAAAAACTTTGGTCGAAACTGAAGTCCTGCTCAGCAGTGACTTCTGCCCCACCTCCGAACAATCCAAAGAAGTTAAATCCGCCCCCTGCACTTTGAGTAAAATTAAAATCTTGACTACTATTTAATTCTACTCTCATGGTATTTTGCAGTTCTGATTCAAACTCACTTTCTACAGATCGTTCTTCATGTAGTGCTTTTGAATACTTAGATCTTCTTACGATTTCCACCTCCTGTTCTTCGCCAGGTAGTAAGCTAAACGCATTGATTAAATTTCCAGGAGCGAAGCCTTCAAAACAGGTCTTTATCTGATAATTTCTTGTGATAACAAGACGGAAAGCTCCCAGTCGGATAGTATGATGTGTTTTGAACCTTGACGTTCTACACTGATCACACCCATCGACAATTTCGGTACCTAGGTCATAGGTACATTGGTCCATTTTCATGATTGGTTGATTTAAATGATGCCTACTCTATTAATCGGCTTTTCGGTTTGCGCCTAGTTCATTGATTGAGCCCGTGAACCTCACAAAATTAGATGCAGAATGGAGGTTAAATCAAGAGTAGAAGTACTGTATTAAATAAAGAAGACTCCCCAAATATTAAAGTATTTATCCTTATGATTTATAGTGAGAAATGGTGAGGAGAAAAGGGAAAAGTAAGGTGTTGTTAACGTAATTACTTACAAACCGAAAGGCTTAAGTGGCAAATCTTTCTTCCAAGAATCGCCATATTTTTCAGTTAGTTGTCGGGCTAGTTTTAAATTTTGCTCTCTAGCCTTTTTCATTGAAAATGGGTCGATCATGCAGGCTTCCAGTTTAAACCCTATATCATATTTTTCCCTAAAATCGCTTAAGTTGTTATGCTCTCCTATTAATGAATGAACAATGAACTCGTTACTTTCCTGAATAAACATTGATTTTTCAAAATCAATCTTAAGCTGGTTTTCTTTTGGGAAAAGTATAACCTTAATGCTATTGTTTTTCTTATTAATTCGCTTCGGTTTTACTACCCAAGACGAAAATTCCTTAGATTCAAATTTTACATCATACTTTCCCCGAGGTATTAAAAATTCATTATCGGTATTACCGGAAACGGAGAAAACTAATCCTTTTTCTTTATCGAATTGTATAAGCCCTTTTTCAAATTTATGAATAGTTCTATTTTCAATAAATACAGAAACCGCAATCAAATTTTCTGATGCAGTGCTAATCCAACTCACATTGATAAGAAGAAAAAAAAGTAAAAGTCTTTTCATAGGCTTATTGGTTTTTTAATACCACTTTGCTGTACTTAGCGTTGACATCTACTATCTTATTTTGAGAGCTATTACTATTTTGATTTAGCAGATAGATAGTGTTCCACGACTGTTTCTCATCTAACTTCATAGATTCAGGATAGTCCACTCTGCTGCGTTCTCCCTGATATTTAAAACCATAAGAAGTTTTTGGCAACACTATGACCGCATCGGTATTTTCTAAACCAACTAGCAACGATTCAAATTTAGGGTCTACTTTGTCAATATTTAACGTTCCTCCTCTTGCTGATAAAAAGGCATCAGTTAGAACTTCGTTAATTAACACATCTGATGATTTTGCCAATAACTTTAATTCTTTTACCGTTTTAAGCTGTACATCTTTTATATAGTTTACGTTAAGCTGCCCGCCGTTCCAGTTATCAACGATAACCGGAGCGTACGAACACTTAATTTCTGTTTTATCACCATCAATCACTTCAGCAAGTAAACTGCTATGTGACAAATTAGCTTTAATATTTCTTAATACGTTTGCCATTTTCACCTCACCATGACGTACATTCATATTGAGCTTTGTGCCTTTAGGCATTTTGATGATAATTGTCTTTTTTACTTTGGCATTATTCTCATCATCCTTACCACCATAAATTCGGAAAAACGAATTTTGCCCACCATCTGACCAGATAACACTACCTCTTGGAAGCGTTGTACTGCTTCTTAATTTTTCGATAGCAATAACCCGCTCTTTTTCAGATTTTTCTCGTCTTTCTTTTAACTTTTTTCTACGTTCTGCATACTCACTCTTTTTCTTTTCTAGACGTTCCTTCCGTTCAGCCAATCGCTTTGCCCATTTTTCCATTTTTTCCTCCCATTCTTCATCGTATTTGTCCTTATACTCTTTCTTCCATTTTTCAACATACTTATCGCCATCCTTCTTGTACGCTTCATAATCAAAACTAAATTTGTTCTTCCCTGAATATACGAAGGGCATTGGCGGCATTTCGTCTATAATACCTAGTAATGGTTCAACATCAAAATGGCCGGGAAAATCAGGAGATACCCTAAACGAAAAATCATTTCCATTATAACCAGTTGTTGATACCGCTAAAGGAAAAGAAGATCTTCCAGAACCTCTTCCTGAGCTAATGTCTATTTCTCTGCTATTCCCTTTTGCATCAAAATTCCAGTTTTTAATATAGCGTTCGGCTTCTTCCTTATCCATATCCTCAACCGTAATAGTTGCTACGATCTCAACACGGTCTTTATCCCAAGTTTCAAACTGTACATCTGTATGGGTGGTATTCACATTAAGTGTAACATCTTTACTAACATCAAAACCTTCTTTATAGGTTTTAGTCTCCTGTGCCAGGCTAGTGCAACTTAGTAGCAAAAATGCTATACCTGCACTAAATTGTTTTATTAGTGAATTGTTCATTTTTTGATTTTTTAAGTTCCTTAATCTTTTCATTTAAATCTAACAACAACTGCAAGCTTTTTTGAAGATTATCTATTTGGGCCCCAATAATTAATTCGTTGGGACCAAACTCATTAAGTTCTTTATTCAATACCTTACGTTCTTCAGTTAGTTCATTTAACTGACTCATATAAGAATCAAATAATGTTTCGGTCTCCTCATCGGTTTCTACTTGTGAGAGTTGATAATTGATATTCGAAACATAATAATTTTCAATCTTTTTTAAATCTGGAGAAATATCGCCTAAGGAAAGATCATTTGATTCCTGTGAATCCGTTTTAACAATTTTCGTTTCCATAGGAATCGTTGATTGTTGACTCACTTGATACCAAACACCTAAAGCAACCAAAATCACAACCGATGCAGCCAACCACAAAAATGGATAATTCCTTTTTGTACTTTCCGGTAGTGCAGTATCTAACCGCTCTAAAAACCGATCCTCATGGCCTTCAGCAAGTTGAGACTTGCTATTTTCGGCATCTTTCTCAAACATTTTTCTAAGATCCTGTCCCATTTCTTTTATGCTTTAAAAGTTCTCTAAGCTTTAACTTTCCTCTCATTAATTGCGTTCGTGAAGCGGTTTCAGAAATCTGCAGTATTTCAGAAATCTCGCTGTGGTCATAACCTTCCATCAAGTATAACATGACCACATATTTATACTTTTCTGGAAGTTTTTCAATGGCAGACTTTACTTCATCAATGGTTAAAGATTCTTCAACCATCCAATCGTTATCATCAGCTATTGAAAGTGGCATATCGTCAATTTGGACCCATCGTTCTTGTTCGGCTCTTAATTTGTCGATACTTTTATTCACTACTATTCGCTTTAACCAAGCTCCAAAGCTTACTTCTCCTGTAAACTGATGTAATTTTTGAAATGCTTTTACAAAAGATTCTTGCATTACATCTTCAGCATCGTGAGTATTCTTAAGAAAACGATTCGCTACACAGAACATGGCATCGCAGTACTGCTTGTACAATGCCATTTGTGACCTACGGTCGTTCTGTTTGCAACGTTCAATAATGTCGACTTGCAACATGCTGATTGGTTAACTTGGTTTAGTTGATGTTCAGTTTAAAGACGTAAGAAAAAAAACACTGTGGCAAAAGAGTATAATTTTAACATTTGATTATGTAATTTACCGCTGACAAAAATGAAACTACTTTGAGCAAAGTTATTCTTGAAAACGCTTTTTTAAAGGTTGAAATCCTAAGCTATGGAGCTATCTTAGAAAAGCTGTTCGTTAAGAACAAAGATGATAATTGGCAGAATGTTGTTTTAGGTTTGGAAAATGAAGAAGAATATAAAAAAGGGAACCCGATGTATTTAGGCGCATGTATTGGTCCTTATGCCGGACGAATCGACAACGGACGCTTCGGACTGGGAGATACCTACATTCAACTAGATACAATTAATGGTGTACATCTTCATGGAGGTAACGCCGGGTTTCATGAAAGAGAATGGACTATCATTAGCCAAGAACATGGAAAGAGACCTGCTGTAACGCTTCAACTAAAAAAAGAACATGATACCAAGGGATATCCAGGAAATATTACTGTAAACCTAACTTATCAGCTTGTTGAGAACGAGTTTCGGCTTTCATACGAAGCTACCACCGACAGAACAACAATTCTCAATTTAACGAATCACTCGTACTTTAATTTAAATAATGGAAATTCTATTACAACGCACACGTTGTTTATCAATTCAGACACCTACTTAGAAACAGACGACCGACTAATACCTTCGGGAAATATTTTGAATGTTGGTACTACCAAATATGATTTTAATTCGAAAAAACCAGTTACAAGCGCTTTTTTAGACGATACTTTCATATTGAATAATCCTACACAAAGAGCAGCTAGTCTGTCATGCGAAGAAAGTGGAATTCGATTGGATGTAATGACTAATCAACCTGCAATGGTTGTTTTTACACCATCGGATGGAAGTGGTATTTGTTTTGAAACACAACAATGCCCTGATGCGCCAAACCATTCGAATTTTCCGTCTACTGTTTTAACACCAGAGAAGCATTACAAACAAGAAACCACGTTCAAATTTTCCCTAACTTAGTACTACCAACTAAATATTCATAGCCATGAAGAAAATTATAATTTGGACAGTCGCTGTAGTGGGTATTCTAGCGTTACTACTTTTTTTTGTGGTAGGACCAATAATGCGCTCTCAAACCAAAAAGCATAGTCCAGAACAAACAATAACATATACTAAACAAGGAAACGAGATTGAAGTGTTTTATTGCCGTCCGTATAAAAAAGGAAGGGATGTATTTGGTGGGCTCGTGCCTTTTGATAAGGTTTGGAGAACAGGTGCTAATGAAGCAACAACGTTTGAAACACAGCATGACCTCCTAATTAATGGCGAAACGCTACCAAAAGGTAAATACACCTTATGGACAAAGCCTACTTTAAGTAGTTGGGATATTATTTTTAACAGCGAAATGTATGGGTGGGGTGTCTCACTTGCTGGGGTATCCGCTAGAAATCCCGATTTTGATGTTCTTATTACAACAGTTCCAGTCGAACAGGTACCAGAAGTTGAACAGTTTACGATTTCTCTAAATGAGACCCCACAAACAATGACACTTTCATGGGATAGAACCAAAGTTAGTATACCATTTCGGAAAAAATAGTGTCAAACAAGAACAAGCATATATCGGCATTAAAAGAAAAAGATGGTGTTTCTCAACCACAAAGCACTAATGTGCTAGCTTCTTCAAAAATCAAAAAAAAAAGGAAGCAAAAGTTCCAAATAGAAACACTTAGTAAGCAACTAATTGCGCAAAATATTACCGCACTTAGTCGCGGTATTACCTTAGTGGAAAGTGAGAATCCTAAGCACCAGAAACAAGCCGAACAACTGATAGAAAAGTGCTTACCTTTTGCCAACAATTCTATTCGTATTGGCATAACGGGAGTACCGGGAGTAGGGAAAAGCACATTTATTGAAGCATTTGGCACTTATCTAACCTCTATTGGAAAAAAAGTAGCCGTACTTGCAGTCGATCCCAGTAGTAGTATTTCTAAAGGAAGTATTCTTGGTGATAAAACCAGGATGGAAGAGTTGGTTAAAAACGACAATGCATTTATTAGGCCCTCTCCATCTGGAGATTCGCTTGGAGGGGTTGCTAAAAAAACAAGGGAAACTATCATTTTATGCGAAGCTGCGGGGTTCGATACTATTTTAATTGAAACTGTCGGAGTTGGCCAATCTGAAACCGCGGTACACAGCATGGTTGATTTCTTCTTACTACTTAAACTAGCCGGGGCTGGTGATGAGCTACAAGGTATTAAACGGGGTATTATTGAAATGGCCGACGCGATTATAATTAATAAGGCAGATAAAGACAACATTAAAAGAGCAAAACTTGCGAAGACAGAATTTCAGCGAGCACTTCATTTGTACCCACCTAAACCATCAGGTTGGATTGCGAAGACAGCAACATGTTCTGCACTTGAAAACAACGGTATTGATACGGTATGGAAAATGATAGCAGACTATGTAAAGCAGACAAAAGAAAATGAATACTTTAAAACAAACCGGACAGCACAAAACCAATATTGGTTAATACAAACTATCGATCGGCAACTTAAATCTACTTTTTATCAAAATCCCGTTATGAAAAAAGCGCTAGCGCAAATGTTGGAAAAGGTGGAAAAAAATCAAATTTCTCCTTTTAGTGCTGCAAAAACACTTTTGGATCAGTATAAAAGTTAAGCACTACCGCCAATATGGACTTTGAGTTTACCATAATTATTCCTATCTATAATGAGGAAGCAAACCTGGATCGACTTGAAAAGGAATTACTAAACTACTTACCAATAGCAATTAAAAAAACTTGTGTTCTATTTGTAAATGACGGAAGTACCGATAATAGCTTGCTAAAGATTAAAAGCATATGTGAGCATAAGGCATTTAGTTTTATTTCATTTACTGAAAATTGTGGACTAAGCACCGCTATAAAAGCCGGATTCGACCATACTAAAACCCCTTTAACAGGATATATGGATGGTGATTTACAAACTACTCCCTACGATTTCAATCTACTATTAAAGCATGCACATAACTATCAACTAGTCACCGGTGCACGAAATAAACGTAACGACGCTTTCATAAAAAAGGCCTCATCAACCATTGCAAACAAAATAAGACGGTTGTTTACAAAAGACGGTATGGATGATACCGGTTGCCCACTAAAGGTCATTCATAGTAACTATGCAAAAAAAATCCCAATGTTCAGGGGTATACACCGTTTTTTACCGGCCATGATATTGTTGCAAAATGGAAAAATAAAACAAATACCCATAAGACATTTTCCAAGGATGGCTGGTACATCTAAATTCGGAATAATCAACCGAGTATTTAGCTCATTTGCAGATTGCTTTGCTTACTTATGGATGAAACGAAAATATATTGATTATACCATTGAAAGTAAAAAGGAACTTCATTGATTGCATTTTTTAAATGTATTTTTGTCTCTCAATAATTTATTAAACAGACAATCTTGAAAAGTAAAATAACAGGTTTAGAACAAATTGCATTTTTATTTTTATTGTTAGTTTTTATACTAGGCCTTTATTTTGGTTTTACAGATGATATTTATTTTGATACAGTTTTTACCGTAGAAGATGGAGTAATTGAATACTTAACTGCGGTAATGTTAATTAGCATCTCGTTTTTATCGTTATTCCGGTTGATCAAACTAGGGAAAGTTAAAAAAGCCCTATGGATTTTGGGCACCTCATTATTTGTGCTACTTTTTGTTTTTGGCGCCGGAGAGGAAATAAGCTGGGGACAACGCATTTTCGATGTTGAGTCGAGCGAGTTTTTTAAAGAAAATAATGCCCAAGGTGAAACCAACCTACACAATATGGTAGTAGGCGGGAAAAAAGTAAACAAGGTAATTTTTAGTCAACTTCTTACCCTTGTACTGGTCATTTATCTTATTGTTTGCCCTATTTTGTTTAGAAAAGCATCTTGGTTTAAGAGTCTTGCAAATCGTTTCGCAGTGCCGATTCCTAGATGGTCGCATACCATCGCATTTTTGTTAAGCACGGCATTTGTCCTTGCTATTCCTTCTGATAGAAAATGGGAAGTCTATGAACTGGCTTTTGGTGTAATATTCTTATTAATTTTTATTAATCCTTTGAACGGAGAAATTTTCAAAAATCAAGAAGAGGCTAACTACTTATAAATCGTTGAGAAGTTATTTTAAATAGCTTGTAAAATCCCCATCCAAACAACATTCCAAAACTCATTCCTGTAATCACGTCTAGTGGATAATGTACCCCAATATAGATACGACTGTAGGCAACAGTTAATGCCCACAATAATAGGATGGCTGGCCACCATTTATTTGATTTATTTAGAAGCAGTGCAAAAAAAGTAGCCACAGCAAAGGAATTAGAAGCGTGTGCAGAAAAATAACCAAACTTACCCCCACAATACGGTTTTACCAATCGCATTTGATTAAAAATAATATCATCGTGGCAAGGGCGTAAACGCTCAAAGCCATATTTGAAAGCATTCGAAAGTTGATCGCTTGCTGTAATCATTAAAGCAACTATAATAAGAAGAAATAATGTGGATTTTAAACCTAATTGCCTAAAGGCTAGGTATAGTAATAAAAGGTATAACGGTAGTGAACTTAGTTTGGCGGTCATGAACATCCAAAACCCGTCCCAGCTTTCGGTGCCTAAACCGTTTAACAAAAGAAATAATTGTTGATCTTGATTAATTAATTCTTCCATATTACCTAATTATCATACCTGGACACTTCACGATCATAAAAGTCGGTGGCCTGTTGAATTAGGTTTTCTGCTTCTGTTTCTAATTCTTTTTGATCTTCTTTTTCAAAATCTTCTAGCCATTCAACCTCATCATTTTCCAAATTCAGAATAAACCTAGGGAAATCGGTGTGCACAATAAATATGGCTTCAGGAAAATCAGTATTATCTCCTAGAATAAATTTAGGTAGTTCCATAGTTTATAACATTAAATACTTGCTATTTATTCTCATGCTTTTGAGCAATAAGTTTGTTGGTTAAATGATTAAATCGAATATACAAAAATAAGGCTGCTGTTGTTAATCCAGCTAATAGTCCTATCCATATACCTGTACTCTTATATTCGGTATGCAGTCCTAGATAATACATAACTGGAAAACCAACTAACCAATAAGCTATGAAAGTAATCAAAGTGGGGATTGCCACATCTTGTAACCCTCTTAATGCGCCTAAAACCACCACCTGAATTCCGTCTGATAATTGAAAAACAGCAGCAGCTAGCAATAGTTGTGAAGCAATAGCCATTACCTCTGTGTTATCAGCAAAATTACTTGCGTCATTTAAGTCTACATATACGGTTGGTAGCACTTCATTAAACAATAAAAATGTCATTGCAAAAACAAACATTATCAATGTCGTAAGTAAGAAAATTGAAAAGGCTATACGCCTCAATTCTTTAAAATTACCCAGTCCTTTTTGATTACCGACACGAATCATAGAAGCAACACTTAAACCCATTGCTACCATAAAGGTCATTGATGATAAGTTGAGTGCTATCTGATTTGCAGCTTGTGGGTTTTTACCTAAAATACCTGATAACCATATTGCCGATGTAAATATCGCCACTTCAAAAAACATTTGCATGGCACTTGGAGCACCGAGGCTAATGATTTTTTTTAGCATTCTTCTCGTAAGCGTAAAAAACTTAATATTCGTTACGTATGCTTTTGATTTTTCTCGTTTAGACAGTAAAATCCAAATAAAAGCGACCATCACAAAACGGGAGGTTAATGTGCCAATGGCGGCACCAACTATTCCCATTTCAGGGAACCCAAACTTTCCAAAAATAAGGAGGTAATTTAACACCACATTTACCACGTTCGCTATCAATGTGGCAATCATAGGAAGGGTAGTCATAGATAAACCATCGCTAAACTGCTTAAATGCCTGAAATACGATAAGGGGTATGAGCGAAAAGGCAACAAGATCGAGATACGGAATTGCTAATAAAACAACTTCCTCGGGCTGTTTCATTAAATACATTAGTGGTTTTGCAAAGTACACCATAATGAACAGCACTACACCCAAAATGGTACATAGAAATAGTCCGTGCTTAAATGATGATTTTCCATTGGTAAAGTTCTCAGCAGCATCAGCCTCGGCAATTAAGGGAGTTATCGCTGTGGAGAAACCTATACCTATTGACATCGCAATAAACATAAAACTATTACCTAAAGAAACCGCAGCAAGTTCAGCAGTACCTAATTGCCCTACCATAATATTATCAACAAACTGCACAAAAGTGTGTCCAAGCATCCCAAGCATTACGGGAGCTGCAAGTTTCCAATTATATGCAAATTCTTTGGTGTAGTTAGTTAAGGACACTAGCGGAAATTTAACACTATAAAAATACGGTATTGCTTTTCGCTTTTTAAAGTTTAGTGCATTGGATTTTTAAAAGTATTCAACACCTTTTTTCGTTTACCAGATGAAAGTAAGGGAATGGAATCGATATAGTTGATTTTCAATTCAGCATCCGCACCAAAATGTGATTTCATAAATTCAATAATCTCTTTTTCAACTGAAAACTGATCATTGATAATTAAGTTAATTGTGTATTCTTTTTTACCCGTTTGTAAAAACTGGTATTCTATGATGCCTTTATATCGCTCTAAATAAGAAGGTATAAAAGAAGAAATAATGTTACCTTCGGTATCGTAAATAGTATCATGTAATCTGCCTTCGATGGTAGATAATAATGGGATGCCGTCATGACCAATTTCCATAGTCCCAACGTCACCAGTATCGTATCTAATTAATGGCATTGCATAGTTAAACAGATCGGTTATTACTATTCTACCTTGCTGACCATTTTGAACAGGTGTATCGCTATTAAAGTCTAGAATTTCGATATAATAGCTAGCCCAATTAATTATAAAATCAGTACCCGTGCCAGGGATTTGCTGTGCGATAATTCCATTTTCAGTATTAGAATATCGTGACAATAATGGAACATCAAAATAAGATTTAAATTTGTCACGGGTAACTGGCGATAATGCTTCCGCCATCGCTATTGCGGATTTAACTCCACTAAAATCAAAACGTACATGCTGATCTGCCAGATACCTTATCAATAAATCAAAACCAGAAGCATATCCTAAGAGCCCTTTTGTTCTTTTAGGATTTCGACTTAGTTGTTGACAAAGACGATTTAGTGCACGGTCATCAAGTTCTGTAATTTCTATTTGAACAACATTCTGAATTTTTGCCTGTAAACCACTTTTCCTAAGAAGTTCATCCCAAAAACGTATGTAGAATAAAGAGCTTCCCAATTGGTATCCAGAACGCTGTGAAAAATATAGCGTGTCTGCAATATTTCTATTAATCTTCAAATCATTTTGACGCACATCAAAAGGCTCTCCGGTTGAACCGCTTGTAGATTTTATCCAGTACTTTTCTTTTAAATAATTTTCAGCATAAAACTCCTCATAATTTTCGACGATTTTTCTTTTAAAAACAACTGGAAAATCCTCTAAACGAGCAGTATTTAAATTACTATAGAAAGGAATATTTCTTATCGCGTGTTGCGTTAACTCGCCTATTTTAATCTTGTGGTATTGCTTAACCTGGTTCCAATTATCATAACCTAAAATAACACGTACTTCATTAAAATGTTTTTTAACTGGACTTCCTTTAAATGTATCTAAAAGCCAGAACGCTTTATTTCGTAACCGATTAGTAAATGCCATAAATTATTAGCTATCAACTATCCTTTTATTTTAGGTTGCGGTTGGGTTTTTACTCCATATTTGTCAAAAAGGTACATTAATGAGGTCATGGTAGCGGCACCAAGTTCTAATTCTCTTTTATTGACGGCATCAAAAGTGTCGTTAGCAGCATGATGATAATCAAAATATCGCTGTGAGTCCGGTCGCAATCCTGCCATTACAATCTCATTATTTTTAAGGGGACCGATGTCCGCTCCACTTTCACCTTTTTCAAAATAATGAATAAGATAGGGTTTGAATAAAGACCTCCATGATTGCACTTGAGCGAAAGCTGCGTCATTTGCATCAAAAGAAAAACCTCTGGGTGTAAATCCACCGGAATCGCTTTCTAAAGCGAACACATGGCGTTCATTTTTCTGTCGCGCTACCTCTGCATATTTACGGCCGCCACGAAGTCCATTTTCTTCATTCATAAATAATACAACGCGAATTGTTCTTTTTGGTTTATAACCGGTTTTTTTAAGTAACCTCAATACTTCCATGCTTTGCACAACCCCTGCACCATCATCATGACTTCCGTCGCCAAGGTCCCAAGAATCTAGATGTCCTCCTACAACCATTACTTCTTTCGGGAATTCTGTTCCTGTCATTTCGCCAATGACATTATATGATTCTACATCTTTAAATTGTTCGCAAGATTGTTTAAAGTAAAATTGTGTGTCTAGATTCCACTTAATCATTTTACTCAACAGCTCAGCACCATTGGTACTAATGGCAGCGGCCGGTATCCACTTTCTTCTAGGAAGATTGCCGTAGTTCATCGCCCCGGTGTGTGGAAAATCGTCTAATCGTAAATTCATAGACCGGACAATTACACCAACGGCCCCATATTTGGCAGCCTCCTTCGCCCCTGATGCCCGCTGATCGACGCACCCACCATAGGCATGGAATGTATTAATTAAGTCGGCTTGCATGGGCCGATTATAGAAGACTATTTTACCTTTTATTTTTTGTTCTCCTAAACTATCAAGTTCTTCTAGTGATTCTACCTCGATCACCTTGGCTTTAATTCCCTCTTTTGGTGTTGCTACAGAACCACCCAACGCACAAATCGGCACTTCGTTTTTAGAACCCGGTTGAGCTTCTATATAGGCTACTTCCTTCGGACCACGAACCCATTTTGGTACCATTACCGGCTGTAACCATACCTTATCTAAGCCAAGAGATTCTAACTCTTCTTTGGTATATTTAACAGCTTTTTCTGCATTTAAAGAACCCGATAGACGCCCACCTATTTTATTAGACAAATGATCTAACCACTGATAGCTTTGCCCATTAGTCAATGCCGTTTTATAGATGTTTTTTAATTGCACTTCATCATCCTTATCCTGAGAAAAAGAAATGGTAGTTGCGAATAGTAGAAATGTAAATAAATACTTATTCATTGTTTAGTTGATCTTTAAATTCATCAATCCGGAGTTTCACTTCTTCATCTAACTCCGGTTCTTTAATATCCTTATATTCTTTAAGCGTATCGTACATAATTTTAGCCGTTAATAGACGTGCCGTTGGCTTATCATCGGCAGGAATAATATACCATGGCGCATGCGATTTGGAAGTCTTGTTAATAGCATCTTCATAACAAGCTTGATAGTCATCCCAAAGCTTACGTTCTTTTAAATCTCCAGGAGAAAACTTCCAGTTTTTTTCCTTCAATCTCAGTCTTCTTAGCAATCTATTTTTTTGTTCGTCTTTTGACAAATGCAAAAAGAACTTAAAGATAATGGTCCCATTTTGTGCAATGGTTTTTTCAAAATTGTTAATCTGTTCAAATCGCTTTTTCCAAAAAGCATCATTGATGTCACTTACGGAATGTACATCGGGTAAATTTTCTCCTAAAATATATTCAGGATGTACTCGTGTGACCAATACATTTTCGTAATGTGTTCTATTAAAAACCGCAAACTTCCCTCTTGCGGGAAGTGCTATATAATGCCTCCATAAATAATCATGAGCACGCTCTAAGTCTGTAGGGACTTTAAAACTGTGTACCACCACACCGCGACTATTAAAATCTTTAAACACCTCGCGAATTAAACTGTCTTTACCTGCTGTATCCATACCCTGAATACAAATAAGTACCGCATACTTGCCATGTGCATAGATAGTGTCTTGAAGTTCGCCCAGTTTTTCTCTTACTTCCTCGAGCTCCTTTTCAATTTTTTTCTTTGAAGCGTCAAGATCGTAGGTGGTCAATCTTTCTTTAAGTTCAATGTTCGAAGTAACTTTAAAGTCATTAATAGATATCTTGTTCATTTAGTCGATGTTTGCCGCTTAAAGATATTTAATTTAGGCTACATCTGCATTTTTTTGTTACATTGAGCATTCCAAATTTTACTAAACTTATTAAAATGAAAACTTTACTACCTACTGCTTTTTTGTTGTTAATTTCATTATTTAGTTATTCTCAGGCATGTGATGATGCTTCTTCTCAGGCTTCTTATGCTTACTCACATACCAAAAAAGCATACGATAGCAATAACAGAGACCATTTAACGCAAGCATCGGAGAGAGCGTATGAAGCTTTTGTAAACACAAGAGACGCTGCCGAGAAATGCGGTTGTGATAATGCCTATAATAAAGCATATGATGCTGTCGAATTAATTTCTAAGGCTGTTGATGTTACTAAATGGGAAGATGGACGCTACTACGTAAAAAAATCTAAAACATTGGCTCAAGAAATTATCGATGCGCTTGATCAATGTGCGGCCAACGGACCAATGGTCGAAGAGGTAACATTAGATGACAGCGGTCTAACCGAGTTACAAGCGCAACAAAAAGCATTGGAAGAGCAGCAAAAGGCACTTAAAGCAAAAGAAATGGCGCTTAAGGAGGAAATGGCAACAAAAGCAAAAGAGAAAGAACGTTTGAAAAAGGAAGCTTTTGTAAAAAAACAAAATGCACATCTTAGTGCTTTCGTAAATAGTGCAAACAACATTTTGAGTGCTACCAAATGCGAAGATACCTTAGAAATGACCGAAGCCGATAACAGCATACTTGATTTAAGTTTTGAAGAAATTGAGTCAGTCTTTAAAAGTGAAGCTGCTAATTTGGCTAAAGCACTTGCCGATAAGTTGAAAGCTTGTCAATAATAAAGTACCTAAAAGAAGAAAGCCGAATACTTTATTTTTAGTATTCGGCTTTCTTTTTGGTTTAAAAATTACTTCTTCCTAGCTTTCTGTTGTGCCTCCGCCTGCTCCATCATTTCGGCCATCCGCTTTTGAAACTTATTTTGTTTTTTAGGCTTGGCTTTATTCTCCTGAATTTTCGCATGAATCTTATCTTCATCGATGATGTATTTCTTGATAACCAACATGATTCCAATAGTTAACAAGTTCGATACGAAATAATATAAACTCAATCCACTCGCATAGTTGTTAAAGAAGATTAGCATGAACAACGGTGATACATAAATCATATATTTCATGATCTTACTCATATCAGGCATCCCTTCTTGAGTAGGCTGACTTGCCATTTGTTGGCCTGTAGTCATGCGCATGTAAAAGAATATGGCAACGGAAGCCAATATTGGAAATAGACTAACATGATCTCCATAAAAAGGGATGTTAAAAGGTAATTTCGCAACTACATCATAGGACGAAAGATCTTCAGCCCATAAAAAGCTTTTTTGTCTTAAAGCAAATGCGGTAGGAAAAAACATAAACAACGCGTAGAAAACCGGAAGCTGTAACAAGGCCGGGATACATCCTGCCATTGGGCTTGCTCCTGCTTTGCTATACAACTTCATTGTTGCCTGCTGCTTTTTCATAGGATCATTTTTGTACTTCTCGCTAATTTCAGCAACTTCAGGTTTTAGCACCTTCATTTTAGCTTGAGAAACATATGATTTGTAGGTTACTGGTGACATCGCCAATCTAACCACAATAGTCATTACAATAATTGCAATACCAAAGGGTAAAAAGCTACTTAAAAAGCCAAATAAAGGAGTAAATACATATCGGTTGATAATACCAAAAATGCCCCAACCAAATGGAATACTATCTTCTAAATCGGCCTCATACTGTTTTAGCACTTCAACATCCGTCGGACCATAATACCAACTTAAATTTTCAGCTAACTCATTACCCTTTAATTCCAATGGAATTTTCGTCGTATACTTTTTGGTAAATACCGTGTCAACAGTTTCGTCTTCTACTAAATCCTCTGAAGTTATTGATGCCGTTTTAAACGGAGTATCAGTTAACAAAATATTGCTAAAAAAGAATTGTCTGTACGATAACCAGTTGACATCTTCTTCAACTTCATCATCTGCACCGGTTTGGGCTAATTTGTCAATCTTCGTACCATCATGTTGATATGTCAATCTAGTATATCTGTTTTCATAACTCACACTCTTTGCCTGACGGCGTACCTTTTGATCCCATGATAATTCAATTGGCTCGGTACCGTCGATAACACCATCAAGGCCCTGTGACCGCACACTAAAATCGACCATATAGTCATCAGGTTTCATTTCATAACGGTACTCTAAAAAGCGATTTGCGTCAACCTTAAGTTTCATTGACAGCACCTGATTCTCTCCGTTTTTAGTTAACGAAGGCTCAAATGGCATTTCTTGTGTATTAATTTTTCTGCCATTTTTTGTTCTAAAAGTAATACCGAACTGTGCGTTATCATCTTTTACCAAATAGACCGGTAATGAATCAAAGCGAACATATTCATTCATCTTTGCTTCCTTAATAGTCCCGCCTTGATTCGATACCACTAATTTGACAAGTCTATTTTCTAAAACGGTTTCACCACCATTAGCGGATGGTAACCCTGCTGCATAGGCAAATGCACCAAGTTTCTGCTGCGCAGCTGCCATAGCGGTTGAATCTCCTTCTTGAACAGCGGTCGGCGTATTTACCACCTTTGCGTCAGAACCATTTGTAGCTGCTTTTTTTTCAGCTTCTACCTGTTCTTGTTTTGCTTTTTCAGCATCAATCTCTTCCTGGGTTGGTTGATTACTGATCGTCATCCACATTAAAATTCCAAATATTAGTACAAAACCAATAATCGAATTTATATCCAGCTTCTTTTCTTCCATGTGTTTATTTAAATCTTAGGTGCTTTATTAAAAAAGGTATCTCAAAATGGTAGCCAAAATTGAAAATTATGCCATAGTGGCACCTTCTTTTTTCATCTTATGTGCTAAACTTGCTTTAACAAAGGCTACAAATAGTGGATGTGGATTTGCCACAGTACTCTTATATTCAGGATGATACTGTACCCCAACAAACCAATCGTGCTGAGGTAACTCAATGACCTCAACTAAGTTTGTCCCTGGGTTTAAACCCGATGCGATCATGCCAGCATCTGTTAGTTGATTTTTAAAACTATCATTAAACTCGTAACGATGCCTATGACGTTCTTCAATTAGAGTATCATCGTATATAGAAGCAACCATACTATCGGGTGTTAATTGACACTTCCAAGAGCCCAAACGCATCGTACCTCCTTTATTAGTTATGTTTTTCTGATCTTCCATCAAATCAATTACAGGATAGACAGTTTCGGGATCCATTTCTGTGGAATTAGCTTCATCGAGACCTAGTACATTACGGGCGTATTCGATAACCGCCATCTGCATTCCTAAACAAATACCCAAAAACGGAATGTTATGCTCTCTTACATACTTTATAGCGGCGATCTTTCCTTCGACACCTCGCTCCCCAAAACCAGGTGCAACTAGAATGCCATCCAGATGTTTTATTTTTTCTTCCGCATTTGATATGTCTAAATATTCAGAATGAATACTTTCGACTACTACCTTTACTTCATTTTCTGCCCCAGCATGAATGAATGCTTCTAAAATCGACTTGTAAGAATCTTGAAGTTCAACATACTTACCTACCAAACCGATTTTTACCGTATCCTTTGGATTTTTATGTCGCTTTAAAAATTGATTCCATTGAGTGAGGTCAGGTTCCTTATACCCTTTAAGATCTAAACGCTCTAATGTCACTTTATCCAATCCCTCCTCTAACATTAAATTAGGAACATCATAAATGGTTGATGCATCAATCGATTGAATAACAGCTTCTCTTTTTACATTACAGAAAAGGGCTAATTTATGACGAAGGTCGTCTGATAATTCATGTTCCGTTCTACAAACAAGAATATCCGCCTGAACACCGCTTTCCATTAAGGTTTTAACCGAATGCTGAGTCGGTTTGGTTTTCAGCTCACCAGCAGCAGATAAGAATGGAATTAAGGTTAAGTGCACCACAATGGCGTTGTTCTCGCCTAGTTCCCAAAGCAATTGCCTTACAGACTCTATATAAGGTAGTGACTCGATATCGCCAACAGTACCACCAATTTCAGTAATTACAATGTCGAAGTTACCTGACTTACCAAGCTTTTGAATGCGATCTTTAATCTCATTTGTGATATGCGGAATTACCTGCACGGTTTTTCCTAAAAACTCACCTTTGCGCTCTTTTTCAATAACGCTCTGGTAAATTCTACCCGTAGTAACGTTATTGGCTTGCGAGGTCGGACTGTTTAAAAAACGTTCATAGTGACCAAGATCGAGATCTGTCTCTGCACCATCATTTGTTACGTAACACTCTCCATGTTCATAAGGGTTTAAAGTTCCAGGGTCTACGTTAATATAGGGGTCTAATTTTTGGATGGTCACTTTATACCCTCGTGCTTGTAGCAATTTTGCCAGGGAAGCTGCAATAATCCCTTTTCCCAATGACGATGTAACGCCACCGGTTACGAATATATACTTGGTCTGAGCCATTATAAATGATGCGATTTTTGACGCGGCAAAAATACAAAAAGAAATGAGATGACCTTGAAGAAACTAAGGCTATTACAGTACCACTATTGTGGCAATTCCTGGCTTGCCAATTGAGCACGATAGGGCTTTCTTGCTGCTCTTGCCCAATCAATTAAGGTTTTTTGATCTTCTTTTGACAGCTTACCGTGAATCCAGGTATAGCTATCTAAAGGCATATGCCCTTCTTCCACCTCTTCTATCAATTCATCGAGCTTATGATCTTTCTTTTTAACTGAATAAGTAGCCCATTCTGAAACATTGAAATCTCCTTTTCCGTGACGTATATGATCATCTAACCATAAAGAAACAGGTGCAATTTGAGCGTACCAAGGGTAGTTTGTTTGATTACTATGACAGTCGTAGCAATTAGCTTTTAAAATGGCTGTTATTTGCTCAGTTAGTTTTGTTTCGGCTTCAAAGGCTGCTACGGTTTCATATCCTGATTGGTTTTTTTCCGGTCTCCAGAATTGAATTCCGACTAAGGCTACCAAAGCAAGAATTAGAATTTTTTTTATGATTTTCATACTGTTCAGTTTGTTGATTTATATTTTAAATTGAAGTGTTGTATAAAAGGTCAGTGGTGGTGAAGGAATAATCCCCGGTCCAGGATAACCCGTTGCTCTGCGTGTAAAATACGATTTATTCAAGAGATTATTGATACCCGTTTCTAATTTCCATTTTTTATAGGTATATGATAAGGATACATCTAAAATGTCATATGCAGGAATACTTCCTTCGATACCGCGCTGATTATCAGTAACATCTTGCGGGGCATTGGTCGCATCAGTAAACTGCTCGGAAAGATATGTATACTGAATACTACCTAGTAAATTTTTATACCCAAAGTTAAGCCCGGTTTTAAGATTTATAGTAGGTATAAACTCCACCTTTTTACCTTCCACATTATTACGCTGGGATTCTAAATATTCGGATTGGGTCAACGCTAGGTTGGTGAACATATTTAGTTTGAGATTGTCATTCTGATTCAACAGGGTATTTTTAATATTCCAATCAGCAAAAGTCTCTAAGCCGTATATAAAAGCCTTGCCAATATTACCCCTTAATCTAACAACACGACCATTATCAACATCTAACACCTCGCCTAACCTATTATCGTATAGCAAGCCGTAAGCACTAAAATCGAAAGAAAGATCATTACCCAACTTACCTCTAAGACCGAGATCAGCCGTAAAGCCATCTTCATCGCCAATATTAGGGTCTACTATAAAACTAGGATTTGTAATACGGATATCACTAAAGGTTACAGAGCGATAATTTTCTGAAAAATTAGCGTATAATTCTATGTCTTTATTCCATTTATAGGTCGCTCCGATACCGAGCAATATAAAATTCCGCTCGAAAACACGATCATCGCGAACCGCCTCATTCAACAAAACATTACCTGCCAGATCGAGTACGATATTTTGAAAACTCCCCTCACTTTCTGTTTTGACATACTCAAATCTGAAGCCAGGAGTTACCGTTAATTTATCGGATAGTTTGAACACATTTTCACCAAAAAATGCAACATTCAAATTGGGTAAATCAAATTGTGCCTGTCTTTCAAAATTTGGAAATTGATCAGTGGCGAAATTAAAATCAGGGGCTAATGAAGCGCTTCCGGGACCTTGTCGCTGGTCATTGCTAGTTTTATAAAACTTTGATCCTAGCAATAGTGCTGATGTTCTTTCCTTGATTTTATAACGAGTAAGTACACGTGCTTCTGCACCCCAATTAGAGAAATTGTCAACAAGCAACTCTCTTGCTTGTGTAATATCATCAGGCTGAGAGACGCGATTTTGCCTAAAGCCAACTGCACTTCTAGAAGCATCTAGGCCAAAAAAATGAAGACTCGCATCCGTATTGGTTGAAAATTGATGATCTAAGCGAAGTGAATATAAATTCCAATCGACATCAAACCAATTGCGTTCGCGATTACTAAACTCAGGATCTGCAATAAACTGAGCATCAGTTAAACCACCCGCTTGTTTTGCCAAATAATTGAGTTTAGACCACTCTGCTGTTAACTTGGTTTTGTCAGTAAATTGATACCCAATATGAATGTGGCCATTTCTGGAATTAAAACGAGAATTAGGTCTAAAACCATCCCCTTCTTTATATAAAAAATAACCAAAGTAACTCAGCTTTCCTTTTGTACCGCTAAGACTATTATAACTGGTTAATAAATTATTCGATCCAATACTTTGTCTCGAAACAAACTCAATCGGTTTATAACTTGGTGGCTTAAATTTAAAATTAATCAGTCCTCCAAATTGGGTCCCGTATTGTAAGGAAGCTGCACCACGAATTACTTGAATTTCGCTCAATGCTTCTGGCGGTGGAGTATAGTAACTCTCAGGATAACCAAGTACATCGGCACTAATATCATATCCATTTTGGCGTGTATTAAAATTAGCGCTTCGGTTTGGGTCTAGTCCACGTCCTCCGATATTTAATTGAAGTCCTGCATCATTATTCTCATAAATATTAAGTCCGACCACTTGACTATAAACTTGTCTTGCATTATTGGCTGCCAGATTCCCGGTTATTTGATCAATCTGAATCACCTCAGTTTTTTTTCCGGAATAAATTGCCGTGCCTTCTACTTCTCTTAATCGTCGAAGCGCAAATACCTTTTCACGCTGTTGGGTTAACACCACTTCTGATAGTTGTTCTCCTAATTGCTCTAAGGGGATCGTTATTTTTTCATTAGCACTTAATGAAACTTTTTGCTCCACAATTTTGTAGCCATATGCGAAAACAATGAGATCGTAGATAGCTGCATCAAGATTGTTGTATTGCACCTTACCCGTTTCATCAGTCACCAATACATATTCAATATTCTTGAGGTAAACCTCTACATTATTTACTGGATTATTTGAACCATCGACAACAGTTATATCCAGCGTGAATTGTGCCCAACAGGAAAAACTTATAAAAAACAAAACGCTAAATAATCTAAATTCCTTTAATCTCATCGTTGAACGGAATAATCCAATTTTTGTGTTTAAATGATTCTTTTATTTGTGATAAATCGACAGTGGGGTCTACAAAGGTGGTACTCGGACGACCATTAAGACTCACCACATTTTCTACATATACGGCAACTTTCGTTTCATTTTTAGAAGAAAAGTGGTCGCTTAAGAAATGTGCATATTCTAAAATGAAGTCCGGCTGAAAGGACATTTGCTTCTCTTGAAAAGGTGTCAAAAAATCGCTATTGTCCACATAAAACCACTTATCAGTATTTTTATCGACAATCTTAAATTGAGCATATCCGGATTTCTCCATCAACATTACGCGCCAAGAAAAACGATAGCCTTCTTCCGTCCAAAACAACTCACCAGGATATGCCAGATTTCGAAAAGGAAACAATAATTGAAACAAAAAGAAAACACCAATAACAACTAGCACTCCTTTTTTCCTATTCAGTGATAGTTGTTGATACGATCTCCCCGAATTAAAAATAGATACGTCGGTTTTAATTATTCTTCCAATAAAGCGAATAATCTTTTTGTGAAAAGTAGCATCAAAAAATATCAATGCACTCACAATCATAATATACGGAAACATCCCAATGGGAAACAATACACGTGTTAATACATGAAATATTACCACCATTATAAATGCATATGGCCTTGTCTTTTTATACAAAAGAAAAAACGGAATAAGAAGGTCATAAACGGCACCACCCCAACTAAAGGCATAATGTATCCAGCTTTCTGTCATTAAGTCACCAATTAATGGAATATCGAATTTGCTGGGGAGCCATATTTTGAGGGGCATTGCATTGAGAAGCCAATCTGAATTAAGCTTAGCCAATCCTGCATAGAAATACACAATGGCCATTAATAATTTCAGGCTATCAATAGTCCATTTAGGAACTTGTTGAAACCGAAGCTTTGAATCTTTAAAGGCATCAATTGAAAAATAGCGATTGGCAGGTAAAAAAATGAGTAGGAAACTCAATATGCTTATAAAATAGTAGTGGTTTAGATAAGTGGTTTTATCCATGAGTTCTATGTAGGTAAACCCAAGAAAAAATACAATGATCGCCATCCGATATTTATAACCAAGCATAACCAAAACAGCAGCAATAGCCACGATCGCAAATAGTATATAAGTATAAATGCCTAGTGGCTTTACCCATTCAAAACCAAAATAAGAAAAGAAGAATTTTGGTTGAATATATAGTTTATCAATCCAACCGTAAGACCAGAATCTAACTATACTAATGAGCATCATTAAACCAAAAAAAATACGAAAGACCGCCAAAGGGGCGGCCTCAGTATGCTTATTCAAATAGCTCTGAAAACGATTCTTACTCATTGATTAATCACCATCAGCATCAACAAAATCTATACTAATGCTCATTGCAGAGACCATGTCTACTTTAAACAACGGTACCGCAGCCTGTACTTGCTGATATGCATTAAGCATTTGCGTAGGTGGATTATTAGTTTCTATTTCTGTTCGAAATGCTCCTAAGGCTGAAACGGCTGTTTTAGCTGTTTCCAATTGTGTGTTTATCGCTGCGGATAAATCCGCACCGTTTTTCACTGTATTTAACTCATCTAAATACGATTTCAAACTCTCTCCGCGCGTCGTTGAATTGTAATGCTTACCGTTAAAGAAGTCAATACTTGCTTGAAGTCCAACTAAAAACAATTCGTTTGAAACATCATCAGCTTTGTGAAAAGCTTCTATGGTATTAGGTGCCGGAGTGCCCGTAAAAACCCCAAGAGGAATACCCATTTTCCCTGCTCTTAAGAACTTCTCATAATAGAATATAAAATCGTTTACAAAACGATCTACAGAAGCAGTTGCTGAACTTCCGCTGTTATTCACAAAAGTATCGCGATAATCATTAGTCCAGCTTGAAGCTACACTATTAGATAAGGAGGTCATATCTTGAATAACAAGCTTTAGATAATCTAAATGCGCCTCCCCTTCAGAATTACCTGAGTAAATTTGAACAATTTCGCCATCGGTGCTTGCCAAACCGTTTAACAAATAATCTATTGCCGGAAAACCTTTTGCATCTCTGTTAGAAGGCAAACTTAAATTGGCCGATCCGGACGTGATATTATCGCCTATTTTGGTTACACTTGCAGGATATGAATTGATGTTAAGTCTTAGGCCAACTTGTTCGGCCGGACCTATCTCGAACATCGAAACACGTTGCCATACCTTATAAGATGTTAACCATTCCGCACGAAGAGCAACTAGGTTTTCTTGAGTAGTCTCGTTCTCAAATGTGTTAAAGGAAGTTTGCAAATCATTAAGCTTGGCATTAAAATCTGCATAAGCGGGTATGATAATATTGTCAGCCCAATTTGTTAGAAGAGCTACTCTATCAAAATTATCTGATGTCTGATCTCCCCCATCACCATTATCGTCTGAACATGCGATAAGTACCAATCCAATAATCAAAAAGGTGATTATCTTTTTCATGCTTCTTATTTTTATTTATTCTAATTAAAGCGGAGCAAAGGTAAAAAAAGAGATGAATTATCGGTAATTAACCCATCCCTTTTTTCAACATTCAAAACCAAAAACTCGTGTAAGACACACAAAGTTCTTTTTAGCTTCCAGCTTGAGCTACTGTGAAGTCAAATTCTGCAGCAATTTCTGCTGATAAAGCATCAAGAGTTTCACTGGTAACTGTCCAAAGACCATTATCACCATCACCCATTAAACGACTTATAATTGATTGGACTTGTGTTCTTGTGAAATAAGGTTCGTTGGTACCAGGCTTACGAGTAAATTGTAAGCTGTAAATGAAACCATAACCTTCTGATATATCATGAAAACCACCACCAAAATCCTCATTGGCTAGTGCATTTTTTCCTTGCTGTAAATAGTAAACCGCTCTAATACCAATTACTTTTGAGATCAATCCTCTTAGAATATTGGCTTGTTCATCTCTTACTGTATAATTTTTGGCAACAATAGCCGCGCGTCCTAATTTAAAGGCATCAAAAATATCAGCTGCTATCCCGGCAAAATCATCATCACCTTCTACACGACCAATATACTTGTTAAGAAAGCTATCAGCCCCTAGATCAGCATTCGGATTTGCAGGATCGGCGTTTAACCCATAAGCGTACCCAAACGCTTCATCCCACTTATGCTCCATAGTAGTATATACTTTGCCCTCTGCAACAATATCTGCGTCGTTATCTGCTCTATTGGTTGACTCATCTAAAACATTAGTACCTAAGTAGTGATTAATTGCTTGATCTGCCATTAAAGCACCTATTAAGCCTTTTACAATTGCTTGATCATACTCCAACCCCTTATCATTTACATAACGGGTACTAGAACCATCTGCAATTTGGCCAGCGTTCCCTGCAGTAGCTACTACATCTATATTCGGTTTTACTTCAGTAATTTGCTTGGTCATAAAGTCTTCAAACTCTGCTCTAATTTCCGCTGAAGCGGTTGGATCGTTAGCAAAAAAGTCAGCAGAATTAGCAGTTTTTGCTTTCAAAATTTTTGTTGTTTCGCCATTCAATGCTGCCTCTGCGAACGGAGTATTTTGATTGGCATACATATCCAGCAAAATTTGCTCTGAGTTGTTATCCCAATCTTTTAGCATATCGGCTAGTTCCTCTCCCATTTTTATTCTAGTGGTTTGCCCACCAAAACTTACAGTACTACTTCCATCTCTTTCGAAAGAATATGTTGCCGGTGCAACTACTGTATTATCGATAGGAGGCATGTTATCATCATCCGATGAACAAGAAAATCCTATAAAACATAGCGAAGTAAGCGCTAGTGATTTGGTAATTAGCTTCATTATTTTGTGTTTATGTTTATTTAGACTGATTATAAATACGAAGCAAATATATAGTTGTAAATCTAAACAAACAACCTTTATTTAGATTTATTTTAAATAAAAATAATATTTAACAATTAGGCAATGCCTTAAGTCTTCTTAATGGTAGTGATTAAAGATTTTGCTTGCCTCATTATAAGCACTTTCAAAGCTCATAGGCCGGATATTTGTATTTGCTTTTTCCGCAGTAAAATAAGACACCATCCGCTCGGTTGGCATATTTCCTGTCAGTTCGTCTTTAGCCATTGGACAGCCTCCAAAACCTTGAATAGCTCCGTCAAACCTTCGGCAACCAGACTTGTAAGCGGCATCAACTTTTTCATGCCATTTAGTTGGTGTCGTATGTAAGTGGGCACCAAACTCGACCTCCGGATATTTAGGAATCAAATTAGAGAATAGATAGGATATCACTTCGGGTGTAGAGCTACCAACGGTATCTGACAAAGACAATATAGACACTCCCATGCTAGCTAATTTCTCGGTCCAATCGCCAACAATATCAACGTTCCAAGGATCGCCATACGGATTACCAAATCCCATCGAGAGGTAAGCAACTACTTTTTTGTTTGAGTTAGAGGCTATTTCTAAAATCTCTTTTAAAACATCGATAGATTGGGCTATTGTTTTATGAGTATTTCGCATTTGGAAGTTCTCTGAAATAGAAAAAGGATACCCCAAATAATCAATAGGTTCATGCTTTGCAGCATCAGTAGCGCCACGTACATTCGCAACAATAGCAAGTAATTTACTGCTGGTTTTTGAAAGATCTAGTTTTGAAAGCACCTCAGCGGTATCTACCATTTGCGGAATGGCTTTTGGTGAAACAAAACTCCCAAAATCGATAGTATCAAAACCACAACGCAACAACGATTGAATGTATTGCACTTTTTTATCCGTAGGGATAAATGTCTTGATACCTTGCATGGCATCACGCGGACATTCAATTAATTTTACTTGCTGCATATAGTTGAAAAATAACCTACGTAAAAATAATTTATTTATCCGGGACTAAAATAAAAATGGCGATCCCTACAAAAACAATGATCTGGAGCCATTTTAGCACCAAACCGGATCTTGGATTCTTTATTAAAAAGCCTGATATCATTCCTGCCAATAATGCAATTAATGTGAATACAAAAAAGCTTGCCAGAATGAATAGAAAGCCTAAACTGTAAAACTGGACAAGTTCGGAATACGTATTACTAAACAAAAAACGGGGAAAAAATGCGAGAAAGAATATGGAAACCTTTGGGTTTAATACATTCATTATAAAGCCCTGTTTAAATAGTTGAATGGTACTTTTTTTCTGAATACCCTTCCTATTTAATACAATTTCACCACTGCTGTTATACACAATCCACGCCAGATAGCAAAGATAGATTGCGCCAAACAGTTTTAAGCCAAAAAACAAATAATCATTAGCTTTTATTATTGCTGAAACGCCAAATGCAACCAATGAAGTATGAATAATGCAGCCTGTCATTAGTCCTAAAACGGTAGCAAAGCCGTACTTAAAACCATTCACCATGCTTTGCATTAATACAAATATATTATCGGGACCTGGCATAATTGCCAAGGTCATCGTTGTACCTATAAATGAGATAAGTATTCCATAATCCATTTACGAAACACGCTTTAAAATAGCACGATTTATTTTACCTATAAGAGTAGGGCCTTCATAAATAAAACCAGTGTACAATTGAAGAAGATCTGCACCGGCTTCCAATTTTTCAAGAGCATCTTTTGCTGAGTGAATACCGCCCACACCAATAATGGGGAAGGCTTTATTACTTTTTTCTGCCAAAAACTTTATTACTTCAGTGCTTCGATTGGTTAGGGGTTTTCCACTTAATCCCCCTTTTTGACTCGCCAAAGTGATGGGACTTTTTAACCCTTTTCGCGATATTGTAGTGTTGGTAGCAATAACTCCAGCAATTTTTGTGTCTTTTACAATATCAATAATATCCAATAACTGTTCATCTGTAAGATCAGGCGCTATTTTTAATAAAATTGGTTTTGGTTTTTGCTTAATGTTATTTAGATGCTGTAACGTATTCAATAAATGCGTCAGTGGTTCTTTATCCTGTAATGCTCTTAAATTGGGAGTATTTGGTGAAGAAACATTTACTACAAAATAATCAACATAATCATATAATGCATTAAAGCAAATGGTATAGTCATCCACCGCTTTGTCATTTGGTGTCACCTTATTTTTACCAATATTTCCACCAATTAAAACACCCTTATTTTGTTTCAATCGTTTTACAGCATCTTCAACTCCCCCATTGTTAAATCCCATTCGATTAATGATAGCACTATCTGTTTTCAGTCGGAATAAACGCTGCTTTGGGTTACCATCCTGTGGCTTTGGGGTTAACGTACCGATTTCCACAAATCCAAATCCAAAATTTGACAACTCGTTGTACAACTTGGCATCCTTATCAAAACCCGCGGCTAGTCCCACAGGATTATTAAAAGTAAGACCAAACAACTCGCGCTTTAATCCCGGGTTATCGACCACATATAAGTTTCGAAATAGCTGCTTAAATCCAGGAATTTTACATAAAAAACGAATAAGTGAGAAAGTGAAATAATGAACTTTTTCAGGATCGAATTGAAAAAGTATGGGTTTGATTAGTAATCGATACATATAATAAGGTGTAGTAGCACAAAAATAGCAAATAGGTATGGTAGTTTAAAAAGCAAACATCTAAAGTTACTACTTATAAAAAGAGCATGATAAAAAAGGAAAAATCCCTGGTTTATTTTAACACATGTGTCGTAAATTTATGATGAAAAAGCCCGCCTTATGATTGATAAAGAACAACTAATAAATCGTTTTATTAGTTATGTTACCATCGACACGGAATCTGACCCGAATTCTGACACTTGTCCAAGTACAAAAAAGCAATGGGACCTAGCAAATAAATTAGCTAATGAATTAAAAGAAATGGGAATGAGTGATGTAAGCATTGATGATAATGCCTATATCATGGCAACATTACCAACTAACGTTAATCACGAGGTTCCTATTATAGGATTTATTTCTCATTTTGATACTACTCCGGATTTTACAGGAGCTAATGTGAGCCCACAAATAATTGAAAACTATGATGGAAAAGATATTGTTCTAAATGAAGAACTCGATATTATTTTATCTCCCAAGGAGTTTGATGATCTTAAACAATATAAAGGAAAAACCTTGATAACAACTGATGGCACTACCCTACTAGGTGCTGATGATAAAGCAGGTATTACCGAAATCATGGAAGCAATGAAATATTTGCTTGAACATCCTGAAATTAAACATGGTACCATTAGAGTAGGATTTACTCCAGATGAAGAAATAGGCCGTGGCGCTCATTTATTTGATGTTCAAAAATTTGGAGCAGATTGGGCCTATACAATGGATGGCAGCCAAATAGGCGAGTTAGAATATGAAAACTTTAATGCTGCAGGTGCCAAGGTTCATATAAAAGGTAAAATTGTACATCCTGGTTATGCCAAGGGAAAGATGATCAACAGTATGTATATCGCTCAAGAATTTATTGATTCGTTACCAAAAATGGAGACACCAGAGCATACCGAAGGTTATGAAGGTTTTTTTCATTTAACTGATATTAATGGCAATGTAGACGTAACCCATTTAGAGTATATTATTAGAGATCATGACAAAGGGCATTTTGCAGCACGTAAAAACATGTTCGAGCAATTGGCATATGATATTAACAGCAAGTACCAAAAAGAACTAGTGAATGTAGAAATTGCTGATCAATATTACAATATGCGTGAAAAGATAGAACCAGTTATGCATATTGTTGATCTAGCTGAAAAGGCCATGCAAATAGCTAACATAAAACCAATAATTAAACCCATAAGAGGCGGAACTGATGGCTCACAACTAAGTTATAAGGGATTACCTTGTCCAAATATATTTGCCGGAGGACATAATTTTCATGGTCGTTATGAATATGTCCCTGTAGAAAGCATGGTCAAAGCCGTTGAAGTAATCGTTAACATAGCAAAAGAAGCAGTAAAACTTTAAATAAATGGATTTTTATCCTTAAAAATCAGTTGTTTATCGAAAAGCCATACTTTTTTAAACAAAACTTCATTCTATCGAAGGTGTCTAATTTATATTGCAGTGCAATTACGATATAAATAGCACTAATTATTTTGAATTAGTCGATGATTTCTGATCAAATCATCATTTACATTTGACAAAAGCAAAGTCCCCAATTTTGACCTATACAGTCTACTTGTTTTTGCAAACTAAGAAAACACCTGTTTCGGCAGGTGTTTTTGATTTCAGTTCTTCTTATTTCACACAAATTTGTATCTTCTTTCCTGTAAACTCTACCTGTTATGGAAAAATCCGAACGATTAGAACGATATTTTAAACGAAACATACAATGGGGTGAAGAACTTAGTTTCTTGAGAAAACTTTTAAATCAGTCCGAGTTAAAAGAAGATTTTAAGTGGAATTTTCCTGTTTATACCTTGAACAATAAAAATGTTATTGGTTTGGGAGCATTCAAGGCCTATGCAGGCTTATGGTTTTTTCAAGGTTCATTTTTAAAAGACAAAAAGAAGGTATTGGTCAATGCCCAAGAAGGGAAGACAAAAGGAATGCGGCAATGGCGTTTTACATCAATAAATGAAATGGATTCGGAATTCATTACTAGCTATATTGAAGAAGCCGTTCAAAATCAAAAAGATGGCAAAGAAATTCGAATAGAAAAAAAGTCGGATGTGGTACCGAAGCTGCTAGAACAAAAACTAGCAGATGACAAAAGATTTCAATCTAAATTCGATGATCTAACTCCAGGAAAAAAAAGAGAATTCATTGAGTATATCAATGAGGCGAAAAGAGAAGCTACTAAATTAAGTAGATTGGAAAAAATCATTCCGATGATAATGGACGGTGTAGGGCTCCATGATAAATATAAATAAGTCCGATTTAAATCAGCTTACTTTAAGAGAAACAAAAAACCCGGCTAAGATTTAGCCGGGCTTTTATATCCAATCGTACTATTTGCTATGCTATTTTTTCGCCGGCGCTGCAGGAGCATTTAGCTTCTGACTCATTTCCATTGACAATGCGCTACGCTCAAACTTGATTTTTCCTGCACCTGTTTCAATAACACAGGTATTATCTTTATCATTAAGTTCAAGTACTTTACCATGCATACCACTTTTGGTAATGACACGATCGCCGCGTTTTAAGCTACTTGCAAAATTCTTCTCCTTTTTTTGACGTCGTTGTGCTGGTAATATCATAAAAAAGAATATCACCACGATCATCATCAATATAAAAGGTAACTGTCCTCCTAATCCTTCCATCTCGTTTACTTCAGGTACTTATTATTATTTGCCGCTAGTTGCCGCTGCTGCGGTTGCTGCTGGCTTTACAAACGCCTTGATTGTTAAAGTCTCTTTACCCGACTCTGTATTAGCGTTTACTGTTAAACGTTTAGTGACTTGATTCTGGCCACTACCATTGAACTTTACAAGAATTTCTCCACTAGCACCTGGTGCAACAGGTTCTCTGGTCCACTCAGGAGCAGTACAACCACAAGTAGTATTAATATTTGCTATTACCAAAGGAGCTTTTCCTGTATTGGTAAACTTAAAAACATGCTGCTGAGCCGCTCTCGATTCGATTTCACCAAAATCCCATTCGTTTTCTTCAAACTTCATCACAGGAAAGTTCCCTACATTGGCATCTCGTTGAGCAGCCACTTCTACATTTTCTGCCTTTACTTTTGAAGTTGCATTTTCTTTACAACCAATGGCAAAGGTTAGCAATATCACACTTGATAAAAGAGCTATTTTTTTCATTTTTGTTTAATTTTGATGGGTAAAAATACTATTTTTTTATTCACATCAAACCCCGTCCGACCTTATTTAACGTCCCTTTTTGCTGATATTCTTTTACAAGTTTATCAAGAATACCATTAATAAAGACACTACTCTTAGGAGTTGAATATTCTTTTGCAATTTCTAAGTACTCATTTATAGTAACCTTAACCGGTATCGAAGGGAATTTTGTAAACTCGCATATCGCCATTCGTAATAATACGGCATCAAGTTGTGCAATACGCTCTTTATCCCAATTTGGTGTTTTTCCTTCTATTTCTTTTCCTAATGCTTCGTCATTAAGTACCGTTTTTCGAAAAAGGTCTATTGCAAATTTTTTATCATCTTCATCCTTAAACAGCTTTGGTAGTTTAAAGTCAACGTCCTGATTTATTTTCCGAAGTGTTTTTAACACCATTGTATTTACCAAAGGTAAATCGTCAAGCCAAGTTAGGCGTTTATCCTCTAAGTAATCATACAACTTATCGTTAGGAGCAATCACTTGCTTGTATAAATCTATTATAATGTTCAAATCTCCCTTAAATGATCTTTTCTCATCTTGTAGATAGACCTGATACAAGTCGCTTTCAACAATCGCATCGTAAATGATACGGACGTATTCATCGTCATCTTTCCAATTTCGTAGTTTACGATCATCTAACAAGTGTATCAAATTAGAATTATTTGATAGTGTAGTGAGTAGTTCGTTTTCTATAAATTTTCTGGAAGGGTTTTTTTCTTCGGCTGTTGCCAAGTATTTCTTTTGTCCTTTTTCTAATTGAACCTCTGCCAGTGCTCTAGTTTCCAACAACAGGTTAATCATAATTAAGTATAGATCATACATATGATCCATACTGGCATTCAAAAACTTTTCTTGAGGTTTAAGATCATCATTATTAGCACGTTGAAATGCGTAAACAGATTGCATTACTTTCACCCGAATATGTCTTCTTGTCAACATTTATAAAGAACTTGGCTATGAATAAAAAAGGCGAAAGAAGTTATTTTCTTTCGCCCTGCAAAAATACTATTATACTAAAAAAAAGCTACTTTTTAATGCCTTTTTTTCGATCATCAATTCGTTGTTGAGCAATACTTAAGGCTGACTGATGTGATGTATACCCGTTCACTTCGGCATGCTTAAAAATATCTAAAGTAGTGTTATAAATATTTTCAGTTGTTTTAATAATCCAATCCCGATCATGAGATTCTAACTCGGTATATACATTAATAATACCACCAGCATTTATTAAGAAATCTGGAGCATAAGCAATACCGCTGTCTTTAAGCATGGCCCCATGTCTAGTTTCATCTGCTAATTGATTATTTGCTGCACCAGCCACCACCTTAGCCTTCAATTTGGTTATTGACACATCGTTTAAGGTTGCGCCTAAAGCACATGGAGCGTAAATGTCCATATCTTCATCAAAAATATCTACACCTCTAAAAATCGTGGTATTGTATTTTTTACTAACCACTTCTAGTCGTTCTTCGTTAATATCAGAAATGACAATATTAGTATCTTCTTTAGCCAAATAATCTACTAAAGTTTCGCCTACATGTCCTATACCTTGTACTAAAATTTTCTTTCCTCTTAAATCATCAGTCCCAAATTGATACTTTGCGGCAGCTTTCAATCCCATATACACCCCATAAGCAGTGATTGGACTAGGATTTCCTGCACCACCAATCTCTTCAGAAATTCCGGTAACAAAAGGAGTTACTGTTCGTACCAGATCCATATCAGCAGTATCCATACCTACATCCTCGGCAGTATAGTATTTACCGCCTAAAGTATGTACAAATTCACCAAAGCGTTTCATCAACTCCGGTGTTTTTTGGGTTTTAGCGTCTCCTATAATGACCGCTTTGCCACCGCCCAAATTCAATCCCGTAATAGCGGCTTTGTAAGTCATACCTCTGGAAAGGCGTAATACATCATTTAAGGCATCCCATTCACTTTGGTACGACCACATTCGGGTACCCCCTAAAGCAGGACCTAAAACTGTATTATGAATTCCAATGATTGCTTTTAAACCTGTATCTTTATCCTGACAAAAAACAACTTGCTCATGGTCGTTAAAAGAAAGTTGTCCAAACACTGGATCGGCCTTTATCAAGTCTTTTTTTTCTAGTATTTCTGATGTCATTATTACTTAGTTGTTATAATAGATGTATTTTATTATTCGCAAAATGATAGCGCAAAAATAACTTCATTTTGAATAATTCTACATAAAATACTATTAAAATTGTCAAATGTGCATACTTTAACGTTGATTAGCAAATTTGTAAATGAAAGAACTTCAGCATTTAAATAAATACTTTCGCAAATATCGTAAACAACTTACCCTCGGTATTATTATAACCATAGTGGCGCGGATATTTTTGTTATTTACACCACGCCTTATCAGGGAATCTATTGATGCGGTTATCGATTATGAAGAGGGCATCATAACTGACAAAGCTGTCTTAAAAACTGAATTAGTAGAAAACATCTTACTGATTATTGGTGCTGCAATCATCGCAGGAATTTTGACCTTTTTAATGCGCCAGACCATTATTAATGTATCTCGATATATTGAATATGATCTCAAAAATGAAGTGTATCAACAATATCAACGACTATCACTTAGTTTCTACAAGAGTCACAGAACTGGCGATTTGATGAACCGTATTAGTGAGGACGTAAGTAAAACAAGAATGTACTCCGGACCAGCCATCATGTATAGCATTAATACGCTAACACTTTTCATTATAGCGTTGATTTATATGTTTAATGTTGCACCAACATTGACTTTATATACCATCATACCGCTACCCATACTCTCGGTTATCATATACAGGCTTAGTAGAGCGATTCATAGACGTAGTACTATCGTACAGGAGTATTTATCGAAATTATCAACCTTCACGCAAGAATCATTCAGTGGCATATCGGTCATCAAGGCCTACGGTATTGAACCGCAAACCAATGCTTCATTTGCGTTATTATCTAATGAAAGTAAGGACAAACAAATTGATCTTACGAAGGTACAGGCATTATTTTTCCCACTAATGCTATTGCTTATTGGGGTAAGCAACCTAACCGTGATTTTTATTGGCGGTCAACAATACATTAGTGGAGAAATAGCCAGCATAGGTATTATTGCGGAATTTATTATATATGTAAACTTACTCACCTGGCCGGTTGCCACAGTTGGTTGGGTGACCAGTATAGTAAAACAAGCTGAAGCATCTCAAAAACGCATTAATGAATTTTTAAGCGAAGAACCTGCTATTGTAAATTATAACGAGAATCCTACACCTGTATTAGGAGATATTGAGTTTAAAAATGTGAGTTTTACTTATGATGATACTAACATTACTGCATTAAAAAATGTTTCTTTTAGCATTAAGCAAGGTGAGACTTTAGCTATTATCGGAAAAACCGGCTCAGGGAAATCGACCATTCTCGACCTTATAGGCCGCTTGTATGATATTAATTCCGGAGCTATTCAAATAGATGGCCGTGCTATCAAAGATATGAACTTATTCGATCTTCGAAAAAGCATTGGTTATGTACCACAAGATGCGTTTTTATTTTCTGATAGTATTAAAAACAATATCAAGTTTGGCAAGCAAAAGGCAACTGAAGAAGAAGTAATCGAAGCTTCTAAAAATGCCGCCGTCCATGAAAACATAATTGGTTTTGCTAAAGGTTATGATACCGTTCTTGGTGAACGCGGAATCACATTGTCAGGTGGACAGAAACAGCGTGTATCGATAGCGCGTGCTATCATAAAAAACCCTAGATTACTTCTTTTTGACGACTGTTTATCTGCAGTTGACACCGAAACTGAAGAACAGATTTTGAATAATCTATACAGCATATCTCAAGATACTACTACGATAATTGTAAGTCATCGTGTATCATCTGCTAAAAATGCTGACAAAATAATCGTATTAGAGGATGGCCATATTATTCAGGAAGGAAATCATGATTCTCTCTTAAACATTGATGGATACTACAAAGAGCTTTATAACAAGCAACTCTCTGAAAAAGAAATCTAAGAATTTGTTGGTGGCTAACTTTTTTTTTTACAAATTTGGTTCAGTTTAAACCAACTTAGATTTAAGTAGAAGGAATATGAGTGAAAAATCAATTTTAGAAAAGGAAGAGATTTTTTCTAAAGTATTAAGAGCCGGACGTAGAACATATTTTTTTGACGTAAGAGCTACAAGAGCAGGAGATTACTATTTAACTGTAACGGAAAGTAAGAAATTTACGAACGACGACGGATCGTACCATTTCAAAAAACACAAAATTTACCTGTATAAAGAAGATTTTGATTCTTTTAAAGAAATTCTTGAGGAAATGACCCAGTATATAGTCAATGAAAAAGGACAGGAAGTCATTTCAGAACGTCATCAGCGTGACTTTAAAAGAGATTATGAAGAGAATGAAAGCGCCAGCGAAGATAATAAAGGTACTGATAGCTTTACCGATGTCAGCTTTGACGATATTTAGAAAGTTTTAACGTATTATATAAAAACCGTATTGATAATATCAATACGGTTTTTTTTATTTTTACTACATCACCAACAAACCACTACACCAAACAACTATGAAGAAAATTTTTCTGCTGCTACTAACAGTATCTGCACTTTGTACTGCTCAAAAAACTATTGATCTCTCTTATTATTTACCCCAAAACATCACCTATAATCCTGATATTCCTACCCCGGAAAGTATTATTGGTCATCAAGTAGGGCAATGGCATGTTTACCACAGCAAGTTAGCGTATTACATGAAGGCTCTTGCTGCAGCATCAGACAGAATTACTATTGAAGACCGCGGCAAGACATTTGAAGACAGACCACTATTATTATTGACCATCACCTCTCCAAAAAATCATCAAAATATTGATCAACTCAGAAGAGAGCACAATGATTTTGCTTCCGGAAAATCCTCAAAAAATGTAAATGATATTCCTATTGTAGTGTATCAAGGTTTTTCTATACACGGTAATGAACCAAGTGGTTCTAACGCTGCCTTATTAGCTGCATATCATCTTGCAGCAGCGCAAGGTCCTGAAATCGACGCATTATTGAACGATGCTATAATCTTGTTTGATCCCTCTTACAATCCAGACGGGTTATCTCGTTTTGCGTATTGGGCGAACACCAACAAAAGCATTCATCTAAACACGGATAACAACGATCGTGAGTTTAGAGAAGTGTGGCCGGGCGGTCGAACCAATCACTATTGGTTTGACATGAATAGAGACTGGCTACCAGTACAATTACCTGAATCAAGAGCCCGAATTGCTAGTTTTCATAAATGGATGCCAAATGTTTTGACAGATCATCATGAAATGGGTACTAACAGTACTTTCTTCTTTCAGCCTGGAGTACCATCAAGAACGAATCCGCTTACCCCGAAAATGAATCAGCAATTAACTAAGGAAATTAGTCAGTTTCACATTGATGCTCTTGATAAAATTGGTTCTCTGTATTATGCTGAAGAAGGCTTTGATGATTTCTATTATGGCAAAGGAAGTACTTTTCCAGATGTAAATGGCGGTATTGGTATTTTATTCGAACAAGGCAGTTCTCGTGGCCATGCTCAAGAAAGTGAAAATGGTGTGGTCACCTTTCCCTTTTCTATAAGAAATCAGTTTACAGCAGCTTTATCAACATTGGAAGCTGCGAAAGAAATGAGAACGAAGATTCTTAACTACCAACGTAGTTTTTATAGCGATGCTAAAAAAGAAGCCACTTCAGATAGAACAAAGGCTATTGTTTTTGGCGATGAAAAAGATGCCACCAAAGCATATCATCTTGCTGAAATTTTGAAAAGGCACCAAATAACAGTACATGAGCTGAAAGACAATTTTACCCAAAAAGGCAAAAAGTATAAAAAGGGATATGGTTATGTCGTGCCAATGCAGCAACAAAATTACAAGCTAATTAAGGCCATGTTTAACCGTCAAACAAGTTTTCAGGACAGTATCTTTTATGATATATCAGCATGGACATTCCCTCTGGCTTTTGGTTTAGATCATGAAATGCTGAGTAACCTGAATCAGGCAGGAGCGGAAATCACTGATCTCAAGGCCCCAAAAAGTACTATTAATAAAAGTAACTATGCCTATTTGTTCGAGTGGCATGAATACTATACACCAAAAGCACTACATAAAATATTAAAGAAAGGACTTCGTGCAAAAGTGGGTGCTACTCCATTCAAATTAAATGATGTTAATTATGATTATGGAACCATTATGGTACCAGTACAAAATCAAAAATTAAAGTCTGACGAGCTTTTTAAATTCTTAAAAGAAGTAGCAGAAGAAAGTCATATTAGCATAACAGGGGTGAATACGGGAAATACCATCGGCATTGACTTAGGAAGTAATGACTTTGATGCCCTAACCCTCCCAAAAGTAGCTATGTTGGTTGGTGACGGTGTGACCAGTTACGATGCGGGTGAGATTTGGCATTTATTTGATACACGATATGAAATGAACGTAACTCGAATTGACACTCGGAGTTTTGACAATGTAAACCTATCAAAATATACACACTTTATACTTCCAAATAGTTGGGGTGGTTTAAGTGATAATAGTGCAAAGAAATTGAAGACTTGGGTTCGTAATGGTGGTACGCTAATTGGTTACAGAAATGCCGTAAGCTGGCTTAAACGTAAAGAATTTATCAAGCTAGAGCTGAAAGAGAATGATATGGAAGCGAAAAATATTAAGTTCGATCAACGTCGTGATTTTAGAGGGGCACAAGTTACCGGTGGTGCAATTTTCGAGGCCAATATTGATAGATCACACCCAATTAACTTTGGATATAAAAATGATGAAATATCTCTTTTTAGAAACACCAATATTCACATAAAACCCGATAAAAACAGCTATAACAATCCAATTAAATATACTTCAAAACCCTTATTAGCAGGTTATATTTCTGAAGAAAATTTAGATAGCTTAAAAAATACGGTACCATTTCAAACAAAGCGCTTAGGTCGAGGTCGTGTTACTGTTTTCACGGACAATACCAACTTTAGAGCTTTCTGGTATGGCACCAATAAATTGTTGATGAATGCGATTTTCTTTTCCAAGATGATGTAATAATATATTAGTAATGAGTAGTAAGTAGTGAGTAGTGAGTAGTGAGTAGTGAGTAATCAGTAGTGAGTATTAACTTTTACACCAAAAAAAATGGCCCGTACACCTTCAAATATGATTCCGTTGGGAACAATCGCTCCTGACTTTGAACTCCTTGATACTGTTACAGGAAATAATATTTCGCTAGAGCAAGCAAAAGGTGCAAAAGCCACCGTTATTATGTTTATTTGCAATCATTGCCCTTTTGTAAAGCATGTAAATGCGGAATTAGCGGCAATAGGTGCTGATTACGCAGATAGTGGAGTTGGTTTTATCGCAATATCGAGTAATGATGTTGAAAATTATCCCGCCGACTCCCCTGAGTTAATGAAACAAAATGCTCTTGATGAAGGCTTTAATTTCCCCTACTTGTATGATGAAACCCAACAAGTGGCAAAAGATTATGACGCAGCATGCACTCCGGATTTCTATGTGTTTGATTCCAATTTAAAACTAACGTATCGCGGCCAATTAGATGATTCCCGTCCGGGGAACGGAATCGCTGTTACCGGTAAGGATTTGAGAATAGCGATCGATGCCACAGTAAAAGGAGCACTAGTAGATATTATTCAAAAACCAAGTATTGGTTGTAATATTAAATGGAAGGTATAAGTTTTAAGCAACTCACCAATAACGACATTGATATTTTAGTGCCTATTGCGCAAAAAGCGTATTTACAAGCGTATACCAGTGTTTGGGAGCAAAACAAACCCGAATATTATATACAAAAGGCGTTTACCCGAAACGTATTTGCAACCGATCTTAAAAATGAAAACTTGGCCTACTACCTAATATATGTTGCTAAAGTATTAGTCGGTTTTTACAAATTGGAATTAAATAGTAAGATTGGCTCTTACAAAACGGCAGAGGCAATTCAGCTTGAAAAAATATATATCCTTAACGAGTTTTCAGGAAAAGGAATTGGTCACGCTTCGCTTAATCACATTATGAAGTTAGCATCTGAATTAAGAAAGAAAGTGCTCTGGGTTGATGTCATGCATACAAGTCCAGCAAAAAGATTCTACGAGAAAATGGGATTTAATACTTGGAGCAATTGGGACTTAGACTACCCAGGTCTAAAATCAGATCAACTAAAAATGCATCGAATGTTGAAAATGCTTTAATGCCTTCGAGTTTAAGGTTCCTCTAGCCTGATCAAACAGACAACTGAAAACTACCTACTATAAACCACTGGCAGTTGCAACTTAAAACGTACAGCCAATAACCTAACTACAATCACCGTAGTGGCACAACCAATATCCATCACCAAATCAGTTGCTCCTGTATGTTTTGCCGCAAAATAGAATACACCGCCAAGTATGCATGCAGTGGCATATACTTCTTTTCTAAAAATTACTGGAATCTCATTACATAATATGTCCCGAATGACACCACCAAAACTACCGGTCATAGCCCCAAGTCCGACACAAGCAACAGCGCTAATCCCAACCGATAAGCCAGCCTTAATACCCAATAGTGTAAAAACTCCCAATCCTATGGTATCAAACAGAAAAAGCGACTTACTAAGGTATTTTAGGTAGTTTCTAAAAAGAATGGTAAATACAGTTGCTCCGAAAATGATATAAACATTTAATAAATCGGTCATCCAGGAAACCGGAGTTTTCCCTATTAAAACATCCCGAAGCGTGCCACCGCCAACAGCTGTGACAAAAGCAATAATAAAAATACCGAAGGTATCCATTCGCTTTTTCAGGGCAGTAAGTGCACCTGAAACAGCAAATGCAAATGTTCCTGTCATATCAAAAACCTCGAAGAGTGTCACATTTTCTGAGTATAAAAATTGTAGTCTTTCAATATAGTATCAATAAAATGATAATCAGAAGATAATGTATTCTTCACGTCGATCACCTCTTCAATTTTCTTTCGCAACTTAATGATTGTAGTAAGATCATTATTCTTTTTTGCAATCAAATAGCTATCTTTTATAATAGTAGCATCCCGATCAGAAAGTCTTATCACGCTAGGAAACATAGGTTGATACTGCTCATGAATTTCTTCTAAAATGGTGTGAGAAATATTAATATTAGTTTTTAGATTAATGACTGCTGTTCCAGCAGCTATATCGCCTAACCTTCTGTTTTTACTATTCAATACGATCGCCATCATGCCTATAATACCACTACCTAAATAAATTTCTACTGTACGAAACATCCAGCGCACAATATAATCCGCAAAGCCAGCTTGATAACCGTCGATTTTAATCACCTTAATTTTCATTATACGTTTACCAACGGTTTGCCCTTCGAGTAGCATTTCAAATAATAAGGTGTGAAAAATTGCAGGTAATAAAACGATCGTCACAACAGAAGATTTGGACCAACCATCCCAGTCACGTGTCCAGCTATTAAAACCCAGCACTTCGTATAAAATGTACAGCGACACAAAGCAGTAGGCTGCGATAATTAAAAAATCAATTATGAATGCAAGAATTCGATGCCCCACAGTCGCCGCCGTAAAGTTTAAATTAACATTTTGTGTAGTGTTTACTTGTAATTCTGACATTTAAAGTATTACATTAGCCTCTTATGAGAGAAGCTGCATTTATCAAGCAAAATAAGGAAAAATGGCTCGATTTTGAAAAGGCCATTTTTACCAACAATTTTAAAAATCCAGATGAGCTCGCTTCACTCTACATTCAATTAATGAATGACCTGTCTTTTGCTCAAACCTATTACGCCAAAAGTAAGACAATAATCTATTTAAACAATTTGGCAGCAAAAGCTTTTCAAAAAATATATAAGACCAAACGCGAGGATAAAAATCGCTTTGTTCACTTCTTTAAAACAGAAGTACCTTTGTTAATGCATGAGTATAGAAGATACGTACTTTACGCGTTTTTAGTATTTGGCTTATTTGTTACCATCGGTGTTATTTCTGCAATGAATGATGATTCATTTGTAAGGCTTATTCTTGGAGATTACTATGTGAATATGACTTTAGAAAACATTGAAAAAGGAGACCCTGCAGCCGTATATAAGGGAGGTAGCCATTTTGGCACCTTTTTCGGAATCACTTTTAACAATCTTCGGGTAGGTATTTACAACTTTTTTCTTGGCATTTTTGGTGGTATTGGCACCGGTTATATCATGTTTAAAAACGGAATCATGCTGGGTGCTTTTCAATATATGTTTTATGAAGAAGGTGTTTTTTGGGAAAGTGTTCGCGCCATTTGGATTCATGGAAGCATGGAGATTTTTGCCATTGTTATCGAAGGCGCTGCTGGCTTTATGCTAGGTGCAAGCATCTTATTTCCTAAAACATATTCAAGAAAATTATCATTCACCCGTGGCCTAAAAGATGGTTTTAAAATTTTGATAAGCACGATGCCTTTTACCATCGCAGCGGGATTCTTAGAAGGGTTTATTACCCGTTATTACAATACCATGCCCAATTGGGGGTCGGTGACGATAATTTTAGTGACTTTAAGCTTGATCTCATTTTATTATTTGATCTATCCGCATATTGTAAAAAGAAAATTCAATTCCCAATATGGAACTATTTAAATCTAGAGACTTTAGTTCATTTTTTAGTGATACGTTTGACTTTGTTAAGTTTAACGGGAAGCATTTTTTTAAAAACTACCTGATTATTAACGGTATCTTTCTTCTTATTTTAATGACATTTGCATACTTCTTTTCAAAGTTTTATGCCAATTTAATGACCAGCACTATTTATGGTGGTGGGCAATCGGAAGTTGAAAATTTTATCGATAATTATGGGCCGACAGCTATTGTATTACTGTTTGTCTTCATAATCTTTGCCATTATAGCCGCTGTAGTAAACTATTCATTCACTCCTATTTACTTTAAACTTTATGAAGAAAATGGCGGTACCAGTTTTACCTCCAAAGAAGTGTTCAATAAATTGAAAGCTAATTTTGGTAAATTAATCATCTATGTTTTAGTTTCCATTTTTCTATTAGCTATCCCTGCGATCATTGCTACTAGCATAGGTGTCTTCATTGTTGCAATTACCATCGTTGGTATGTTATTAATTCCTGCTGTTATTGCTATACCTATGCTCTTTTTTCACTCTACATTAATGGAATATATACGGGGCGAACGCGGTATTTTTGATTCTATTGGTTATAGCTTTAGTGTTCTGGGTAATAAGTTTATGCATGCCATAGGCTGCCTCGGTATTTTAGTTTTAATGTATTATGTAGTACAGGTTGGGTTTAGCTTAATCCAAACACTATTTACGGGTGCGGGAATCTATACCATGACTCCGGAAGCCCAAATGGATATAGCGGATTCTTCAACAATTATGATCATCATATTGTTAGTTTCTTACATTATTAGCTTTGTAATCCAAACATTTTGTGGTTTAATCCTTCAAATTAATCAAAGTCTTATTTTCTACACCTATAAAGAGGAGACTGAACATATTAATACCAGCAGTGTAATAGACCAGATAGGTTCGGGTGAGTAGTACTTCAATACATATCAAATATTTGTTTGTATTTTTCTTACTAAGCTTTTTTAGTGTAGGAATTATGTTTTCCCAAGACATTATTGAAGTTGATGAAGATGAGGAAGAAGAAACAAGTATTATTCATGGAGTATTAAATCCACAGGAAATATTAGACAACGTTGAAGATGACAGTGCACGGAATCCTCGTGAATTTCCTGAAGATTTAAATGAGCTATATAAAGGTGAAGAATATCGATACGATCGCGAAACTAATCCAACAGGCTGGTGGGCCCGTTTTAAAGAAAGCTGGAGACGTTTTTGGGCTGAACTTTTTGATACTAGACGAAACGCTTCGAATTCAAATTTCATAACATTACTTTACTGGATTGGCGGTATTGCACTTCTAGCTTTAGTGGTCTATTTTATTGTTAGAGCAATAATGAATGATGAAGGCAATTGGATTTTTGGCAGAGCATCAGATAAAGGAGTCGTAAATGGTGTTGATGTAGAAACCAATATTCATGAAACCGATTTCGTTGCTTTGGTACAACAAGCCAAAGAAGAAAAAAATTACCGGATGGCAGTGCGTTATTATTATTTATGGTTATTAAAAAACATGAGTAATAAGGAGTTGATTGAGTATGATGTTGAAAAAACCAATAGTGACTATCAAAATGAATTAAAAGATAAAAACTTACAGAAAGAGTTCGGCTATACCTCTTACTTATACAATTATATATGGTATGGTGAGTTCGATGTAAATGACGATGAGTTTGTAAAGGCAAGTAATGCCTTTGATTTGTTAATCAAAGCTACTGCCGCATGAACAAAACCGCTCGTATATATATCCTGTTACTAATCCTATTCTTTGTGGGTATCGTTGCTATAGAGTTTTCTCAACCCACACCCGTCGATTGGCGACCTAGCTACAATGAAAAACATACTAAACCATTCGGTTTAAAGATTTTGAGAGAACAACTGGAAAATCTAGATGGTATTGATTCTGTTGTAACGATAAGACGAACAGCCTATGAATACCTAAACGAGTCTTTTGATTGGGAAGAAGGCACTTTTGATGCCAAGGGGACATTTCTGTCTATTAACAAAGGAGGCTATGTTGATAAATATTCAACAAACGAGTTATTGAAATTTGTTGAAAATGGTAATACACTTTTTATATCAAACACCTATCCTCCGACTCATTTACTAGATACCTTAGCGCTTGATGTTAAGACTGATTTTCAACCATCTAAAAAAGGGAATATTTCACTTGCCAATAAACGGTTTAAAAACGATTCCATTACTATTAATCGCGGCTTAAATCAAAGTTATTTCACAACCTTAGATACGGCTACTACTACCGTCTTGGGCTATCATAAATTAACCGCACATGATACGACCAGAGTTAATTTTGTAAAGGTCGATTTTAAAAATAAAGGTGCCATTTATTTACATCTGCAGCCCGCAACATTCACCAATTATCACCTACTTAAAGAGTATAACAAAAAATATACAGAGGCTGTACTATCTTATATCCCGGACGGTGCGGTTTATTTTGCTTCAGTAAATAAAGTTGGTGATGAATTAGGTGATAATGAGCTACGCTTTATCATGAACCAACCACCGCTGCGTTGGGCTTGGCAGTTTGGTCTTGCTGCGTTGTTAATCTTTATCATCTTTAATGCTAAGCGCAGACAACGCATCGTTAAAGTGATAAAGCCTCTAGAAAATACAACCATTGCTTTTACTAAAACAATTGGCAACTTATACTACGAAAGTAAAAATCATAATAATTTAGTTGAAAAGAAGATTACCTACTTTCTTGAAAGTATAAGGCGCACCTATTATATAGACACCCAGGTAATGGATGAGAAGTTTGTTAAGAATCTAGCCTTAAAATCAGGAAAAGACAAGGAACAAATAGAACGTTTATTCAAATTAATAGCCCAACTTAAAGGGAAAAAATACTGTTCTGAAGACGATTTACTTCGGATTAATAAAAACATTGAAAAATTTTATAGCAATTAGACCCTATGGAAAATCAAGAAGGAGCACAACCAGAAGAAAACAAGTCTGACATCAAGCCAATTCAACCCGTTACAGATGCGACTACAAATGGAGATCTCAGTTTTCAAAACAGAATAGACCTTACCGAACTGCAAGAAGGAATTGCAGCCATTAGAACCGAAATTGGCAGGGTCATTGTCGGTCAAAAAGAAATGGTCGATATGCTTATCGTTGCCATGTTGGCAAAAGGCCACGCTTTAATTGAAGGAGTACCTGGAGTTGCTAAGACCGTATCGGCAAAGCTATTGGCACGATCTTTAGATGTTGGGTTTAGCAGAATTCAATTTACACCGGACTTAATGCCCTCTGATATCTTAGGTACCTCGATCTTTGATATGAAAAAATCAGAGTTTGAATTTAAAAAGGGGCCTATCTTTTCAAATATGATATTGATCGATGAGATTAACCGAGCTCCTGCAAAAACACAGGCAGCCTTATTTGAAGTAATGGAAGAACGCCAGATTACCATTGATGGTACTAAATATGAGATGGACGCTCCTTTCATGGTTTTGGCAACACAAAATCCGGTTGAACAAGAGGGTACCTACCGATTACCTGAAGCGCAATTAGATCGTTTTCTTTTCAAAGTTGATGTAGACTATCCAAAACTAGAAGAAGAAGTTGAAATTCTAAACCGTGAGCATGCACTTAAAGGTGCTAACAAATTAGAAAAAGTACAATCGCATTTGTCCAAAGATCAAATTGAGAAATTTCAAGCCTTGGTCAACGAGATTATTGTGGAGCCACATTTGCTTAGTTATATAGCCCAATTAATAGTAAATACACGCAGTAACCCATTTTTGTTTTTAGGTGCTTCGCCACGTGCATCAATTGCCATCTTAGCAGCTTCCAAAGGATTTGCCGCTATTTCAGGACGCGATTTTGTTACTCCTGAAGATATTAAAAAAGCGGCCATTCCAGTATTACAACATCGTGTAATTGTTACCCCTGAAAGGGAGATGGAAGGTATTAGTTCAAAACAGATTATTAGACAAATAATTGACGCGGTAGAGATACCTCGTTAAACATTAGTATGCTTAAATCCATAAAGGCACTTTATTTAAATAACAGCTTTTTTTATTGCTGTATTGGCATCTTTACGCTCTTTATAGCTAGCTATATCTATCCACAATTATTTAATGTGGTAAAGTGGCTTCTGTTGGCTTTGCTGATGTTTACATTTCTGGATATTATCATACTTTTTGCCACAAAAAGAGGAATTTTAGGTAAACGAGAAACCACGGAGAAATTTTCAAATGGTGACCCTAATCCCATTAAGGTTAGCATTACCAACTATTATACCTTTAAGGTTATTGCCCGTATCATTGACGAAATACCAGAACAATTTCAGGTTCGTAACTTTAAAATTAAACGCAGTCTACCCGCCTCGAGCAGTAAAGCCGTTGAATATGAATTACGCCCAACCGAACGAGGAGAATATCATTTTGGCAAACTTAATATTTACATTAGCTCAGCCATTGGTTTAGTGAGTCGTCGTTTTATTTTTGACGACCAGCAAATGGTGCCTACATATCCTTCTTTTATTCAACTTAAAAAATATGACCTACTCGCGATAAGCAATAATTTATTGCAATATGGCATTAAAAAAATACGCCGATTGGGCCATACAATGGAGTTTGAACAAATAAAAGAATATGTGCTTGGTGACGATATTCGGACCATTAACTGGAAGGCGACTGCAAAGAAAAACCAGTTAATGATTAATCAGTTTCAAGACGAAAAATCACAGCCCGTATATTCGGTTATTGATAAGGGTCGTCTTATGAAAATGCCCTTTGAAGGGTTGAGTCTTCTAGATTATGCGATTAATGCCACCTTAGTAATAAGTAATGTAGCCACCAAAAAACAAGATAAAGCAGGAATGTTTGCTTTCTCGAAAAAAGTGGAGAATATGGTGGTCGCAGAACGCCGAAATTCTCAAATGAACTTGATCATGGAGGCATTATACAATGTAGAAACGGACTTTTACGAATCAGATTTTGGTCGTTTATATGCCGATATAAAAAAGAATATTTCACATCGAAGCCTGCTACTACTCTACACCAATTTTGAAACCCTTGACAGTTTAAATCGGCAATTACCGTACTTAAAAGGTTTGGCCAAAAATCATTTACTGGTCGTCATTTTCTTTAAGAATACCGAATTAAACGAGTTGATACAAAAAGATGCGAACACTATCCAACAAGTATATGACAAAGTCATTGCTGAGAAATTTGCGTTTGAAAAGCGTCTAATCGTCAACGAGCTTAAAAAATACGGTATCTACTCTATCCTTACTGAACCTGAGGACTTAACGATTAATACTATTAATAAGTATTTAGAGATTAAGGCTAGAGGGTTATTGTAGTCTTCATTGAGTAATAGCAGGTGGTTGTAATGGAGTTGGTTCATAACCTTTTACCCTCACCCCTATGCTAACCAACAACTCATCCTATAAAAATGACAATTGGGTAGTTCTCTTTTCCAACAATCGAACTATGTGCTGATATTTGACCTGTCATTAACAAAGAACGAACGATTTAATATCAATCATTAAAAACAATAACATGAAAAAACTAGCACTAATTTTCACTCTAGCACTAACATCATTAGTAAGTTTGGCACAAGAAAAAACTGAAGGAATAACCATTACGGTTGTAACAGAAAACTTCTTGAACAATGAAGGCAAAGCAATGTATGCGCTGCATACTGAAGACACTTTTATGAAAGGACCTGGCGTTCAAAATGCTGAATCAAAAATTGAAGATGGTAAAGTCACTATTACATTTAAAAATGTGACTCCTGGCACCTATGCGATCATGCTCTTACATGATGTAAATGAAAATCAAAAAATGGATTTTGATGCTAGTGGAATGCCAAAAGAATCATACGGGATGAGCGGAAATGACATGAGCTTTGGACCACCACAATTCGATTCTGCCAAGTTCGAGGTCAATAAAGAAGACCTTAACCTAAATATAAGATTATAAGTAACCAACCTGCAATGCAGGTATAGAAAAGAAACGTAAGTTTCATCGGCTTACAGCTGATGCCCCTCTGCTCTGCGGAGGGGTTTTTGTATTAATCATCTACTTGTAAAAGCATGGAACTAAAACTTTAAACCTTAAACCCACCATTACCACCAAACAACAAAAAATTTTTCTAAACTATTATCTTTCTTTTTCATCCATACCATAGGACTACGTTCATTTAAATGCTGTAAATTGATCTCCATTAACGTATCGAAAAAGCTATTGAATTTTACACCAGTATGGGGCTCATGCAGCCATTCATATTTTCTTGGCAAATAGTAGGTATGATCCTTAAAGTCATCTGTTTCGAAAACAACAAATCGAAGCCAATAACCTACGACGCAATTAGTGTTTAAAGGACGAATTGATGGTGATTTCCGTTGGTATGGAGCAAACAACTGCGCTCTAAAACAAACTTGTTGTTCAATATTATCTGTTGGTAGTGCTTTACGTATTAAGGTGCGCTTACAGTAGTCTGTATATAACAAAGGAAGCTGTTTATCTTTAGTTTTATCCAGTTTAGTAAAAAACATATCTCTTCTATTTGGGCCTACCAATCGATGAATAGGTTCAGAGATATCGGGGTCTAGCAAGTAGAATTTATAACTTAACTCAAGATGAACTATTTGGCGCGAATTGGATTTTATAAGGTAATCCAACTCACCGATGGTATCATTTCCTTTTTTTATTTGAATGCTGTGTGCTAGTAATTCATAATCATCACAATAATCAAGTATTTGGGTTAAAATATGTTCTATTTGATGACCTAATCGAAGATTTGTCGGAATGGGCCTGGGTTTAAAGGCTTCTAGATCAACAATTGGCATTTTAAATTGCTGCAGCCCGAATTGGTTGCCCATCCACAAAGGTTCTGAATTTAAAAAACCGTTAATATGTTTCAAAAAGGACTATTTAATAATCGAATAATAAAAGGCTTCCAAGTATTTTTCATTGGTTGTTTCGGCAATTTTTGATTTCTTCAACTCCTTCAATACACCCCCTATTGCCAACGACTTTTCCGGGAGTTTTTGTTGGCCCTTGGCATGTGCTATGATCACTCTTGCTTTCGATACTTCATCCCTAACCTCATATACATCATATTGATCAATAATTGGAACCATAGAAAATGTGGTTACCTTCCCTGTCATAATTGGAATCATTATAAAACCATTAAACTCCGTCTTCGTATCTATCATTCGGGGAACTCCAGAAATAATAACATTAGAAGATAATTTCCCTTTATCAAGCGCTTCAGCAACGGTTAATTTTTCTGGTTTGTACTTTCTGTAGATACCTTTTAAACTATCATCTAACTTTGTCAAAACAGCCTGTTTTTGATTCGCACTAAGTGCTGACAATAGTAACTCAAGATGTAATATCATTTGTTGCTTGCCACTCAATAAACCTGCAACTTTGTTGAGTTCTGCTTGACTTATAACACCATCATCTTCTTTTGTAAATACATTAAAAAATCGGCCTCCATTATCTAGCGTTTTAGTAGCCTGAATACTATCGGTATATGGTGCTATTTCTTTCATCAACGGTTCGTTTTATTAATTTATAAGTAAACATTTGAAAGAATTTGTTACATGTAGACCATTAATTTTGACTTTCATTTAAAGTCTCTGGCTGCCCTTTCACCCCAAAATCAAAAAGGTCGTTTCTTGTATAATGACCAATGACATCAAAGTCAAGTTTGCTTTTGGTAATATCTTCAAGATCGATCTCTGCGGTAAGTGCTTCTTGCTTGTTAAAAACCGGACCTGCAATTACTTTTCCAAGCGGAGAGACTATTACACTTCCACCGGGACACATTATTTCGGGCTCATCTTTAACCAGGTGCTGATACTTTTCAGGAAGCATTGATTTTGTAAAATACTGATTACAACCTAACACAAAGCATCGTCCTTCCAGCGCAATTTGCTGCATTGTCGCGGACCAGGCTTCGCGAGAATCAGCGGTTGGAGCAATGTAAATTTCTACCCCCTTGTTATACATCGACATTCGCGCAAGAGGCATATAATTCTCCCAACAAATGAGTCCGCCTAACCTGCCAATACCCGTTTGAAATGTTACCAGCGATTCGGCCCCAGCTTCTGCCCATATTAAACGCTCGGTCCCCGTAGGTTTAATTTTTCGGTGTACGCCTAACAATCCTGTTTTGGGAGAAATATAAAGCATTGAACAAAATAAGCTACCGTTTACATATTGTTTTTCGGTTATCCCAATTACCAGATATGTCTTGGTTGACTTAGCAAGTTTTTCAAGCTTTTTAAGGTCATCACTTTCTAGGTCAATACTGTTTTTATAGTATTCATTGTATAGTGCCCTGCCTTCATCACTCCTGCTTCCTATAACCGCTCCAAAGGAAAATCCGCGTGGGTATCCCGGAATGAAAGACTCCGGAAACACAATTAATCCACAGCCTTCTTTAGCATGTTTTACTGTAAGATCCTCGATCTTTTGAATGGTCTTTTCTTTGTTGAAGAAAATAGGAGCATCTTGTATCAGGCAAACTTTAAGTTTCATTTATCTTATTGAAATAGTTTTACCATCTAAATTTACTCTTTTAAGCTCATAACCTCACCTAATAATAACGGAAGCCCGTTTTCTTGAATGACATCATTATTCCAATGACTTAATACACAACCTACATAATTAGCTCGAACAGGGGCAGTAACGTAATAAATTGTCAATGTTTCTCCACCAGACATTCCGGCTAGTAATGAGTTAATTCCTTTAAAGTCGTATATCACTTTCTTTGCTTTGACCTCGGTATCTTCAAAGATCACATCGACTTCTTCTTCAGAAATTACCTTGCCCCCTCTTTTGGCTTTAGTTATTTCAAATTGATATTGAACTGCATTGTTAGCGCTTTCAAAATCTTTGTAAACTGACCAATTGATCTGACCATGGCCGGGGCATTGAACGGAATTCACATCCATCCAACGACAAGGATCTCCTAATTTAATTTGCCTTCCCGCAAAGTTAATACTGTCAGTAGAAGTCGAAGAAAAATTCGCCTTTGGAATCTTATTATCCAATATTAACGTTAGCATTGATAATTCAAAAGCTTTATCAAGTTTATTGATATTGCTAAAGCGAATAATATCCACCCTTTTCTTTTTATTCTCCAAAAAATAAAACGAATTATGCTGTACAATCCCTGTGGTCACCTTATCATTATTGTACACGTACGTATGCTTGGTTTTAATTGACGAATCTGTCGTTCTAGGATCGTCTTTTCTAATTTTATATTTGCGGTAAATCTTTTTAAGTCCTTTTTCGGTAAAAGGAAAATTCAACGTTTCTTTTGTAATACTATAACCATCTATATTGTAGTAGATTGTACCGCCATTTGCAATAGCAGTTAGTCTTTCGAAAATTGGATTGTTCTGGGCAAAAGTATTGGATGCAATAAATATTAAAAGGTAAAAAAGGTTCTTCCTCATAACTAGAAATACGGTAAGCATTGTTTTAGGTATGTACGCAAAGTAGTTTTTATTTGATCGAATAACGTTAAAAACCTGTTAGTTTTTGACTAATGACGTTCCTGTTCTAATACTATCAAAGAAAAAACTCGTGTTAATCTTTTGATAAATACTACTTATTTGTTTCATGTTTAATTAAATTCGTTAAACAAAATAACTAACTTCATATTTAAAGTCATGAAATCGCTTTTATTCAAATTCAGTCTCCTTTCCTTTGTTCTGCTAATGTCGAACAAACCAACCGTTCAAGAATTTCAGGGGCAAGCTACTTATTTCGCGAAGTCGACCATGGAACTTGGCAGCTGGGGAGCAAGAATGAGTGAAGCCCAGAAAAAGCAAATTATGGCTCGCTTAAAAAATAGATTAGAAAAAACGTACATACTTAATTTCAACAAAGAAGAGTCAGTTTTTAATGAAGAGGAGAAATTAGATGCTATTTCTGGGGCAACAGACTCTTGGGGAAAGAACTTTTCTCAAGGAGAATCCTATAAAAATGTAAAGGAAAATGCTTTAGTGCAGCAACAGGAGTTTTATGGTAAACAATTCTTGGTTAAAGACAAACTGCAGAAGTTTGATTGGAAAATGGGTTCGGAAACTAAACAAATAGGTCAATATACATGCTTTAAAGCTACCGCTTCCGTTCCTACAAGTGAACTTAGCTGGTACAATTTCTCTTGGAGTCAATTAAGGCAACAAGCCAGAAAGGAAAACGATTCTACTAATACTACTCCAGAAATTAAAATGACTGAAGTAGAAGCATGGTACACACCACAAGTTCCTGTGGGTCATGGTCCTGCTGAGTTTTGGGGTTTGCCAGGGTTAATTTTAGAAGTAAGTGCAGGAAATACAACAATGTTGTGTTCTAAAATTGTGATGAACCCAAAAGAAAAAATTAAAATTGAAGCTCCTAGAAAAGGTAAAGAAATCACCAAAGTGAGTTATCAAGAAACTATTGTTGGTAAGATGCGAGAAATGGCAAACAATAGGGGTCGTAGAAGAAGTCGATAATTTTCTTTAAAAACTACTTTCAGCTAACAAGCAACCTAAGCCAACTTCATGAAAAATTTACTTTGTGTCGCACTTATTCTGGTGACAGGCATCACTTATGGTCAAATTAAACTAGAAGGTGTTGTAATGGATAGTTTAAATAAGCCTTTAGAATTGGCTAATGTTATTGCTATCAATCAGAAAACTTCTAGCCTAGAATCATATGGTATTACTAACGATCAGGGGAAATTTAAGTTAGAGCTTGGTATCAATGGTTCTTATGAGATACAGATTAGTTATGTGGGAATGCAAACCCTCAAAGATACCATTGCAACAAAGGAAAGTAATATTACTAAAGATTACATCCTAACATCGAATAATGTTTTAGACGAAGTAGAACTGGTTTACGAAATGCCTGTTGCCGTAAAAGGCGATACTATTGTTTACAATGCCGACTCTTTCAAAAGCGGTAGCGAACGAAAGTTAGAAGACGTTTTAGAAAAGTTGCCCGGTGTCGAAATTAATGAAGATGGTCAGGTAGAAGTTGAAGGAAAAGTGGTAAACAAACTCATGGTTAATGGCAAGGATTTTTTTGACGGTGATACCAAATTGGCTACCAAAAATATTCCTTCCAAGGCAGTTGACAAGATACAAGTACTGCGCAATTATTCAGAAGTAGGCCAATTGCGCGGGGTTACCAATAATCAAGACAATGTTGCTTTAAATATCAAACTCAAAGAAGGAAAAGAGAATTTTTGGTTTGGCAATATTACAGCTGGTGGGGGTACCGCGCCGGATAATGAGTTATATGTATTACAGCCAAAGCTATTTTACTATAGCCCCAATTATAGTCTCAATTTTATAGGTGACCTCAATAATACGGGAGAAGCAGCCTTAACAAGGCGGGATATTCGAAATTTCGAAGGAGGTTTTAGAGCACCCAGCAGGAGTAGCGGTACTAATATCAATCTTGGGAATAATAGCCTAAATTTTTTAACGACTCAGGGCAATGCGCTTGAAATTGAAAATAAATTAGCCACAGGTAATTTTAGCTACTCCCCTTCTAAAGCTTTAGATTTAAGTGGATTTATTATTTACAATTCAAGTCGTATCCTTTCTAGGGAAACAAGCTTCGTTCAATATACCAATCCCAATTTGGGTATTCCTGATGAAGCGACTGAGCAAACAAGTAAAGAACGGTCAAATCAAGGACTGCTAAAGCTAAGTGCTTCGTACCAACCTAACCTTAACAACCAAATGGACTATGATGTGTTGGCCAGAACATCCAACGATAGACAAAATCAGAATCTTTTTTCATCAGTTATTGGCAATACCACCCAGGTTGATGAAGTGACTCCATTTAGCATTAATCAGAATTTAAATTATTATTACACCCTTAACGAAAAAAATATATTCGCTTTTGAAGCACAGCATTTAATAAAAGATGAAGATCCTTTTTACAATGCACTGCTAGTCAATAATCCCACTGGGGTTGATGCTTTCGATACTACAGCAGAAGCACTAGGACTAAACACCACACTTACTAATTACGATCTTGGGCAAAACAGAAGAATTAAATCAAATCAATTAGATGCTAAATTGGATTATTACTACCTGATTAATCAAAAGAGCAACCTGAATATAACCCTGGGTACTATTTTCAGCAATCAGCGATTTGATTCCAATATTTTTCAATTTTTAGGAGATGGTTCGCAGTTGAACCCGTCACCTACATTTAACGAAGGCCGCGCCACCAATGATACCGAATACAATTTTAGTGATGTATATATGGGCTTTCACTATCGGATAAAAACCGGAAAATTTACCATTACACCAGGATTTTCTGTACATGCTTATGGTAACAAAAACACCCAATTTGGAGAAACATTTAAAGATAACTTCTTCCGAGTACTACCTGACTTTGAAACCAGAATACAATTAAAAAAGAGCGAGGCTTTGACGTTACGCTATGATATGCGAAATCAATTTACAGACGTCACACGATTAGCGCAAGGTCTTGTTTTAAACAACTTCAACAGTATTCAATTTGGTGAACCCGATCTACAAAATGCGTTATCGCATAATGTCAATTTAATTTACACTAGCTTTAATTTATTTAATTATACCAATGTTTTTGCCAGGGCTTCATACTCAAGTAACATCGATCAGATACGAAACCTTACCAATTTCGAAAATGTTATACGAACTAGTACATTTTTTAATTCAAATTTTGCCGATGAAAACGTCAACGTCTCCGGGCGAGTACAGCGAACCTTTGGTAAAATAAGAGCTGAATTACGCGCTAGTTTTAACTACAGTAAAATCAATCAATTCATACAAGGACAGCGATCTTTAAATGAAGGGTATACCCAAACGTATATTCCTGGAATACGTACGAATTTTAAGATAGCACCTAATATCAATGTTAGATATCGATATAGTATTACAGACAACAACCAGGGAGGACGTAATACCACTTTTGTTACAAATGCACCTTCGGTTGAGTTTGATGCTTATATCTGGAAGAAATTCACTTTTCGTACGAATTACACTTATACGAATCAAGATTTGGGTAACGGAAGTTCTCAATCCTTCCAAAATTGGGATGCTACCTTATCTTACCGTAAAAATCGAGATGCTAAGTGGGAATATGAGCTAAAAGCAACCAATATTTTAGATATCGACTCTCAAGTACGTAACAACGCGAATAATATTTCAGTTTTTACTTCAGAAACCTTTATACAGCCTCGCTTTGTAACCTTTCGATTTGTATACACCTTGTAAAAGAGATATTCAGAAAACGAATCTCAATTTATAAAATACCTTTTAGTTGTACATATTGAAGTAACATAATCGTTTTGCCGTCTTTGATCTCACCATCTGCTATCATCTCGATAGCCCTTTCAATTGGTAATTCTAAAACTTCTATCTCTTCCTGTTCGTCATGCGCGCCACCACCCGCGGTTACTTTCATTGATTTTGTGTACCCAGCTATGAAAAAATGTACAACTTCGGTTACCGAACCAGGAGACATATATGCCTCAAAAATCTTTTGCACAGAGCCAATTTTATAACCAGTTTCTTCTTCTGTTTCCCTTTTTATACAATCTTCCGCATTTTCGGCGTCTAAAAGCCCTGCACAAGATTCAATTAACATTCCAGAATCATTTCCATTTAAATATGTAGGAATTCGAAACTGCCTTGTAAGTATTACAGTGCGGTTGGCGTTGTTATATAATAATATAGTAGCACCATTACCACGATCGTAAGCTTCCCTAGTTTGAACTTCCCAGCTACCATCTTTCTTTAAATACTCAAAAGTGGCCTTCCTCAATGTATACCAATGATCAGAAAGCACCTCGGTTTTTAAGTTTCGAATTTTACGCTCCGGCATCGGGAATTTCATTGATGTCATAGTAGATCTTTAATCCAAGTTGCTTCGCAATTTCAACATCTTGATCTGCGCCTTTTGATGCTCCCTCAATGCGCAACACAGCATCGCATTTGGTCAGTAACCGATGTGCCGCAGGATACTGGATTTCATTAAAAATATCGTCACCTACTTCTGTAGATCCAGCCAACGCTATTAATGGATTTGCGACCCACTCACCAATCATAGGTATATGACCCTTTCTAAATATTGGGAGCGCTACGGACTCTAATCTGTCCATGTTTCTTTTAATAAGTTTCAAGTCATTATTGGTACCACTTCTATACGGACCAGCAATTAATATTAGCATCATATGTTAAGCTTTTTGCAAACATTATAAATTGTGTCATTCTAAAAAATAAGATAGTTTAAGACAACGCTATTTTCTTTTCACTGTGCTTAAAAATTCTGGGGTCACCCCAAGATATGAGGCAATTTGCTTTTGTGTTACCTTGTCAGCTATTCCTGGATACTTATTAATAAATTTCCGATACCGTTCTTCCGTTGTTAGCGATATGTAATGAAGTGCTCTTTGCTGTTCTCGTATATACGCATTCTGAAAAAGAATCCTAAAAAAACGTTCGAACTTGGGTATCTTATCAAAGAGTGCTTCAAGAGCGTTGCCATCTAATCCTACGACTTGACTGTCCTCGAGCGCTTCTATTGATAATAAGGCTTGCTTTTGGTTTACAAAGCAACTCATATCTGTAATCCACCAATTTTGAAATGCGAACATAATGGTGGATTCTTTGCCATCCTCATTAGTATTAAAAGCCCTTAAACTACCTAACTCTACAAAATATATTTTTTTACATATTTGCCCCTGCTTTAAAATAAGTTCCTTTTTAGCAATGCGCTCAACCTTTAATAATGATTCAAAATATTGTTTCTCAACATCATTAAGCGTAATATGCTTTTGAACGTTATTAAAAATTCGATAGTTGCCCATATGATAAAATGTTACTACGCAATTTAGCTATTGTAAACAAACAAAAACTAAAAATATGGAGTCAGGTGGAATTGTTCTATTCTTCAAAATATCAGTAAAGAATCAAACCAGCTAAGGGGCATTAGCAAAGTAGCGGTTTTGCCTTTATTGTGTATCTTTCCATCATACAACCAAATGTGTATTCGTTTGGGTAATTCACAAATGAAACATACCAATCCTTATAATAAAAAAAGCCCCTGGCCCACAGTCGATGCAATGCGACAGATTTATGAAATGAAACTTTGGGGGGCGGGCGAATCCCAATTCTATTCAGGGGAAGGATCTCACAATCCATCGATTGTCATGCCATATCTGCAAGCTATTATTTCTCTTTTTAAATCGTTGGAAAATCCACCTGTGGTCTGTGATTTTGGTTGTGGGGATTTCAATGTCGCGAAACGGCTTGTTCAGCATACCAAAAAATACATTGCTGTAGACATTGTACCGGAGCTAATTGACCACAACAAGCAAGCATTTCAAAACGAAAAGTTAGCATTTTATTGTTTAGATATTTCAAAGGATGATTTACCAACTGGGGATTGCGCCATTCTAAGACAAGTGTTGCAACACCTATCCAATGCCGAGGTAAAAGCCATATTAAATAAGCTAACCCATTTTAAATATATCATTCTTACGGAGCACATTCCTACCGGAGATTTCACACCGAACAAAGACATTATTTCAGGGCAGGGCATCCGCTTAAAAAAGCAAAGCGGATTGGATATTTTGGCGCCTCCGTTTGAATTTAACGTAAAAGGAAAAAAGGAGCTAGTAGCGCATCATTTAGAAAATGGAAAAGGGATGATTGTGACTACGCTTTACGAACCTTTGTGAGTTAACCTCATCGGAAGTTCATCGAAGGTGGTCAGAACAGATCAAAGACTTTCAACATGAATATATGATAACCGTTTTATCGGTTCTGTTTTGCAGATTAGTTTTTCTTATTCTTTGCGTTGATCAGTCCTTCTTTCATTTTCTCATCAAATCTTGAATTTGGATATTTAGTTAATCCAACACTAAAATGTTTAATAGCATTTTGGTAGTCTTTATGTTTTAAATAGAACTGCCCAAAACGATTTTGCCAGTATGCAGAAGCATATCTTTTTGTCTCCAAAACATCTTTAAATGTAGTCATAAACAGCTTGAAATATTCAAAATTATCCCTATTCCATGACAACCAAATCAGTGTATTTTTCGTGCTATCATCGATAGTATCGTCTCCACCGAATCGTTTCGCTCGTTCTTTAAAATATTCGGTCAAGTAATCCATACCTCCTAGATCGACATACTGCTGTATACTTTCAAAAGCTAATGAATTGTAGTTGTGGTAATAGAACTTCAAGCCTTTGTAAAGTGCTAGGTGCGCTAAACTTTCATGTACTTCATCATTGTATAAGTCATATTTCCAAACCAATCTTTGAGGGCTATGTTGTTTCAACATTCCATGAAATTCATCAGTATACCCTATATTATAAATGTCTTTTTTGGAGTTAGCCATATATAAATATGTGGCTCTAGTTGCATTGAAGTCTTTCAACATTTCTTTAGAAGCATAGCCACCATTTGTTAAGATTGCACCGTTAAATACTTTAGGATGTTTTAAAATCAACTCACTAACATAGTAAGCAGCGGCTTCCCAGCCAAAAATGATCTGCTCACCGTTTGTTCTGTAGTTAGTGTTTAAAAAAGGAATAACTTCATCTATTAAAAAATTGGAATATTGCTCTTTTTCCTCACCAAACCATGTCCATCTTGATGCATCATTACTGCTAACCCCTACGACGATCATTTCCGGTATAGCAAGCGGTCTTTGTAAGGCCTTTTGAATGCCTACACCACTTAAAAAATACCGTTGTCCGTCAAGAATGTATAACACTGGGTACTTTTTATTTGACTTTAAGTAATCGTCAGGTGTGTACACCTGAAGTGTTTTTTCTTCACTTAAAATGGTTGACTTAATAGTATAATTAACTCCAACTGCAATTTGAGAACTACTTTCTTGTGCTATAGATAAAGTAGTAAACCAAAAGCAAGCGAAAAAGAATAACAATTGCCTCATATACTAGATGTTATAACAATATTAAGGGTGATTACGTATTTAAAGAGCTGTAAAATCATATTCATTTCCTTTTTAGTATTCTAAGGTCTAGGCAGTAATTTCCTTGCAGACTTGAAATTCTAAAAATTTCGAATCACAGAAACCAATGCGAGTTACTGATTAACAGATTTGAAGTTAGCTAAAAAATGACACGGAATTATCGCTAATATCAAAGTTGATATTAAGTTCTGCATGCACCACATTCATGATTTTCATAAAGGTATGCGATTGATTCTTTACAGATTTGCTCTAAGATTGAAATATCAATATCAGCAAGTTTTTTAATATAGATACATGCCTTCCCCATTTTAAATTTTCCGAATTCTTTCAATAACGCATCACTTTTTTCTGTTTTGGAGTAGATATATAATGAAAACTGCGCTTTTCTTGGAGAGAATCCCAGCATTGGCGCATCCCCTTCGTGACCACTTGAATAGGTATAGTGATAACTACCAAAACCAATTATGGTAGGCCCCCACATCTTTGGTTCGAACCCAGACCACTTCCTCATCAATTTGATGAGTTCGAGGCTATCAGATTTCTTTTGTTCATTTTCGACATATGAATTGATAAAATCAAATACGTCGACTTCGGTAACAGTGGTTTTATTCTTTGCCATTTGATGATTCTACCTATTAATTAAATATCCTTTTAGTTCCATAACAATCGTCAATAACTTGTTACTAAAGCCATTTACTATTTTTCAACGAAGGTACCAAAGCGGGGTAATTTCTACTTTTTTTCTTCTCGTAAAATCTTTTCCATTTTACGACCTCTTGCCAATTCATCTATCAACTTTTCCATCTGTCTGCATTGCTTATACAATTCAAATTCATCCTCGATTTCTTCAATTCGATACCCACAAACAACGCCTTTAATCAAGTATGCGTTGGGATGTATTTTAGCCTTTTCAAAAAATGTTCTAAAGGTCGTTTTTTCATCAATAAGCGCTTGTAAAGCATCTTGGTCAAAACCGGTAAACCATTTAATTACCTGGTCAAGGTCTTCTTTGGTTCTACCATTTTTCTCCACCCTATTTAAGTAATGAGGATAAATAGATGCAAATATCAAATTAGCAATCTGTTCATTTTTTTCAGCTGTAACTTTCATTTTTTAGTTGATTTTATGTAGAACGGTTCTAGCGAGATTGCATGTGAAACGTTGTAATTGTTATGTTAGGGGGATTTATAAAGTTAGCCAAATTCTGGCAATGTCCTAATATACATTGTAGGCGTAGCTTTTTATGCTTCACTTACACTACGGGAAAAATATGGTCTTTCCTTCTTTGAATTCACTGGGATGTTGATAGGGTATGGTGGAATCCCATTCATACGCTATTTCAAGTTGGTTATTCTTTAGAGTAATATCACCGTAACCATTAATGACATGGTCCTTACTTTTATTTGGGATTGGAATAGACTCAATGAGTCTCTTTTTTAATACCGTACAAAATTCGTTCTCACTAAGGATATAATTATCTAAATAAAAATCGATGGTTCTTGAGCTTCCTATCCAACCCGGGCCTATTTCAGAACGAACCAACCATCGAACAGAAAATTCCATGCTTTTCATTAAACTATTGAGTTTCTCAAAACTTTCAATCTCAATAACGTTGTCACTCATAGCGAATCAAGATTTTGATACTTTATATGTGTCTCGTACCCTACTAGTTGGCAATATACATTCTTATGTAAACGCGTTTTTCTTATTTCAACTTTAAATCTGACCTTTCATATCTTACAAATCCATTTTTAGTAGGCAACTGCTTTTTCAAATTCCAAAATTTTTTGGCATCCTTTAAAGTTTTATTTCTATTATCCTCCAAAAAATCTCTAGTATACTGAGCAAGCATGTTGTTATCTGCAATTGTTCTTTTAAAAGTAGGATCAACTTTTCTTTTTTCGAGTTCGTTCCATTTATTCACGGCGTCAAATAAAGATTTCCCCTTATTTGACTTAACCCAATCCATAAAATCACTATGGCAAGAAAACTTTTTTCCAATCTGACTCTTCATAAAGCGCCTGAAGTTAGGACCGAATGATACGTTGTCGGTGATTGTGGTGTCAAGTGATAATTCAGACTTTGCCCAATTGAATTTAGATTGCTTTTTTTCTTCTTTAGGTTTTGGTTTAACCTGACCATCATTATCAAGAGCAAACATAATTCTATCTCTTAAGTCAAATTTTCTTCCATTTGTTGGTAATCCAGAACGCTTGCAAATGTTCACCATTTCTTCCTTCAACCAATACCATTGATTAAATTCATTTCCAGTTTTTATCTCTTCAAATTTAGGTCTTGCCATCTGCTCGTTGTTTCTACTTAGTACGGAGAACTTGACAATGAGTATTTTCTTTAATTAATTATTAACCTTCCAACTAATGAGTTAGCGATTCATACGAAATTATCAATACTATAGTGTATAATTCATTACTCATAGCCTACGTTACCAGCAATTATTTTATTATTCCATGTTTATTCAAAAAATCTACAATAGCTATTCGCACTTGTGGAGAAATTCTATAAAAATGCCAATAACTAATATTTCGTCCCAAATCGATCCATTTATCTTCCATTTCCATTCCATGCTCAGCGTTATAAGCAACTACGGTTGTTAGATTTTCCAGATTGTTCTTGAAGCACTCATTCAGTTTTTCAATATTCTCTTTGGGAGGAACAATCCAATCTCTTTGCCCGTAAATTCCTAAAAATGGGTTTTTGTAGTTTTTCAGAACATTCTCTGGATTAAAATTGTGCCGTTTTACCCACAATTTATTTATATCATTTTCAGATTGCACGATATCTGTACTTTCTAAGAGCTGATTCCATCCTTCTTTTTTGGCTAACTGCAATAAACTTGTCAATTTTCGGTAACCCTTTTTCGTTTGCTTCACATCAAACAAGAGATTTGTATAATTAAGTAAGTTTTGTTTCGCAGTAGGTGCTAACTTGTAAAATTCCGATCCATAGGTAGCAGATTGAATTTGCTGTTCTCTAACGGACGTAGAAGGCCCAACAATACTGATCATAAAGTCATAGTCATCACTTTGTTGAGCTTTTACCATTGTCCATCCGCCAGCACTTACACCCAACACACCAATGGTATCAAAATTACTCTTATGTGCTTTTAAAAATGCTTTGACATTATTTAAATCATTTGCTAAATCTTCAATAGTAGCTGTAATACATTCTCCTGTTGAATTTCCTGTTCCCCTTTTTTGATAAGTAAGTACGGCTATTCCATATTTTCTTAAAAATTTAGCATAAAGGTTATACTGCGTTTGATCTGCTTCGCAACCTCTACCACCAACAAATATTACAGCTGTCCTTGTAGGATTTAATAATGGTATATGTAAATGCGCATACAATTCAACATCTTGAGATGTTATTGAAACTTGTTCAATTCTGTAATTGGGTTTTGGTTTATCAGCAGTTTTCTTAAGGTGTAGGTAAACTGATGGATTCATACCTTCAAGCTGACCAATAATTTCCAAGTTTTGTTTGTCTAATTTTAATTTTGCTTTTCCATATCCTGTTCCAAAACTTATTAAGCCTGTTGAATCTATTTTCACGGGAACTTCAAATTCTCCGAAAGTAGGATGCCATTCGTCCATTATTTGAAGTCCATAAATTTTTCCTTCTCTTTCTGAAATTTCTATTTCAATTTTTTGATAAGAATTGTTTTTTATGAATGCACCTTCCCAATACCCAATTAGTTTTTCGGTTATCTCAGAATTTTTCTGTCCGAATAAGGTTTGAGATAATAGTACCAATAAGACTAGTATTTTCCTCATTTAGCTTATCTTATAATTATTGGAAACAGCATTGTCAGCAAAGCTGTTTTGAATACCAAAAGATAATGAATTTATGTAAGTATAATTTAATAGTAAGGCCTGCAATAACTATCCAATTATAATACCCTGACTGGATAATATCTCTAATAACAATTATGAAAAAGTTCGTACACGGTTGTGCTCACGCTAAAGCCACGACTTCTATACCGTAGAAGAAGAAATTTGATTCATGATTCCTTTTCAGGAAATCAATACGAATTAAAAGCAACAAATATTATTTAAAAAACTAAAGAAGCTACGGATTATTGATCTTGTTAAGCAGCATATTTTTTTCATACTGGTTGTGTATCAAAATAATTAACAACCCGAACAGAACCGCAAAAACGATTAGAATTGTACTAATTAATCCAGAAACCCCAAAAGATAATCTAATTAGAATTGTAGATACGATAAATCCGGAGTTTCTTATAATCTTGTGAAATTTATCAGTGTAAAAGAAGGATACCAATAACAGTATAACATCTACCAAAATCAAGACGGTAAAGAATTCATCAAAAAACAAGTTATTAATTCCTTCAAATGAAGGTAATTTATTTGTTGAAAAAGATATTTCAACTGACCATTTTATAAGTGTAATCAAGGCCATAGCGAAAAAAAGCGGCACCAAAATAGTTGCGATCATTTTTTTTCTTTTTATAAAACTTTGAATTTTTGAATCCATATCCTTTTGTTTACTTGAGATTCGTTTGCCTTGCTTTTGAAATTGAAAAATCAGATAAAATAAAACCAATGACGCTACGATATCATAAGTAAATTGTAAATCACCTTTGATTTCGAACCAATTGGTTGTCAGCTCCAAGGATGAAAGATCTTTAAACAGTTTTCGGATTATTATTAATGTTATGATTTCATATTGTTTTGTAATATATGTGGTAAAAGACTTTGGTAAATAGTAGATCAACAGGTAAACCTCGTAGATAAGAATAAAAGAAAAGGGGGTGTAAATAGCTGATATTGGATTTTTTAACAAATAGGATCCAGAAAATGATTTTAGTATTTCAAATTCTGAAAGGTATATTAATATCAGATGCGCAAAAAAACTGAAAAGCGCAACGTACAATATTAATTTTTCAATTCGCCTTTTCGTATTTTCTGAAAGAAATACGCTATGTAGTTTTTCCAATAACATTCAATTTTTATAATTAGGATGTATGTTGGTTTAGATCGTAGTTTTTCATTCAAATTTTGTTGGTTCGAGCACTATTCTGTTCATATTTAATTTTTTTCCTTTGAAAAAATCAAGAACCATATCGCCAATCACTGGCGACTGCATGTATAAGTCATGTCCAGCATTTTCGATAATTACGTGCTTTCCATTCTTGAATTGTTTGGCGATTTCAATACCGCTATTAACATATGTTCTACCGTCTAACGTGCCACTTAAAAGTAAAGCCTTCGTTTTATTCGATTTTAACTCTCGAAATTTATTTGGTAGTTGTGGAAAGTCTACATTTGTCATCCATTCATAAAGCAAAAAGTTAATAGAACTTCCTAGAATAGATTGATTTATCTGTTCGCCAACTTTTTTCTGTCGTTCTTCAGAAATTCCGCTTTGCATGTCCATTGCAAAAGCCATTGGTCTCAATCCGTTTAGAACGTAGCGCTTCATAACCATCACATCCGCTGCAATACCTGAAAAATCTCCATTAAACATTTCTGAATAAACTTTTGGAAGCTTTTTTGAATCATCAGGGTTTTTCAAATAAAAAGTTGCAATTGCTGATTGTAGTTCAAAATTTGAAATCCCGACAGTGTCTATTCCTCCACGCCTGTTTCTGTAAGAACTTATTATGGGCTTTATCTTTAGTCTTTCGTGTACCTCAATGATTTTTTGTTTAAGGCCTGGGTATTTTTTTTCGGAACCATAGTTGTCTTTCGCCAACTCAGCTATTTTAAAAACAAAATTCTCGGTATCTTTTGGAAGTTTGATTGTTTCGTCAGAACCCTCAAGACTTGCCAATACCATTTTATCGATGTTTTCTTCAAAAAGCCTTATATATTCAAACGCAAGGTGCGAACCATAGCTAATCGCCCAAATTGAAATTTTGTCCGTATTGAGTACTTTTCTTAGTTCATCAATATCTTTTGCACTTTCGGTTGTGTTGTATGCGTTTAGGTTTACATTCTCTTTTTTCCAAAACTCTAAGCATTTTAAAATGTTTTCAGTGGTCTTTTTATTATATTCTGGCCTGTCTATTGCCGCCTCAAGTTTGAATTCGACCCTATATGGACAGTTTGGAAGTTTGTTAGACAATCCTGTTCCACGTTGATCGAAGGCGATAACGTCTGCCACTTCTCGTAACTTCATAAACAATTCAAACCTACCGCGTTTAGCAGTGCCAGTTCCTGAACCGCCAGGTCCGCCTGAAAGATACACTATTGGTTTTCCGGGATTTGGGTTTGTACTTTTAAATCTAATAAAGGATAGTCTTATGGAGTCGTTAGTATTAGTACTTCTGTCTTCCAAAACTTTAAAAGTTCCCAATTCGGCCTGCACCGTGTCCTTTGCTTTTGATACAAACTCGTATGGCTTCATTTTTAAACGTTGCCCATATAATACTGATTGGGTAAAAAGTACTATCAAAAATATTATTGTATTCAACTTCATAGAATTGATTTTTCAGATTGCACCCAACAGCAATGCTCAACAGCATCCTGCTCTGAATACTAAAAGATAATAAATCCTAGGTAAGTACCATTTCAAAATGCGGACTTTCCTTTATTCTAAAATTATATTTTCAATGATTAGACGTCAAAACCTATAGATCGATATATCTATTATCTTAAAAGCAGAAATGATACAGATTGTTATACACAGTTTTTATTCGTGATATGTCAAAATCCGTGTTTGTTTTTGTCTTAAGGTGTCATTAACAAACATATTTCTTTCGGTCCAATTCCCCTTCTCGTCTGATTTAAGATATTGATACGTTTTTATTCCATAGCGTTTTCCTTTGGAATTTTCATAAAATCCTTTTATAATACGATTTTGATCGTCAAAAAATAAACTATCTAAACCGCGATATTCTCCTTTACCATTCTCATACGTCTTCAGTATCGGATTTCCTTTTGCGTCTGTTGTAATGGTAGATTTCCATGAGATTTGGTTTTCTGCGTTAAGTGCAGCTTCAACTTTCAATCCATTAGAATTTAAAAAGACCGTATCCCTACTTGGTTCTATATCTCCTTGCTCGTAATATTCGGCACCCACTAGTTTGTTATTTTTATCATACTTTCTGTAAAACCTAAGGACGGTATCTTTTTCTTGCCCCAACCAAAACACATCAATTGATTTACCGTCTTGATCGAAGTTCTCGATGTTGGCAGATTTAAAAACTGTTGAATCACTTTTAATATCATAATTTTCTTCTATGACCTTGGCCAGTACCACAGAGCCAGAATTTGATTCTAGGTTTGACGTACTTTCAGTAGCGTTTTGTTTACAAGAAACTACCAAAAATAAGGACAATAAAGTGAAGTAGAAGAAGCTATTTTTCATTGGATGGAGTTTAGCAATTAAACATGAACTCAGTTTCTTTTATATACCCCCTTAATGATATGTTGGATGAGATGAATATTATTTTTTCCGATAATCATTGCCAATCGGCATGAATCAACATTTAAGACAGTTTGGCGTTTGAATAAGGAAAAATGTAATGTCTTTTAGTAGAAAATTCAACCCCAATGCAGTTACGCGATGTTCCCCAACCGTTTATTCTTTTATTAATTCCCTCAGCATTTTTTGAGCGGTTTTATTTAACAGGTTGGGTGTTTTAGGTCCACTTTGATTCGTTATAATTGAAATCCCTAGATTGTACTTTGGATAAATGAATAACCAGTTTTGAGTACCACTGGTTCCTCCGTGATGATTATATGAAGTCCCATATTTATCTTTCCAAACTCGCCAGTAATATGCCATTTGTAACGGGTAGCGCACCTCATGAAGTGCTTTATGAGATTCAGCAACTACTGGGTTTTTATCATCGAGCTGTAATTCAATATACCGCATCATATCTGTAATGGTCATTTTAATCCCGCCCGCGGTTCCCCAAAGGGGGTTCAAGTTATTAGGCGCAAGTGTTTGGCTATTCATCCAATATCCACGAACGAGTTTTTTACGTTGTATGGAGTCCAATTTAATTCCTGTAGCTGACATCGTATAGCGATCAGCGAAATTTTCCTTTAATAACTGGCCTATACTTTTTTCATAAACTGTTTCTAGGATATACCCCACTAATTCTGCCCCGGTATTGGAATACAAATAATTAACACCTGGTTCTGTGGTGATGGATATGCTGGATAAGTCCTTTAAGAATTTTTCTTTGTTATATGATTTTTCTAAGGCCAAATACTCGTTGGGTACTTCTTTAGTAAGTTTTTCATATAATCCGTTCATTTTGGAAGGAAGAAATGTTGGTAATCCGCTTGTGTGTGTAAGTAAGTCCTTTATTGTAATCGGTGTACCGTTATATGCTAAGTTGGAATAATTTCCTTTTAAATAAATTCTAACATCATCTTCTAGTGTAATTTTTTCTTCTAGTACCGCTTTAGCAACAAGATAGCCAGTAATGGTTTTTGAAACAGAACCAACTTCATAAATAGTTTGGTCATTAGGCGGGTTTCCTTTTCCTTTTACCAGTTCCCCAAAGTGTTTTGTGTACACTTGACCGTCTTTATAGATCCCTATTGAAGCGGCATTTATGTTCTTACTTTTTACAAACTTTTGCCCATTTTTTTGGATAATCCCATCAATAATATTGTCTGAATTTTGATCCTGAGAAAATGATGTTCCAAATGAAACAATTGAAAAAAGAGATGTAAAGATTAAAGTATGTTTCATGTTATTTTTTGGTATTCAGGTCAAGAATTAAGCCATATGTTGCGTAATAGGTAATTCGTTCGTTAAAAGCTAGGAAAGTAATGTTTATGGCCTAGTATCAGAAAATCCACAAGTATTTTCCTCCTGAACCCGAAGATAGCAAATTGCCATGAACAGCGTTATAAAAATTAAGCCGCTATAAACTACACCTTGTTGTAAGCAGATTTTAGTTGTTCAATTCTTGAATGGCTTTTTTTGCAGATTGCGCTGCTGTGTGAACAGACACCCAGTCATTTCCATCTGTGAAGGCACCTCCAGCGAAAAATAGTTTACCAGCAACGGATTTACCAAGTTCTCTTACCACTTTCCAATCGGCATAATCAGACATATAACCTGACTTGATAAAAGGTTCGTTGTTCCAATTTTGAGTAATATGATTAATATAATTTGGTGTAGCTTGGTTTGAAAAAATTCCATCTAGTTCGTTCAACATAAAATTCCTTAAATCGTCACCAGATCTGTTAATGTAATCTAGAGCAGGCGTTCCAACTGTAAATAATCCAAGAATGCTTTTGGATGTGTTTTGTCCTAAGGTCGCATCATAATACAATTTCTGGCCGTCCGTCTCCGGTGTAATTTCAAAGGTATATTCATCATTGTAAAACTTGGTCGAAAATTCGAAAAACGCTTTAAATCCGTCCCAAATTACAGGACTATTTATTGTGTCTAATTTACTTTGAGGTAGGCTTGGAGTAAAATTAATAGCTCCATCTTGAAGCATTTTAAGTGGAACCGCAATAATTACTTTGTCAGCCACATATTCTTCATTTTGAGTATTCACTCTAACTTGATCACCTGAATAATCAATGGATTGAACAATAGTATTATATGAAATTTTGCTTGAAATAGATGGGACAATATACTCTTGATAGAAGCTATACCAAGAATAGTTTACAAATTTCCTATCAGGATTATCAGGTACTGTTTCGATATCTACTTGAATAGTTGAATCATTCACAATTTCTTGAAAGATATTTGTTCCGGTTTCCAACCATTCGGCTCCTAATGGTATTGGGAAATCAGCAAAACTTGTATTTATTTTCATTCTACCCCCATAATTTGCAGAAGCTTCCAATATTTCAAAATCAACTCCTTGTTGCTGTAATAGGTATCCCGCTGATAATCCACCAGCGCCCGCACCTATTACTATTACTTTACCACTAAAAGGCTCATTATTGGGACTGTTGTCAGAAGCACAAGACATTAATGAGAATTGAAGAGGTAATCCAATCCCAAAAATTCCACACATTTTTATAAATTCTTCTCTTGTCATCATTTAAGTATTTGCAACGGTCTCGTATGACTGTCAGTGATGGTTTTTAGGTTAATTAAGACGATTATACATTGTTGTAACCAATATTTTATTCAGTTCACCATGTAACTCGGTTTTGATTTTTCATCAAAGCTTTATGAATTCCATTTTCGTAATTCAATCCGTAATTTTAAATTCAGAGTTTGTTCATTTTCTGGATTCTAATTCTGCTTTTATTTTTTTCATATTACTAAAGTTCAACGGAATTATTGCACTTAAAGCTATTGGCACCACAATTAAAGCGCTGAAAACTCCATTTTCATCTTTTTTCAATAGTCCATAAACACACACTATAAATAGCACTCCTAACACCCCTATTAATGCTCCATTTATAATTTTCAATCCTCTTAATTCTCCTTCAAGTTTTTCGGTAGTTTTTTCGTTTAATTTCATTTCTACGTTTTGTTTGAACCTTATACACAACGGTCTCGGCTATGATTTTGTTACGGCGATTTCCGGCAGGAACTTGTCGGTTAGAAATCAAGGTGGTTCATGGTTATTAGTTTTAGAGTTAGCATTGAATTACGGTCATTGCTGGCGAGTCGTTTTATTTTTTTTCTTGCGCTTGACTGATCATATGGTCAGTTATTTTCCATTCATTATTTATTTTTTGATAAACTCTCAAGTGGTGAATGTATCGGTCATTCATCACAGTACCATCACTCCATTTCTGGCCCGTTCTTATATTTGTTGAGCGCAACAATGCAATGTTATCAGTAAGAAATTGAACATCATCATTTTGATAATTATCAATACCTTCCATGACAAAGTCCATGGCAAAAATTTCTTTAAGTAATGCTCTCAACTCCGACTTTGATTGCATTCTGTCACCAAAGGCATTGGTCCAATCAGTATCTTCAGAATAGTCCGAAATCGCTAATTCAACATCTTTTTTATTCCATCCTTCATTCCAGTTATCAATCGTCCGAATTATTTTTTCCGATTCTATATCCTTGTCCATTTTCACTTCTTCTGTATTCGAATTGCATCCAAGTACAAATACAACCAATAAGACTATTATAATTTGTGTTTTCATATCAAAGGTTTTAAGCGCTCGCCTACGGTCTCGGCTATGATTTCGTTGTGAGGACATGGCACTACCATCGGCAAGCTACAGCGTCAGTCAAGGCAGGATTATTCCGTTGAGAAATCAGCTATTGATTAATACTTTTATTCCCGCCCGTACCGACCGGTACGTTCGGGCGGGTTGGTGTGGTACAAAACCACAATGAATTATAGTCATTGTTAGCCGCTGGCTTTATTATATTTTAATTTCCTCTGTTTTGATATCCAAAGTTCTATAATTATATAGTGTAACAAGAAACCAATTAAAAATGAAATTCCCATTACTTCTTTTACACTTAGCCCATTGATTATTATTCCAGCAATCATGATGAGTCTTATGGTAGCTATTGAGAGTGATAGAAAGAATATCCTTCGAACCCAATAACTATGTTCTGTGACGTTCTTTGCTCTAATGGTTGTATATCCTCTTACTGTTGCATATAGGATATAAATTCCAAAAATCAAATTAGAAATTGTTTCTAATATATCTCCAAAAGGGAATAGCACTGCGAGTGAAATAGCCGATATGGATACAATAAAGCTAATAGCCAAAAATATTTTTCCAACAAACCTATGTATATGGATAAATTTTTTCCTTAAGTAAGGTATAAGTTGAAAAGAACCCGTCAACAAAAATATCATTCCTGCAATTACGTGAATGTACATAATTAAGGGGTTTTCGGCGTAATGTAAATCGTGAGAATCTGGTTCAAATACTTCGGGATTATCTTTTGCTAATTGTAAATCACTTATTCTTCCAATCGACTCACTTAAAGCGAATATAATTAGTAGAACTGAAATTCCGATTAATATTTTCGTTATTAATTTATTCATTCGTCCAGCTTACAGCCAACGGTCTCGTGCAACTGTCAGTTACGAGTTAATATACGCAGACTTTTCGGTTTAGCACAGACTTTAGCAATTCCGAACGGATTCAGCTTACCCTGGGCGCAGTCGAAGGGTAGTCAAATCCACCGTAATTGCGGTTATGCATTGTCGTAAAACGTTTTCTGACTCCGCCTTAACTTATTTTTCAAGTAATTGCTTCTGAATAAAATCAGTTAGACCGTCAACACTGACTTTATCTGTATTTGAAAATATAATTATACTTACATCATGATCTAGAACATAATTAAATATAGTATTGATACCCATATTTCTACCAGGGCGATGAGCTACTTTAATTATATACTTACCCCGCTCATAGAATCTACTCCAAAGACCATATCCGTATTGATTTCCTTCGGGATATGTTTGCAATAGTAATTCCATTGAAGATTTACTTAAGAGTGTTTTTTCCAAGAATAAAGCATCAGAAAACTTTAATAAATCTCTGGCTGTGGCGTACATTCCACCACCAGAGAAGTAATTTTGTATAAAAACTTGTTTGTCCTCATTAAGCACTTTAGCTTTTTTGTCCCATGAATATCCTTTCGGAAAACTCTTTTCAACATAATTAGAGTTTGTTATAAGTCCACTATTGTTCATACCTAAAGGTTCTAATAGTCTACGATTCAAAACATTCTCATAGCTATCATCTTCTAGATGTTCTATTATTTTACCTAAGATGATGTAATCTTGGTTATCATAATAAAACTTCGTTCCGGGTTTATAGACTAACGGACCACTACAATACTTATCCATTAATTCATCGGTTGAATACTTATTCAAATAAATATTGGGTATTCCATTTTCTTTTGATTTGATGTTCTCTGAAGATTGTATTCCTGATGTATGATTAAGTAGTTGGTGTATAGTGACTAAATTGGCGGCGGATCCTTTGTAATCAGGAAGATATTTGGCAATTGTATGATTTAAATCTATTTTTCCTTCTTCCATTAATTGAAGAATAATAGTTGATGTAAAAAGTTTAGTTATTGACATGATAGGAAAAGGAGTTTCATTTGTCATGGGAATACCCTGTTCACGATTAGTAACGCCAAAATTTTTATGGTAGACAATATCATCTCGTTTTTTTACCAAGACAACTCCATTAAAATCATATTTTTTTGCAACGGTATCTATTTTTGATAAATGATCTTTTTCCATCACCACCCTAAAGCCTTTATTGGCCGTAAATGAACTTATTGGTGTAGATCGAGTTCTAGCCGTATTTCTTGATTCTGGATTTCCATGATCCCAGCTACCACCGCGTAAAATTCTAATAGCTCCTATTTTTGGACCGCTTGGATTTATCCCACCTTTATATTTATAGTCATAAACATCAAAAACCCATTCACTAAGGTTGCCCGTCATATCGTAGATACCTAACTCATTTGGCTTTTTAAGACCAACAGGAAATGTTCCTATTTTATCTTCGTACCATTCCACTTTGGAATTTAGAGCATTTTCATAGTTCCAACTTACTTCGTTTAAATTGTTGCTACCGGAAAAAATATATCCTTTGCTTTTTTTACCACCTCTAGCCGCAAATTCCCATTCAGCTTCTGTAGGTAATCGATATAACTTATTTGTTTTTTTAGACAACCAAACGGTATAAGCTTTTGCACCGTACCAATTGATATTATTAACAGGGTAATTTTCAAAGCCTTTTTTTGATATAAATCTTCCATTCTCCGTTTCTTTAATCAATGCGTATTTATCCATTATATACCAGGGTTGATTTCCTTCAATCTGATTTCCTTTTTCCGAAAGGAATTCTGCATATTGTTTGTTTGTTATTTCATATTTTCCAATCCAATAATCATAAAGCGTAACATTTTTAGCTGGTTTTTCGTCACTGAGACAAGCATCGTCATCAGGCAAGCAACCTATTAGAACATCACCTGCTTCGACAAATACAAGTTTAGGTTCAGTGATTTTTATGTTTTGAGAAAATCCTATTAATGACAGAAAAAGGAAGCAACCGAGCAAATTAATTTTAATATGCATCTTTTATTCTTAAAGAGGCGTTCTAAATTAATTTGTTACAGTAAATGTTTTACAACGGTTTGACTATGGGACGGTTTAATGCCCTATGGCTTTTGTTGTGTTGCGTTTATTTGAGATAAATAACTCTGGTTCTTAAATACGAATAGCGATCATGTTGAGGCACTAAATTTTTGTTATATCCATAGTCTTCATCGTATTCTAAGATTTCAAATTCCCTGTTTCCCGCTTTAAACTTTCGAACACTAAATTCTGTTCTTTCCTCTGCAATAAGTGCTACTCGGCTGTGCATTAACTCTAACTTGCTATCTTTCTTTCTTTTGCGTGCAATGATAACGCGAAGTTGATCTTTATTCATTCCACCAGGATAACAATAGCCCGATCTAAATCCTATTAATAGTTTCTTGTTTGAATTAGATCTCAATAATATTGTTTTTGTTCCATGCCAATCGTACCATCTATTGTTTAATTCTGTTTCAATCTGTTCAATCGTACTCGTGTTATGGTCATAATCGATGATAATGCAATAATCATATTTTTCTTCCTGCACATCATAAAGCTTAACGGTTGTTTCACATCCTGGATCCTGCAAATAAACCAAAAGTGGAGTTAATAAAAGGAGTATCGTAAACTTGAGATTCATTTGTTTGTAAAATGCAATGGTTTGTGTATGGTTAGTTGCGGGAAATCAATTACGATTTTCCGCTGTACTAACAAGTTAATTAATTCGAGTGAATTTCCTCACCGGAAATTCCGTAGCAATTAATTATACACGGTGTTATCTGCTTTTTTTGTTTGCCTTTGTTTTTATTCTATCTAAATGCTTTTCCCATTGCTTGATGTCTCTGGGGAGATATTCATCTGCTTTTTCCTTTCTTACTTCAATGGCTTTCTCTCCGGCCTCTATAGCCTTCTTATAGTAATGTTGCCTTTCATAAGTTTCCATCAATAGCCGGTATGCGAACTCGCTTTTGTTTAACTTAATTGACTCTTTAGCTAACCATTCAATTTTCTTATAATCACTGCCTTGGAAATACAAATAGTCTATCGCATTAGACATTTCATCATATTCTTTTACATTTCCTGTCAATAATTCCTCATTGATATAGTTTTCAATTTCCTGATCTATAGATGTTTCGAATTCAAAACCAATTGAAATGTTTCCCCATGAAACATAGATCATAGCATTATTTGGAATTAGATCAACATCAATTGTCAAGGTCTCATAATATCGATTGGAATGCTGTGGGTATACAACAAATCTTGCAACATCCTTCTCTGGATTATAATCGTAAGATCCATATAAAGATGTATCTAAATTTAGGATTACAATCCATTCTTCTTTGTTAGGAATTGTAAACAGAGAATATGTGCCAGCATCGATTGATTGTTTGCCAATCTTTACATTTTTATCAAAGCTAATTTTTGTGCAATAACCTGCTCCAGTTCTCCAAACCTCATTCCATGGAACCAGTTCACCAAATATTTTACGATTTCTGGCCGAAGGTCTCTCGTATTCGATTTTTAGATTTGTATTTCCTACCTTCTGTGTTATTATTCCCTTTGGACTTAGTGAAGGATAAGATATTTGTGAAAACGCATAATCCTGAACTATGATGATTAAGAACAATATCAAAATTGATTTAAGCTTCATTTGTATTTAAGATTTTTCTATAGCAGATAACGGTTTTGTGTATGAACAGTAGCGGATTTTAATGCACTACTTTTCGGATTACAAAATACTTAAATAAACGTAAAAACGGTTTGAGTTGTCACCCAAACCGCTATTGCTTATATACGTTGTTAACGGTAGTTTTTTTATTCCTGACTTTGAATAGGTGTACATATTTCAATTATAAATCCGTTCAAATCTCTTACATAACCAACTTGTTGTCCCCAAGGTTTTGTAACCGTTTCTTCTAACAGTTTCGCTCCATTTTTAATAGCATTTTCCATAACTGTTTCAACTGATGAAGTCGTAAAGGCTAATTCAATTCCAAATGGTTTTGCACTTGGTTTACTTACCGTCAATCCCTTTTTAAAGTTTGAATTACCAAGTTCAAGATTCGCAAATGCTATTGTGGTATTTCCTGAAATCAATTCTCCGTAATCACTTTCGGGTGTTAGGAATTTTTGCTCAAATCCAAATGAATTTTTATAGAATTCCAGTGTTGTCGGAACGTCTTTTACATAGAGAATTGTATATGCATATTGAATGTCCATTTCTTTATTTTTATGTTCATAATTACCAACGATGCTTTTTTCTGGATTATGAACCTCGTTTTTACAAGAGAGGACCAACATTATACTGATTGATAAAAGCCAAATTTTCATATCGTTGTTTTATACAAAGTTACTCGGCTGTTAGAATCTTGCTTTGTAAAAAAACGACATTATCTAAAGAAGCTTGGACTGTCGCCCGAAATACGTTTAAATTCATAAGTCATATGGGAATGGTCAAAAAATCCCATATCAAATGCTATTTCCAAAAGGCTCGTTTTGGTGAAAGTTGCTATCGATTTCTTTGCATTGTTGAAACGTACAATGTTGGAAAATTCCTTAACTGTCACACCCATATAACTCTTGAAACGCCTTTCCAATTGTCTTATACTTATATGATGCAATTCTGCTAAATCTCCGACATTTACAATTCCGTGAAAAGTTCTTATTTTTTCTACAACTGTTAAAATCATTTGGTCTTGACTTTTAATATTTTGTTTAAACAATGTTGCAACAAAGTTTTCGAGAAAGTATATTTTATCCGTTAGTTTTTCTATATCCGCTAGTTGATTTAGAACTTTAAGGTTTTTCGTTGGAAATATCTCAGCTAATTCAATACGTAAGTTTTTGGTTTGGTCAAGTGGTATTTTGGATAGAGAACCAAACTTTTCGGTTTTAAAACGAACTCCAATTACATCCGATTCGGTCGCTAATTCCCTAACTTGGTAATTTGTCATAATTCCTGAGAGGAATCCCTCATTTTGGTTAAGGTCAAAAATTAAATCCACACAAGTATCGGGAAGTACTTTGAAATCCTCACTCGATTTATTATTCGAGAAAGCCCAAAATGTATCTATTACATTATCAATTCCTTTTGATGGATTTATCTCTTGATACATTGTTTTTTTAAATTACTGCCAACGGTCTCGCGTATGAGTAGTATTGGGTTTTTACGCACTAACCTTTCAGTTTAGCACTGACCTTTATTTTATATTTATACTTTCGTTTTATCACTTAAACCGCTATTACTTATACACAATGTTATGAGTTGTTTTTGATTTCAGATAGTAGAGTACTTAAAGTGTTCCAAAGTTTTCCTTGTGTTTCAGGACCGCTTTGATTAGTGATTATTGAGATTCCTAAATCATACTTCGGAAGAATAATTAAGAAATTTTGTGTGCCAAAAGCACCTCCATGAATATTATAGTAAGTACCGTCTTCAGAATCATTAGAAATAGGCCACAAATAAGCCATTTCAATATTTTCGTCTGAATAAATAAGTTTGTGTGATTCTGCTACTACTTGATTGTTGTTTTCAAATTGGAATTTCATGTAATTTACCAAATCTGAAGTAGTGGATTTTAAACCTCCACCTGCTCCCCATAACGTATTAGCAAAATGTGGGACTGGATTATTTATTTCTCCATATCCATTCGCCAAGTGTTTAACTTCTGTTGGTGATAAATGTACTTTGGTGTTTTTCATATCTGCTTTTTCACAAATGTATTTTTGTAATAACTGTTCAAAGGAAGTTTGATAAACATTCTCTAATATGTGAGCCATTAATTCCACATCAGCATTTGAGTAAGCATAACTCGTTCCAGGGATAATATTTATTGATATAGATTCTAAATCATTAAGAAATTTTACTTTATTGTAATCTTTTTCAATATCATAAATTCTAAAAGGTAGATTCTCATCAATATTATTGAACAAGTCGTTTATTCTAGTTGGAAAAAACCGAGGTAAGCCAGCAGTATGTGTAATCAAGTGTTTAACCTTTATGGGATTACCTTTATATTCTAGATTTGAATAGTTCCCTTTTAAAAATTTTCTGATATCGTCTTCCAAGTCCAGTTTTTTGTCCAGAACTGCTTGAGCTACTAATGTTCCAGTGAAAGATTTACTTACAGAAGCAATTTCATAGATTGTTGAATCTGATGGCACATTTTTCTTGCCTTTGTCCAATTCTCCAAAATGTCTCGTATAAATTTTCCCGTCTTTATAAACACCAATTGAAATAGCATTTATTTTAGGATCAGAAAGCAAAGAATTTCCATTTTTTTCAATTGCTATTTGTATACGATTTATCGTTTTTGTGGAAGCTATTTTCGTTCCATTATTACAACTTAAAATTAAAATACTGGCACATAATAATATCGTTTTCATCATAGTTCTGATTGTTTGAATTACCCTTAACGGTCTAGGCTATGATTTCGTTGTGGTTGAGTGGTTTTGCGCTCTTAGCGTGCCGACACCGAACCGCAAACTTACTGAGGCACTTTTGGTGCCAGCAAAACCGCTTAGCACTAAATTTCTAGCCTAGTTGTTTTGTTTAAAAGTAGGAAATAATCCTGTTTTTGACCGACAGCCCGCAATGAATTATAGGCATTGTTTGCAACTGGCTTTTATAAATATTTATTTACATACTTAATTAAACCATACCGCATATCGTTGTCTTCTCAACGTTAGTGCAAGCCTTTCTTCCATTTTTATTGCTTCTGATCTTGTAGCCAATGGGTCAATGTGATTATAAAGACTAGGTCTTAAATACATACCATATTTTTGGACTATGTTTGAAGAGAGCTTATGACCTTTTTTATTTCTATATCCCGTTTTGTGTTGCAGAAACCTTTCTTTGGGAGTTTTACTCGTCATTCCAACATATAGGCATTGTAACACTCCATTAAATTGTGGGTTTGCAGCTCTAAACCTTGAATTTTCAGAAAATACCCGTTTGGATAATTCTATAACATATACTCTATATTGTGCTTTAGGCATTACTTATCAGAATTATTCTAATTCATTTTTCGGCTAGTTGCCAACGGTCTCGGCTATGGGTAGTTGGGGATTTTACACACCAACTTTTCTATTTAGCTTTGACCTTTGTTTTATGTATATAATTTCGTTTTATCACTTTCGCCCCAATTACTTATAGCCATTGTTAGCTTACGTTTTTTATTTATTTAATTTCATATACCAGTAATCTGGTGTTTGAAAATACATTGGTGTCTTTAAAATTGAAAGTTTCTTGATTTAAATGTTGAAGATTGGAGTTCCCAATAACAATTGCTCTACTGCCTGCGAAACAAAAAGTGAGTGGCACATCTAAATCTGGTGTACCACTATCTATAATGTCAACATTAACTATTGCGTCTTGAGATTCATTGAGAATTAATTTCCTAAAATTAAACGGGTTACCCGCCTTACTATTTTGAATGCCATAAAGATTACCCGTATAAAATTCTAACCCATCAATTCCCTGAGAAAGTCCTAAGGTATCTTGTTTGTTGAGAATACTTTTTGAAGCAATATCCATAATTCGGATTCCTTTTGGGATGGAGGCAATATATAATTTTGAATTATCATCTGAAATGGCAATTCCATTAGGAAATTCAATTTCAGAAGACTTGTAAAACAATTCTAGGGAATCACTTTGGCATTTTAATAGGTATATTGAGGCATCTTTTGAATCGGTAAGATATATATTCCCTTTTTTATCCATCACCATGTCATTCAAGAAATGTTCGCCTGTTACGTCATATCTTTTAATTAACTTTTTGGTATTAATATCAAAAGTATATAACGATGAGAGCGAGTCTTTTATCATGTAGTACCCTCCGATGGCATGTAGATGACCTCGTTCATCATCTACGAAAATTCCAACTCCTGGGCTATATCCAAACTCTCGTTCATCAATAAAGTCCTTTTGTTTACCTGATTTTCTGTCTACTTCTACTATTTTGGATTTAGCTACACTTGTTAAATAAAATGCATCTTTTTTTTTCGAGTATGCAATCCCTTCTGGTACTAGCTCTTTTTCTTCAAGAACATATTCACTTGGGAATTTTGTATTGCATCCACTTAGGATAATTACGAATAAGAGGATTATTGTATATCTCATTTTTTAATGCAATCTAAAGGTCTCGGCTATGATTTCGTTGTGGAATCATCAGCAGGATTACTCCGCTAACGAAATATACAAAGATTATAGAAAGTTGGGGTTAACTAAATTGGAACAATAAACTATACACATTGTTATGGTGCGTTTATTCATTCTCCTCTGATTCCTTTATAAATTGCTCCACTGCTTCGACTTTTTTTTCCACTCTTTCCATCTTTTTTTTGATTGCATAGTTCCAGCCATAAATAGAGAAAAGGCTAATTAAAGTAAGAGGTATGTAAATTACCAAAGTCCAACGTACCCAAGAGTGTTTCCAAAAAATAATATATAAAATCAAAGCGACTAAGGTTCGTAAAGACCATAACAAAAATTTCTTGCGCCTAAATTCAGGTGAAAGCAATTCTACTGACCTAATTTCCTCATATTCTTTTTCAAACTGGGATTTGAAAGAATTGTCTTGCTCATTCATAATTTCTAAAACTATTTATATCCTTTAATGCACTACAACGGTTTTTTGTATGAGCATTAGCGCATTAAAATCCGCTACTTTTCGGATTACAAAATACTTAAATAAACGTAAAAATGGTTTGAGTTGTCACCCAAACCGCTATTGCTTATATACGATGTTATCTGCTGTTTTTCTCTTTTTTTAAATAACTTTCAAGTCCGTCAAGTTTGTCTTTCCAGAAAGCCTCCAATTGATTAAGAAATTGAGTTATTTCATTTAGAGCTTCCAATTGGGCATGACAGTTTCGCTGTCTTGTATCAATGCTATCTGTTTCTATTCTTACAAGGTTACTTTCAACCAATATTTTAATATGTTTAGAAACGGCTGGTCTTGACATATCAAATCTCTCTGAAATGGTATTTACATTTTCAGGTTTTTTGGTAAGAGAAAGTAATATTTGTCGTCTTGTGGGGTCGGCAATTGCCTTAAAAACATCACTCATTTCGAAAGGTATTTTGGAAGTTGAATGGAAAGAATCTTCTTTTTCCATCCGTTAGATAGTATTCTCTTGACGATAACACTGTTAATAAATCCTTGGAATCCGCTATGTTCAAAGTCTAACCTTGTTTTTGAGCCTTGCGCTGTTAGTTTAAAAGTTACCTTAGTGTTTTTCAAAGAACCACCGCTCCAACTAAATGATAATAATTGGTTTTCTACCAACTCGAGCACTTCGCAATGAGTAATACCATCAAATCCGGGATAAGGCTTTGTTGTGAATCGAAATTTGTGACCTATTTCGGGTTTAAAGTCACAGGGCATTAGCCATTCGCTCATTGCCTCTGGATCAGTTAAAGCATACCAAACTTGATCAACAGGGAAGTCATATACCTTTGTTAGTTTTATTGATTTACTCATTTTAGTTGTTTTTGTATGCAGTATTTAAAGCTGTCAATACTTCTTCGTTGAAATCAGATTTATTCTTTATTTCGGTTTGTGAATTAATACGAACACTTCCTTTGGTAGAATTGTCTGAAAAGATTGAAGAACTGTAGTTCTCAGGAAGATTTAATCCTAAAATAATACTGTCGTTTGCACCTTTAGAAAGTAAAGCAAATTGATTTTTTCTGTAAAAGGGGACATATGTTTCACAGGGTTGTATCTTAGTGTCGTTACCCTGCTTAAGAATTTGAATTTTAACGAACTCATATAGTTCCTGAGATTTATCTGAATTAAAAATTTTATCAATAAAAGTAGATGGGTCGGCATATTTGTCTTTACCATTAAAGTTTTCAAATATTTTTTGTGCTTGAAAATGGCCAAGTCCATTATCAATTTTTAAAAATGAGATAACTTCCTTTTTTTCTGTTAGTTTTGATTGTTCAACTAGCGAAATCCATTGTTCGATAGATTTTCCTGTCTTTTCTTTCAGGTTGCGAATTATTGCTTCGCCCATTTGTTTTGGTCCGAGTGCCATAGTATTATGTATTTATATTAATGAATTTATTTCTTAGTAAATAGGAAACAGTTGTTCCTGCCAAAAACCAACCTACAAGAAGGTTTAGTCCTCTTATAACCACATATTCTGTTGAGAAGCCCCACCAATTCCATAGAGGTAGAAAAAATGTTAATCCTACTAAAAGCCCAATAATGAGGATAAATTTTACTCTTTTCCAATGATTTGTGAAGTTGACTAAGAAGAGTAGATAGGTAATAGTAAACCATATGATGAGTTGAGTTACTAATTCCACAGGCATAAATTTAGAAGGATTATAAAAGTCCGCTTCATTTTTTGCTATGAAATAGACAATGTCTTTAGCTTTTCCATCATTAGTTTTGGTTTCAATACCATTTGGCCAAATGTACATACCATTCTCAGGCATATTTTCATTTAAAGTCATATTTACCTTGTTTGTGTTCTCAACTGTTTTATATGGTATTTGCAGAATTGGATTAAACCATTCTGTTGCTCCCCAAAAGAACATAACTAAGGTTCCGATTATAGTTCCGAATAGTAAATTTTTAAATTTCATACTTAATATTTAAGTAACTTTTTGGTTACGCAAATATATGAAACTTTTTGGTTACATAAATATTTTTTAAAAAAAGCTGTTTCAGAAATTGCAGATGACGGGCTTATATATGAAACGTTGCCGTCGGTTTTGTTCTAAATTTAATTAAAAAATGGGATTTTCGAGCTTGCCAAAAGTTCCATTTTTATTGATTCGGCAGGCAATGTTTTATATACGTTGTTGGCATTAGTTATTCTTAATATCAGAATCAATATTCACCCATTTCACTTTCCATTTTTTTTCCAAGTGGTCTCCAGTTGTAAAGAATAGAAATTTATTATCAGGTGTAACATATGGGTTACCTTGTCCTTTATTATTTATTTTGTTATTGAGTTTTTTTGTGTTGGTCCACTTACCATTTTCATTATTATTACTAATCATTAAGTCTAGTTCATTTCCAATCGAAGCGAAAATCAAGTAATCCTCTTTTGGTGAAATATATGGTGTACATTTTTCTAGTCTATCATTTATTTTAATTCTTTCTGCATCTTTAAATTCTCCGTTGATATTTTTTGATCGATAAATATCCATCTCACTGTAATCCAAATTGCTTGAGTGAAAATATAAAGTTCCAGAATTAGTAATTGTTGGATGAGAAACTAGTTTATTTCTCAAATTGGGGATATCGACAAAAACAGGTTCAGTCCAATTTCCGTTAATCTTATCCGATTTCCAAATATGCCAAGTTTTTGGAATACTATCGATTTCAACTGGTCTTGTTGAACTAAAATAAATAGTATTTCCACTAGGCGAAAAACTCATTCCATGCTCATTATGTTCAGTGGTAAAGAAGGCTTTTTTGGGTTCTGTCCAAACTCCATTATCTTTCTCTATTTTAAATACATCAAAGTTGTCAAAATTCTTATCTGATAAAGTATAGTAGTATTCTTCTAAGTCTGGACTAAATATTCCCTTGTGAATAATTTTGTTTTGAGGAATTAGATCCTGCTTAAATTCAATCGGGATATCATTAGGTATTATTTCGGTCAAAAACTGAGTTTTAGTATTTTCTGTTTCACTTTTGCAACTCAAAAAGCCAATTGTAAGTATTAAGATAATTCTGAGTTTATTCATTCCTCTAATTATTGCCAACTGTTTCGGCTATGCGTAGTTGCGTGGTTTAGCACTAAACTTTGCAAGCACACCAAACTGAAAATCCGTGAGGATTTTCAGAACTAAACGAGAACGAGCAATTACTCATAGCCTTTGTTGTAAACAGTTATTTTAATAATTCAGCTTTTAGTTTTTCGTATTCATTCCAACTGCTTTTCACAGAGTGATACTTTAATATCATTGTTGAGTCATTCATTACAGCACTATAATACGTTCCAGCGTGAAATGGCAGTTCCATTTTTAATCCGATTTCTAGTAAAGAATTTAGATAATTCACGATGGCTTTTTCGTGCGTTTCATTCAGACGTAAAGTTTTCCGTTCCGCTATTTTTCTGTTTTCCGAATATGGGTCTTTACAGTCAACAATGTCCTCTACGTATTCCGCAAAGAGTATTTTATTTTCACGATAAATGTCAAATTTTTCATCGTGTCCACCCCATTCTCCGCATTCATCAAAACTAGCAGATAGTTCCAATCGATTTAATCCCATTACGTTTCCTAAAATCCGTTGTTGTAATTCATCCGAATTTGATTTAGGTTTTCTTTCGGAAGTCTTGCAACTACCTATAAAAACGGAAATCAGAAATATCGTCAGGATTTTTTTCATAATTGTTTACAACGGTCTCGGCTATGAGCAGTTGCGTGTGTTGGCACGGAATTTTGCAAGTAAACTATAAGCTGAAAATTCCTGCGGAATTTTCAGGATAAGCCTGTAAAAGCAATTGTTTATAGCCATTGTTACCTGCTGTTATACTTTTTCTAATTCAACCAATTTTTCCATTAAAGTTTCAAATAGTTCTTGAGTAATGGTAAATTTAGAAACGTGTGGTTCATATTTTGACCGAATTAAACTTTCTGTAAATCCGTCTTTATTTGATGCATTTTCATCATTCAAATTGCGAATACATGAGTCGATACAGTCAATTGCTTTTGCAAATTCCGATTCCCGCGTTTTTCGATGTTCATATTCATTCATTATTTTTTGAAATCTACTGGAATTTGGTAGAAATGAAGAAATCTTTTTCATTGCTTTTTCTTCTTTTTCCACCTTTAATTTCATTTCCTCCGGGTTGTTAAATTTAGCATCTCCAGCATAAACCTCTACCACATCATGATAGAGCAGGTATTCAAAAACTTTGAGTCTATCGAGCGGTTCATTCACATAGTCAATTACCAAGTCAGCTATTAATAGACAGCTCCAAGAATGTTCTGCGCTACTTTCCTTTCTAGCTCCTACATTTAGTCCTCGTTCAACTGTTTTCAGTTTTTCTAATTCCGTTAGACTTGTTATTAATTGTTCGATTTCCATAATTGCAGGCAACAGCAGCGCTAAACGTAGTGCTGTTTTGCGAACGAAAAGATAATGAATTTATGTAATTATAATTTGAGAATGTAGACTTCCTTATACTCTCAAATTATAGTTTGCCGATCAGATGGCGCAGCCATCGTGGATCGATGAATTCATTATCTTGAGAGTTTAAGAAACAGTACCAAATTACGTTTAGGGACAAGTTCGTGCACGTTTTGGCTCGATGCCCGGTTAAAGCCGTTGTTTTTCTGGTATAGTAGCAGTAGTAATTTGGTTTAGCGCTGCTGTTCAAGCACATTTCTTCATGGGGCGGGAGCTTTGTGTTGCTTGCAACTCTAAGCGTAGCAACATGGATCGGCTTTAGCCGTTCCGAGCGAAGCGAACACACGACGGCTGCGAAGCAGACTAGCTAATGTGCTTGAACTTGTTATATCAAAACCAAATATACTGATATCCGGTTACCAGTTTCCGGATATCCGTATAAAACAATGCGCTTTATCCGGTTTGTTCTTCTCCTCCGTTTGGCTGCTGTTCCTGCTCCGGTTGTTTAAACAAATTAACATAGGCAGCACCAATATGGCCAATTATATCACCAGCAATAACCGCTTGGTAGCCCCGACCTTCTAGCGCTAAATCTCCCGCTGCTCCGTGTAAATACACCCCAAAAACCGCAGCCTGTAATGGGTCGTAGCCCTGAGAGACCAAGCCCGTAATCATTCCTGTCAACACATCACCACTACCCGCTGTTGCCATACCAGGATTTCCTGTAACATTTATATACATGCTACTGGGGCTTACCGTAATGGTATTCGCTCCCTTTATAGTGATAATCAACTGATACTTTTTAGCAAAAGCCTGAGTCTTTTCCAATTTATCAAAATCGTCTTTCCATTTGCCAACAAGCCGTTCCAGCTCTCCGGGATGGGGGGTTAACACTGAATTCGCAGGCAGTAAATCCAACAAGGTCTTATCAGCCCCCATGATATTTAAGGCATCCGCATCGACAACCAATGGCTTTCTATTTTCCTTTAAAAAACCCGCTAAGGCAATTTTTGTTTTTTTACCGGTACCTATTCCCATACCTATCCCAATTACTATGGGGTCGATCTTGTATTTTATCTGGGTAATTTCTTCTTCCTCTTTATCGGTAATTACCATAGCTTCCGGTAACGCCGTTTGTAGACTATCATACCCACATTTAGGAACATACGCGGTAACCAATCCGGCACCGGTGGTCAACGCAGCTCTTGAAGCCAGTTGTACTGCTCCTATTTTACCATAACTACCTCCTACGATTAAACTATGGCCGTAATCGCCTTTATGAGCGTATTTTTTTCTGGGTTGATAAATGGGTAGTACTTCATGTTTGCCAATAAGTTCATGAGCTGTTTTGGTTTCTACCAAATACTGCCTGTCCAGACCAATATCTAATACTTCCCATTGTTCGGTATAATGTCCGGTTTGCGGCAGAAAAAATACTAGTTTGGGTGTTTGAAAAGAAAGGGTATACCCCGCCTTTATGACTGCATCAGGGTTTTCAGGCATTTTATCAGGAAACAAGCCCGAAGGAATATCAATCGAAACAATATAAGCTCCGGTATTATTTAAGCCCTGCATTAAATGAATCACCCAATCGGCAGGACAACGATTAATCCCGATCCCAAAAATAGCATCAACAATAATATCATCTTTACCAATTTCAGGAAGTGCATCACCCTCTTTTAATAAGGTAGGCCACGACTTCGTATCGGTTTTCATTCGGTCATAGTTTGCCAAAAAATTCTTTGACCTTTTGTCACTACAATTCACCACATAGGTATCTACATTATACCCGTGAATTACCAATTGCCGCGCTAAAACTAATCCGTCACCGCCATTATTACCAATACCACAAAAAATATGAATCTTGACCTGAGCACCCTGCATACGATGATGCAGCCAATTAAAAATCTGTGTTGCTGCACGTTCCATTAATTCTAAAGAGGAAATGCCTTGGCGCTCCGTTGTAATTTTGTCAGCTTCGTAAATTTGGGGTGCTGAAAATATCTTCATTTATTAATTTTTAGGATTTTTATAGGCTTTATTATCAATATGATATAAATATTGAATATCTGCCGAAAAGTATTCATTTGTAAAAATAAAAATTATAAGTTTGTCACAGATTGTACCTCAACATTAAGCCATGAGGTATACAATTGAAAAATAAGGTAGGTTCGCTAAAAGCCTACAAGCATTAAATCTCAATGATCGAGTAAATAGTAATCGTGAATACAATGACTTCACATATCGGATCAACGATCTTCCCAATGGGAGGCACGATTATTATGGCTATCATCACTATGACCCCCTAGGGGTTTATTCTATTACATATCACCACAGGCATATATCTATTTTTTTGATACCACAACAATTTTTTACTGCCAATTAGTAAGTCTATTGGCATTTTATTTCTGACTTATTACAATCATGAACGTTTTAAAATTTGGAGGCACATCAGTTGCCAATCCAGAAAACATAAGAAAAACTTTAGCTGTTGTACGAACAAATTCTAAAGACAGCAACATACTCGTAGTAGTGTCTGCTTTTGGAGGTGTAACCGATCTTTTATTAAAAGCAGCAGATCTTGCTTCAAAAAGAGACGAAGCCTATCATACTATTTTTCAAGAAATTGAACTGCGGCATATCGACGCAGTGAAAGCATTAATTCCGGTCACCAAACAAAGTGCTGTTTTAAGTGGAGTAAAAACAAGACTAAACGGACTTGAAACCTTATTTGAAGGGGCATTTTTATTAAGTGAACTTTCGCCTAAAACAGCTGACTTAATAGCTGGCCACGGAGAGTTATTGAGCTCATATATTATTTCAGAAACGGCAAAATACAGCGATTTAGATGCCGAGTATAAGGACAGTAGAACACTTATTATCACCAGTGATGCGTATGGCAAAGCTTCTGTTGATTTTAATGAAACCGAAAAGCGCATTACTGAATTTCTGAAAACGAATAGGGCTCAAGTTAATATCCTACCCGGTTTTGTTGCTTCAACCATTGATGGGAACACAACAACCCTAGGTCGCGGAGGATCTGATTATACTGCCGCAATATTGGCATCCCTGGTGAATGCTAACGAATTACAAATCTGGACCGATGTTAGTGGGATGTATACTGCAAATCCAAGAATTGTAAAACAAGCATTCCCAATTAAACGTATCTCGTATCGCGAAGCAATGGAGTTATCTCATTTTGGGGCTAAAGTGATCTATCCGCCAACGATACAACCCGTCTTAGAAAAAGAAATACCAATTTGGATCAAAAACACCTTTTCTCCCGATGATGAAGGTACGTTAATTACTAATCAGCCTAATGGGAAAAATCGACCAGTAAAAGGTATTTCGCATATTGAAAATATTGCATTAATCACTTTAGAAGGTAGTGGCATGATTGGTATACCCGGTGTTTCAAAGCGGTTTTTGGAAGTCTTCCATCAAAAAAATACCAATGTCATCATGATCACCCAAGCATCATCAGAGCAATCAATTTGCGTGGGAGTGAATCAAGCTGATGCAGATACCATTGAAACTGCCATCAACGAAGCTTTTGAACTAGAAATCGTCAGGAAGCGAATCGAACCGGTTCAAGTTGAAAAAGACCTTGCCATATTGGCTTTGGTTGGCGATAGAATGAAAAGTCACCAAGGACTTTCAGGAAAAATGTTTAGTGCTCTCGGAAAAAACAATGTGAACATTCGTGCTATTGCGCAGGGCGCATCAGAGAAAAATATTTCTGCTGTTATTGCAAAGACCGATGTAAAGAAAGGATTGAACATTCTTCATGAAGAGTTTTTTGAAGACCGATTGAAACAACTTAATTTATTTATTACCGGAGTTGGAAACGTAGGTGGAAAATTGTTGCAACAAATTAAACAACAACAGTCATATTTAAATGAAAAACTACGCCTAAATATTCGGGTTATTGCCCTATCAAATTCTAGGACGATGGTTTTTGATGAAAAAGGGATAGCCCTTGAAAATTGGGAAGCATTGCTTGAAAAAGGAGAAAAAGCAAGTCCAGATGTATTTTTAGAACGAACTACCAACCTGAATATTAGAAATAGCATTTTTGTTGATAACACCGCCACTGATTTTATTTCAAGAAAGTATTCAGACTATTTAAGGAATAGTATTGGTGTCGTTACTTGTAATAAGATTGCCTGTGCTGATGAATATGAGAACTATGAAGAATTGCAGCGCCTATCGAGAAAATACGGTGGCTCATTTTTATATGAGACTAATGTAGGTGCCGGGCTTCCCATAATCGATACGCTGAATAATTTAGTCGCATCTGGAGATCAGGTAAATAAAATACAAGCTGTATTATCCGGAAGTTTAAACTTCGTTTTCAATAATTTTGATGACAACACTTCTTTTCATGATGTTGTCAAGCAAGCACAAGAAGAAGGGTACACAGAACCAGATCCTAAAATTGATCTAAGCGGAGTTGATGTAGCCAGAAAAATACTTATCCTCGCCCGTGAAAGCGGATACCGATTAGAATTATCTGACATTAACAACGAATCATTCTTACCAGAAGAATCACTGCATACAAAAGACAATGATTCCTTCTTCAAATCACTAATAACCCATGAAGCATCATTTAATCAACTACTGGCAAATGCAAAGACAAATAACTGTCGACTAAAGTATGTTGCGCAATTTGAGAATGGGAAGGCGAATGTTGGTTTACAACAAATTCCAGAAGACCACCCTTTTTATGATCTTCAAGGAAGTGATAATATTGTGCTGTTTTACACCAACCGATATAGTGAGCAACCCTTAATCATAAAAGGTGCTGGTGCTGGTGCTGATGTTACTGCTTCCGGTATCTTTGCTGATATCATTAGAATAGGAAAGAATTAATTATGACTGAAGTTCGAGTATTTTGTCCGGCAACAATAGCCAATGTTTCATGCGGTTTTGATGTCTTAGGCCTCTGTCTAGATGCAGTTGGAGATGAAATGATTATCAGAAAAGTAGATACCCCGGGAGTTACCATAACGAAAATAACAGGTCAACATCTTCCTTTAGAAACTGATAAAAATGTTGCCGGTGTAGCTGCACTCGCACTTTTAAATGCAGTACAAAGTAATGACGGCTTCGAGATCGAAATTCACAAAAAAATAAAAGCCGGAAGTGGTATTGGCAGCAGTGCTGCAAGTGCAGCAGGAGCGGTTTTTGGTATTAATGAATTACTTGACAACCCTTTTACAAAAAAGGAATTAATCGCATTTGCAGCCGAGGGTGAAAAGATTGCAAGTGGTGTTGTACATGCTGATAACGTCGCCCCTGCTCTTTTAGGAGGCTTTACGCTAGTAAGAAGTTGTCAACCGCTAGATGTAGTATCGATTCCTGTGCCTGACGAATTGGTAGCAGTAGTAATACATCCACAAATAGAAATAAGAACCCAAGATGCACGGGCGGTATTAAAAAGTACGATCCCATTAAAAAAAGCGATAACGCAGTGGGGTAATCTGGGTGCCTTGGTGGCCGCGTTATACTCCAACGATTATGAGCTTTTAAGTAGGTCATTACATGATGAGATTATTGAACCCCACAGGTCTGTGCTCATTCCAGGATTTGATGCCATTAAAAAAGCCTCGCTGCAGGAAGGGGCATTGGGTTGTGGAATATCTGGTTCAGGGCCTTCAGTTTTTGCATTAACAAGAGGAGAACAAACAGCTAAAAAAGTTGCCATGCGTATGGCTGCGATTTATCAAGAATTTGATGTTGCGCATGATATTCATATTTCACCTATCAATACTAAAGGAACCATCCTTATTTAACCAAACACAATGAACTTTTATAGTCTTCACCATAAAGCACCGAACACCAATTTCAAGAATGCCGTAATTAATGGTATTGCCCCTGATCGTGGTTTGTATTTTCCAGAATCGATCACACCCCTACCCGATTCTTTTTTTAATGAAATCGAGCACTTAGACAATACCGAAATCGCATTTAGAGCGATCAAACAATTTGTAGGTAATGACATTCCTGAAAATGATTTAAAGACCATAGTAGAAGACACCTTACAATTTCATTTTCCGTTAGTGAAAGTGGAAAAAAATGTCTATTCCTTAGAACTTTATCACGGCCCTACAATGGCATTTAAAGATGTTGGCGCCCGTTTCATGGCAAGATGCCTTCAGTATTTTAATAGAAATAGTGATGATAAAGTAACAGTGTTAGTCGCCACATCAGGTGATACTGGTGGGGCCGTAGCAAGTGGTTTCTTGGGAGTTAAAGGTGTTGACGTGGTTATTTTATATCCTAAAGGAAAAGTAAGTGATATTCAAGAACGGCAATTAACCACTTTAGGACAAAACATTACCGCCCTAGAAGTAGATGGTGTTTTTGACGATTGTCAGGATATGGTCAAGTCGGCTTTTTTAGATACTGGTATTACAGATAGTAGAAAGCTTACCTCAGCCAATTCTATTAATGTGGCGCGATGGATGCCACAGCTGTTCTATTATCTATTCGCATATAAAGCACTAAAAAGTAAAGGGAAAGAAATTGCGTTTTCAGTACCTAGCGGCAATTTTGGAAACATCTGTGCCGGAATCTTAGCCCATAAACTTGGCATGCCAGCAAAGCAATTTATTGCATCTACTAATGTGAATGATGTGATACCAAAGTTTATGGAAACAGGAAATTTTAATCCCGTTGCATCAAAGCAGACGATATCGAATGCCATGGATGTTGGTAACCCCAGTAACTTTGTTAGAATACAAGAATTATACGACAATGACCTATCAGCATTAAAAGAGATATTCTCATCGACGAGTTATACGGATGATGCGACTAGAAAAACTATGAAGGAAGTTTATAATAAATCAGGCTATGTTGCCGATCCACATGGTGCAGTAGGTTACCTTGGATTAAAAGACTATCTAAAAAACGAGCCAGAAACTGTTGGCGTGTTTTTGGAAACTGCCCATCCTGTAAAATTTCTTGATGTAGTACAAAACACCCTACATATTGATGTCGACATTCCTAGTCAAATACAAGCTGTATTGAACAAAAAGAAAACCAAAATTGCTATTAAAAGTTATGACGATTTAAGGTCCTATCTACTGCAAACTAGATAAATTCTTAAATGAGTTCTTAAGAGTGTCCATAGGAGTTGGTGTAAGGTCACGCTCCAGATAAAAATGATCAACTCCTGATTTGATCGCTTCTTCCAATATTAATTTTATATCAAAAATACCATCACCGGGATCTGCCATTTTAGGAAAACCTGCCATCCATTGATCGGGTGTACCCCCGTCTTTAGAAAAACGATAAGACGAAGCAGCATCTTTTAAATGCAACATTTTAAAACGACCGGGGTTGGCTTTTAAAAACTCAACAGGATCGGCTCCAGCTGCCGCCATCCAAAAAATATCTAGCTCAAACTGAACCGTTTCTTGATCAGTATGATCTATAAGATATTGAAGAGGCACTTGACCATTCATCTCTTTATGTTCATAACCATGGTTGTGGTATACAAATTTCATGTTGTATTTGGCCATTTGCTCACCAAAACCATTAAATTCGTCGACACGTTTTTTGTAGTCATCCAATGAGGCTCTTCCATCCATCAAAATGGGTAGTACCACATATTTTGTGTCAAGAGGAGCTAAGCCATCGAGCAAAGCCGTCATATGAGTACGAAGTGAATCGATATTCACATGAACAGAAGGAGCACTTAAACCAAAATCATCTAGCATGGTTTTAACCACTTTTGTTTCATATCCATAGAAAGCATGTTGCTGCACATTCAACATCTGTTTCATTTGATCGAAACCTTGCTTTGCTACATCGGAACTAAAAGGGTAAGGGCCAAAAAACTCAATTTCTTTATAGCCAATATCAGAAAGTAATTGCAGTGTTCCCTTTAGGTCTTTCTCAACCATTGAAGGGATTGTGAACAGCTGTACCCCAAAATTGATGTTTTTAATTGTCATTGATGTCAAATTTTCAATTGCCTGTAGGCTGGGTGTCATGGCTAATGCTCCTGTCGCCAAGGCTGTATGTTTGATTGCTTCTCTTCGATTCATGGCACTTATTTATAGTGTTAAAGATAAAAGATGAAAATGCTAAAGTCAATCTTTCTTTATTGTATTTCGAATCTTATAAACAAGAACTGTCCATGCAAATAAGGAGGTAATTAGGTTTGAAAATATTATCGGATTGTCTTTTATGATAATCCCATAGGTTGTCCACAATAAAATACCAAAGCAAAACATCGCATACATCCATAAAGAAATTCCTGAGGTATCTTTTGTTCTTATAGTTTTGATTGCCTGAGGCAAAAAACTAGCTGTTGTAAATACAGCAGCAACGGTCCCGATCCATTCCATACCAATCCATTAAAAGTTAAGCTGAATATCTAGTTGCTAAAAAGTTTATACTGAGGATACATTTTTACTAGTGTATATCTCTTACGTTTTTCTCAATGTAGGCAATACAAGCATCAAAATCTTCAAAAATACGATCCTGAGATATAAGATCCGGTACTATATCTATTTGCTGTAACATCATTAACGGTTGCTTTTGAGGATTAATCAGCAAAGTGTGTACATCTCTTCTTTCCAGGTCTAGTAATACGTCTTCTAGAGTGTATAACCCTGATTGGTCAATGTAGGGGACTTTATCCATACGAAGTATAACGTGAGAAGCCGTTTTTGGAATTTGTTTAGCCAAAGCTTGAAAGTCGCTGGTATAACCGAAAAACAATGGGCCATTGAGATGCTTTATATATACTTCTTCTGAAAAACGGTCCGGAAAAGTACGTTCGTCATTCCATAATGGTTCTTTCGCATTTGTTTCTTTTAAATTCGTCACCTTGGATACATCAGCAGTAAAATCACCCATTTTTTTCATAAATGCTAGTGATGCCAATACAAGACCAACTCCTACTGCAGCAACCAGATCCCAAACAACTGACAACACTAAAACGACCAACATGATCACTACTTCAGAGCTGAGTTTAAAAATTTTCAAATCGACATCCTTATGCATATCAGGAATTGCCTTTAGTCCCTTATAATCCATTACACCTATACCAACAGTAATCAAAATACCAGCTAGTACTGCAGCAGGAATTTTAGAAGCGATGGGGCCTAGCGCTAGTAAAATAGTTAGTAATAATACACCCGCTATCATACCTGACAATCTTGTTTTACCACCTGCTTTAATATTGACAACTGTTCGTATCGTAGCACCTGCGCCTGGGAGTCCGCCAAACAACGAACCAATGGTGTTACCTATACCTTGACCAATTAGTTCTTTATTTGGTTTATGCTTGGTTTTAGTCATATTATCGGCAACAACCGAGGTTAGCAAAGAGTCGATGGCACCAAGAAAAGCCAGCGATATTGCTGTAAAAAAGTAAGGCTTAATTGCTGCGAAACTAAAATTAGCAATAATATCATCACCTCTAAAAGTGGGAAAACCACTTGGGATTTCGTTAATTGGCCGGTAGTTTAATCCAGCAAAAATAGCTACCGCCGATACTACCAGTAAGGCAACTAATGTGCTTGGTACTTTGGTGGTTATTTTTTTGAATCCATATATAATGGCTATAGTGGCAAGACAAAGTGCTAATTCAAGCCAGTTTATATTGTTAAATGCACGGGGAAAATAACCAATAGCACCAACTACACTTTTCCCTTTTTTTGCTGCCAATGATTTGGCTTCGGCTTCGATGTCGTCATCAGTAACAGCAGCCGCAGCTGTTTGGGTTTTGGCAAAATTGTCTAATATTAAAATCCCTTCGGTTGATTGCTTATTTAGTATTTTATTAAGTAACTGATCTTCAGCTTGGGGCACAAATTGTTGTGCCAGTTCTTGATCCTCACCTGGGTAATATCCTAATGCAGGAAGTATTTGGGTAAACAGAATCATGACGCCAATAGCAGTCATGAAACCCGATACAACAGGGTACGGAATATATTTGATGTACTTACCAAAACCAACGATACCTAACACAACTTGTATCAAACCAGCCAATAAAAACACCATTAATATGGCAGGTAAAGCCTTGTTAACATCACCGTCAAAAGTACCAACTATGCCTGCTACTATGGTAATACTTAATGCCGTCATAGGAGCCGTTGGCCCGGATATTTGTGTGTTGGTTCCACCAAAGAGTGCAGCAAAAAAACTAATAAAAATAGCTCCATAAAGTCCAGCACTTGGACCTAAACCTGAGCTTACACCAAATGCTAATGCAAGCGGTAGTGCAACGATGCCTGCGGTTATACCCCCTAAAGCATCTACCTTAAAATGTTTAAAAAAGTTGTTCATCAAAAATAAGATTACCCCTACAAGATACTACTTTGTCTTTATTTTAACACATAAAAAAAGTCGGCTCACCACCGACTTTTCTTTTTGTTTATGCGCAGTTACATAAAAGTAACTTTTCCATCATTAATGTCATACATAGCACCAACAATATTAATCTGCCCCATATCTTCCATTTCTTTCAAAACAGGGCTTTCTTTTCTAATATTATCAATTGTCATATGTACATTTTTCTCAGCAACCTCATTTACAAAACTGATGTTTTTTGAGGTGCGATCAGCCGGGTTAGAAGGTTCTTTAACCGCTTCAACAGCTGGTTTAATTTTGCTTAGCAGTGCAGTAAGGTTTCCTAATTTGGCATCATCGCATGCGCCTTTTACGGCGCCACAGGCTGTGTGACCCAACACCACAATTACTTTAGTACCTGCAAGTTTGCAGGCAAACTCCATACTACCTAGAATATCTTCATTAACAAAATTACCAGCAACACGTGCACTAAAGATATCACCTACCCCTTGATCAAACACTAATTCCGCTGAAACACGGCTGTCAATACAACTCAAGATGGTAGCAAAAGGATATTGACCCGTTGATGTATCATTTACTTGATCTAGTAAATCTCTAGCAACCTGTTTGTTTTCAACAAATCGTTGGTTCCCAGCTTTTAGCGCTTCGATGGCCGTTACTGGGGTCATGGCCGCTTGTGTTTCTTTTGTATGTGCTTTCATAATCTATGTATGTTTTTTTTATCTAATTTGAAAAACTCAATATAGCTATCCGGATTTTTGATTTCACCTCTCTCCGAAATAAGCTTAATATCAATATTTTTGGCTTTTGCTTTGATTGCAAAGTCTTCCAAAATCTCAATGATATCATTATCTAAGTAACGAGTTTTACGAACATCAAGTTCTAAGTAAGAATTTTCAGGTAAGTCATCTAGTTCTTTCAAAATGGCACCTTTGTTAAAGAAAGTTACCTCTTCTGCAAGAGTCATTTTAACCTGACCATCGGTTGGATCTTCGTTTTCTTTGTGTAAGAAATGTGAGTTCTTGTAGCTTTTGTAAAGTACAATAATAACACCAACGGCAAGACCAATACCAATACCCCAAAGTAAATCTTTAAATACAATAATAAGTACGGTAACTATAAAAGGAACAAACTGTGTCCATCCAGCATTCCACATTGCTTTAAAAGTAGAAGGCTTCGCTAATTTATACCCTACAATAAACAGTATTGCCGCCAATACAGATAATGGAATGTAATTAAGTATTTGAGGGATTGTATATACAGAAATTAATAACAAAAACCCATGTATAATGGCACTGGCTTTAGTTTTACCACCTGATTGAATATTTGCAGAACTTCTTACAATTACTTGTGTGATAGGAAGCCCACCGATGAAGCCTGAAATCATGTTTCCGGTTCCTTGAGCAAATAATTCTCTATTCGTAGGCGTTACCCGTTTCTCAGGATCTAACTTATCAGTAGCTTCTACACAAAGTAGGGTTTCTAGAGAAGCAACTAGCGCAATGGTGAAGGCTGTAATCCATATCTCCGTCTGTCCTATTACGGCAAAGTTTGGAAAACTAAACTGACCGATAAAACTATCAAAACTGTCTGGTACAGGTACAGATACTAAGTGCTGTTTTAAAAGTTCTAGGTTCGAGTCCTTAGTTAGAAAATAAAAAATAATTCCCACCACTACAGCAACTAGTGGGCCCTGAACCAGCTGAAATATTTTTGCCTTTTTAGAAAGTACCATACTCCAAAGTATCAAAATACCCATGGCTATAAAGGCTATAAGCGTTGCTCCCGTATCTAGATTCCCACTTATCAAAGCATTTATTGCTTTTAAAAGCTCTGAAAGGGTATTTTCACCATCTACTTGAAGAAAAGCAAAATCGCCCTCTGGGTTGTCGTCAAGTCCGAAAAAATAAGGTATTTGTTTCAGAATAATAATTACTCCAATACCTGTTAGCATTCCTTTAATTACAGATGATGGGAAGAAATAACCAATGATACCCAGTCGTAGAATACCGAATAAAATTTGGATCGCTCCTGCAAGTACAACAGCAACTAGAAAATTTTCAAACCCAAGGCTAGCAACAGCTGCGGCAACTATAGCTGCTAGACCGGCTGCTGGACCACTTACACCAATTTGAGACCCACTAATAAGACCAACAATGATACCACCAATAATACCGGCAATTAAACCCGAAAACAAGTTAGCAGCTCCAACGCCACTGGCTAAGGCTATTCCCAAACAAAGTGGTAAGGCAACAAAAAATACGACAATACTTGCAGGTAAGTCGCTTTTTAAATTTTTAAACATACTTAATAGAATTTGAAGTCTTTCATTTTAAGAGACTCCGTTATAAAAAAATTGAAATAATTAGCTAAGAGTAAGATTCCGGAGGCGGAATACAAATATCGAAGTATATTGTGTCCTTAGTTTTGTTTTGATGCAAGTTGAACATATCAACTTCTAGAGAGAGGGGAAATTCTGAATCTGTATCATGATATAAGACAATATCGTCACATTCGTGCTCGATATTAGATTCTTGACTTTCCTCTTCCTCAGAAAAATCAACGCATATCACCCCATGATCACAGCATAATGAAATTACATTTGGCGTTAACATAGCGCCAATCAAAAAGAATGAGAATATAACTATATACTTTTTATTCATTAGTACAGGTGAAAAACAAATATAATAGTATTACTCGCAAAAAACGTTAAATGTTAATTAAAAACTATTCAGCTCACAATCACGTAAGCAAGTTGCCCTGATCATCCCATTCTGCTTGGATACCACGTTTACTTTGATCCACACATTTGGCAATCCATTCCGGATCATAGGCCACACCGTGTTGATCTAATACATCTTGAGGAACACCATCCCATACGTTGGGCTGATTGCCTTTATAACCAAGGTCAGCAATACCTACTTTAGACGTATAATATCCCGTAAGCGTAAGATTACGCATCAATGCAAAGAACTGAATTTCTAAGGGTTGCTCATCTAAAGGAACTTCCATATCATGCCAGCATATCTGGTCACAAATCTGTTTTTGCTGCTCCAGCGTTGCAGCTTTAAACTCAACCCCGAACTCCGTATTGCTTTTATGATCCATCCACATTAAACCACCTAACAAGGTATTTTGCATTTCGGGAATGTCTTTTGCCATAAATTCAACGAGCTCTGGCACTTCTGCTTCGATTGGACCGCCATAAGGTTCTTTTGGAGGAAGAATCACTGTACTTAATACTCCTATAGTTTCCATTTCATGCTCATTAAAAACTTGTTCCGCCTTTAGTTTTTCGAGTCGTTCAAGCTCAGCCGGAGTACGACCAAAATATTTGGTTTCTTCAACCGCCGGGAGCTCTTCGGCCGTTTTTTCTCCATCAACTTTACAACCATGAAATGCAAGTGCCGAAGCTCCAGCACCAAGAATAATTGTTTGAATACTTTTTCTTCTATCCATTTCTTAAATATTTTGAGCCTTTAATTGTTCAATTATGTAATCAGAAGCCCTCCATGATAAAGCTAAGATGGTCCATGTACAGTTTTTATCAGCTTGCGACACAAAAGGTCCTGCATCTACAACAAAAACATTATCGGCATCATGTAATTGATTGAACTTATTGGTTACTGATGTTTTAGGATCATTCCCCATACGTGTTGTACCTACTTCATGGATAATCTCACCTGGTGCATGAAGACCATATTTACTATCATTTCCGGGTTTGCCGCCCCATAGTTGATGACCTCCCATGTTATGAATAAGCTCTTCAAAAGTATCTTGCATATGTTTAGCTTGTCTCACTTCGAGGTCTGACCATTTATAGTTGAATTTTAGAACAGGAATTCCATAATCATCAACCGTAGTGGGGTCAATCTCGCAATAATTTTCTTTTCTAGCTATCCCTTCACCTCGGCCTCCAAAACCAATTACTGAACCATAGTACTTTTTAACATCGTCTCGAAGCGTATCTCCATATCCTCCGACTTTAGTGCCGAAAAACTCATTAAAAGCATTGGCATCAAAACCAAAACCATAATTAGGTTGGCCCATTCCGCCCCATACTTCAATATGGTACCCACGGGGAAAATCTAATTTAGAATTTTCTCCCCACCAAGGTGAATATACATGCATCCCACCTACACCATCTTCGTTATAACTTGTCTTTCTATTCATCAAGCCAGGAATAAAACCTGCTGCACTGGCACCCGTAGAATCATGCAAATACTTACCTACAAGATCACTGCTATTTCCTAAACCATTTGGATGTTGTTTACTTTTTGAGTTTAGTAAAATTCTTGCCGAGCTACATGCGGAAGCAGCTAAAACAACAACTCGTCCTTTTAGCTTATATTCTTTTCTATCTTCTTTGTTTATGTACGATACTCCGGTAGCTTTTCCTTCCTCATTAGTAGTTACCTCACGAACCATAGAGTTTACATAAATTTTTACTTGACCTCCATTTTTTTGAGCAGGAAATATTAAACAACTCCCCGAAGAAAAATCAGCATAAACACTACAGGAACGCGCACATTGGCCACAATAAAAGCAGACACCTCGGTCATCATTTATCTTCTTGGTTAACATCGACATGCGACTCGGAATCACAGGAATTCCTGATTTTTTTGCACCTTTTATATAGAATAATTCATGCAAACGGGGTTTGGGTGGAGGTAGGAAAAAACCATCTGGATCGTTTTCTAAACCCTCATTAGTACCAAAAACACCAATCAACTTATCTACCTTATCATAATATGGTTTTACATCTTCGTACCCAATAGGCCAATCCTCACCGTAACCATCTCTTGTTTTACCTTTAAAATCTTTAGGCCCGAAACGCAACGAAATGCGCCCCCAATGATTAGTACGTCCTCCTAACATTCTAGAACGCCACCATTTAAATGTCGTACCTTCTTCAACTGTATATGGTTCTCCTTCCACTTCCCAATCACCCCAGGACATATCCCATTCACCGAAAGCTCTATCGGTGCCAGCACCTCTTCTAGGTGAATCATAAGGGTTTTTTAATTGGGTCATTGTTTTAGGATCCGCAGGATCAAAGTAGGGTCCAGCCTCTACAACGGCCACCTTATAGCCCGCATCTGCTAGCTGCTTGGTAGCCATACCACCTCCTGCACCTGAGCCTACAATTATGACATCGTATACCTCAGAAGATTCTTTTATTTGCATAGTGTTTTGGTTGTGTTTTAGAAGTGTATTTAATTGAAAGTTAAAAATTACAAATTATTCAGCAACTAAAAATGTAATTGACATAATTCAACATGCAATCGACAAAATATTAACATTACCAGTCTACTTTAGGTGATTTGTAATAATTAACATTCATTTTTTCGAGACGAGGTTTGAATTTTGCTAACCTACTCTTGTATTCCTGCCAAGAGCGAAGTGAATCTTGACTCCATCCTATTTCGGCATAGCCTAATAATCTAGGAAAAACTAAATATTCCAGTTCTTCCATATTGGTCACTGTCTCCGTCCATAATGGAGCTTCAATACCCAATATATGTTCTTTGTTTATTCCTTCAACATAATTTGCAGGATTCCAGTCATAACCGGTATCAACTTCAATGTAACCCGCCCATTTTAATCCAAGTTTAGTGATGGAATCATATTTCATATCGAGGTAAGCTTTTTTTGCAGGTGACATGATGAGCTTCACATTTTTATCAACCCCTTTTTGGGCATTCTCTTCACTTGCCCAAAACTGTGCTATGGAAGATGATTTAATGTTAGCTGTAACCACTTCATCCCATCCAATCAATGTTTTACCATGCTTAGCAACTATTTCCTGAACTTTATCAACAAAAACGATGTAATCTTCTTTTTTAGTTGCATGCGACTCGTCACCACCAATATGGAAGTACTTCCCAGGAGTAATTGCCGATATCTCTCTTACAACGTCGTCGATAAACGTATAGGTTATCTCTTTGTCAACACAAAAAGTACTAAACCCTACTTTCATCCCGGTATACAGTTTGGGAGCTTTTCCATCACAATTTAATTCAGGATATGATGCAAGTGCAGCATTGGTGTGACCCGGCATATCTATTTCAGGAATCACCGTGATAAAACGATCAGCAGCATATTGTACGATTTCCTTGTAATCTTCTTGGGTGTAGAATCCACCATCCGTTCCACCTACTTCTGTTTTCCCTCCAATTTCTGTAAGCTTAGGCCATGATCTTATTTCAATTCGCCAACCTTGATCGTCTGATAAATGTAAATGCAATACATTCATTTTAAACATTGCTAAATAATCAATGTATTGTTTCACATCGTCCACACTAAAAAAATGACGCGACACATCCAACATTGCACCTCTAAATGAGTAGTTAGGATAGTCAATTATTTCGCCAGATGCAATTTCAACCATACGGGATTCTTCTCCAGTACTTACAGGTAACAATTGCTTAAATGTTTGGATAGCCCGAAACAAGCCAGTGGCATTTTTGGCCCTTAAATAGACAAGATCTTCATCAATAGCTATTTCATACATTTCATCATTTGACAGCGTATTTTTTTCAGTCAGTATTATGTTACCTGAATCAAACTCTTCGTTAAAAGCTGATACAGAAACTTCAATCCCCATACTTTCTTTGATTGTCGCTGCTAAAAGTTGGCCTTGATTCATAAATTGGTCATTAGCAGAATCAACATATATTTTACTTTCTGAGTTTAGCAGGAAAGAACTCCCAGTAGCATTAAGTTGCACAGGTTTCGGAATTAAAACTGCCTCTGACAAATCCATTTTTGTTGCAACTCTTTTTTCTTTACAGCCCATAATCGTCAAAACCATTAATAGAAAAACTCGTTTTACTCCTATTCTTTTCATAATTATTATTGTTAAAGCACTCTTCTTATACCTGACAATTCCTGACGATATTGGGTGGGAGTGCGGCCTTTGTTTCGTTTAAATATTCTATTAAAGTTGGCAATATTATTGAAGCCACATAAAAAAGCTATTTCAGAGATACTAAGATCTTTCTCGATTAAAAATCGGGTTGCATACCCAATTCTGACCTCATTAACGTAATCAACTAATGTCTTACCTGTTCGTTTTTTGATAAACCTATTGAATGAAACACTACTCATATTCACGAGGTCTGAGACATCTTTAAGGCTAATTTTTTTCGAATAATTTTCTTGAACATAATCGTAAACCTGTTTGATCTTTTCACTATTTTCAAAATTCCCTCTATAACCAACACTAGAGGAGATTAAGCGCTGATTACGGGATATCGCAAGGTCATGTAAAATAGAAATCAGTTCTAAAAAATAGTCCATGCCATCAAGTTTGGACACGCGAATCATTCGAGGTTTGATTTCATTGATGATTTTTTCAGAAAACGAAATTCCGTAAACTGATCTGGCAAGCATATCCTTAATGGGCTTCATGATTGTTTTAGACAACAAATCTTCATTAAATAAATTTTCATGAAATTGAACCATTACCTCGTGAATTTCACCACCTTCAAAATTACCATTGGTCCAACCATGAGGAAGATTTGGCCCGATAAGAATCATATTCAAATTACCTATCTCGTCCATACTATCACCAATAAATTGATTAATTCCTTTTGCATTTGAAACTAGCACCAACTCATATTCTGGGTGATAATGTAAGGGAAAATCAAAATGGTCTTTCCTCCTATCAAATACCAAAAAACTATCCTGTGCTTTAAGCTGGGTAATTTCCCGATGCGCTTTTCCGTAACCAATCATTAAATGTTAATTTTCTTATTAAGAAATGACAATATTATATCATCGCAATATTAACAAAAAAATTACATTTGAAGAGTTTTGTTTATAAATAGAAAATCACCCACCACTCTAGACTGAATTAGCATACTAAATTAAGCATCACACCAGCTATAAGGTTTGAATAAAAGTAAAACACTGTTTTACTGATTAATATAGTTTTTAAGGCGATATCTATCGTAATAAAGATGCTTATTAAGCACCCAAAACATCAACTTTTGAATGTTTTGGGTGTGTTTTTTAAAGCCTTTTGGGCATATCCACACCATTCAACGTTAGACAAAAACTCTTAAAAAGGTTTAGGATACCACATAATTATGACAAAATAGTACTAATTGAGTAGACAATCTTTAGGTTAAATTAGTGTTAAGTATTAATCCTTATGAGAAGTGCAAAACAAGTTGATCAAAAATGCAAAAACCTCATAAGAATAGTTAATTTTTTCAAACAACCATAATTTATTTCAAACAACTCTATTATGAAGAAAACCAACGATTTACAACTTAACAAACTCTGCCCTCCTGAACGGAGCAGTATTAAGAAAGCACTCTTGAGTGTTTTTTTGATGTTGTTCTTATCGGTATCAGCTTTTGCCCAGCAATCGATCTCTGGTACCGTTTATGATTCTGATGGCGCTCCTTTACCTGGGGCGAGCGTTGTTGTTAAAGGAACAACAACTGGTACTCAAACAGACTTTGATGGTAAATACACAATTTCAGCAGCAAGTGATGCAACCCTAGTATTTAGTTATGTTGGGTTTGCCACTCAAGAAATTCCAGTAAATGGTCAAAGTACAATTGACGTAACACTTGCCGAAGCTGAAAATCAATTAAGTGAAGTAGTTGTTACTGGGTATAGTACCCAAACCAGAGGTGATATCACTGGGTCTGTCGCTTCTGTCGATATTTCTGAAGCGGTAAAACTACCAGTTACTAATGCTGCAGAAGTTTTAGAGGGTCGAGTAACAGGTGTAACCGTAATTAATAACGGTAATCCTGGTGCTGCACCACAAATCAATATCCGTGGATTTGGAACTAGTAACAATACTAATCCTTTATTTATTATAGATGGTGTACAAACTGACAATCCTTCCATCCTTAATAGTATAAATCCAAATGATATTGCACAAATGAATGTGCTTAAAGATGGTGCTGCTGCAATTTATGGTGCAAGAGCATCTAATGGTGTAGTCATTGTAACTACTAAAAGTGGAAGTTACAACCAACAAGGAGCTAAGATTTCTTTTGATGCATTTACCGGTTTTTCAAAAGCAGTAGATTTACCAGAGCTTCTTAGCGCGCAGCAACATGGTGAGATGATTTTCGAAAGTTTACGTAACGATGGTGCTACCGTAACACATCCACAATATGGTTCGGGAGCTACCCCTGTGGTTCCAGGAACATTAAATGGAGTTCCGGTAAGTGCAACTGTGGCGCCAGGAGGAACTAATTGGTTAGACGCAATTTTGCAAAATGCACTTACTCAAAACGTTTCTATGTCATTATCAAATGGTAATGAAACTGGAAAGTATTTCATGTCTGCAGGATTTGTCAATAGAGAAGGTGTTCAAATCACAACGGGCTTTAAACAAGTAAATACTCAGGTAAACTCAGAGTTTAAAATTGGTGATTACGTTACTATTGGTCAACATTTAAACGGTTCCTTTTCTAATACTGTTGATGGTAATCAAATAAACGGCGCTCTTAGAAGTAGCCCGTTAATTCCTGTTAGAGATGATGATGGTGCATTAGCTGGAACATATGCTGCTGCTGCTGGTTTAGGTAATGCTAGAAGTCCTGTCGCTCAGTTATTGAGAGGTAAGGATAATTTCAATAAACTTTTCAGAGTTTTCGGTGATGTATATCTTTCTGCAAAGATTATGGAAGAACTAACTTTTAAAACGAATTTTTCAGGAAATATTGAATCTAGAAACGTAAGAAGGTTCCAAGCTTTAGACCCTGAACATTCTGAGCCATTAGCTACCAATACGCTTTTCGAACAAAATTTCAGTAATTTTAATTGGACTTGGACTAACACGCTTAACTTCAATAAAAATTTTGGAGAACATTCATTGAATGCTCTAATTGGTATTGAAGCGGTAGAGGATGGTAGTAAAGGAAATGGTGTAAGTCGATCTGGTTATATTTTTGAAACCCCAGAATTTTATTTATTAAGTAATGGTACCGGAACTCCAAATGTGGACTTTGCCTTTGATGGCGCAACCTCCTTATTTTCAATTTTCGGAACTGCTAATTATTCATATGGGGGTAAATACTTTGCAACTGCAACTTTAAGAAGAGATGAAACTTCACGATTTTCTGGAGAGAATAAGTCTGATGTTTTTCCTTCATTTAGTGGTGGATGGTTAGTTAGTGGAGAAGACTTTTTCCCACAAGACTCGTTCATAAGTAGACTAAAAGTGAAGGCTTCCTATGGAGAACTTGGTAACCAATCTCTACCAGTTGGTAATCCTACCTTCAATATATCTTTGTTAAGCGAAACTTTAGCTAATTATTCTTTCGATGGAAGTTCCATTTCAACTGGTGTAATACTTAATCAAGTAGGTAATCCTGATTTGAGATGGGAAACTAGTGTTACTACGAATGTTGGATTTGAAATGGGTTTTTTATCCGATAAATTATCGTTAGGCCTTGAGTTCTTCAATATTGAAACGAAAGATCTTATTACTAGAGATTTCAGTCAAATTAGTACAACTGCAATTGATGCTTCTGCTCCTTTAGTTAATTTAGGGTCAGTAAAGAATACTGGTTTCGATCTCGCTATCGGTTATAATGATCAGACAGATTCTGGATTTTCTTATGGAGTCCAATTAAATCTATCTAGATATAAAAATGAGGTTACCGAATTAATAAGTGATTTTCAAGTTGGTAATTCAGGATTTAGAGGAGGAGCAATCACTAGAACTGAAGTAGGACAGCCCATTTCATTTTTCTATGGACGTGAAGTAACAGGATTTGATGGTAACGGAAGATTTACCTATAGAGACGTTAATAATGATGGAAACATCAATGATGATGACCGTACTTTCATCGGGTCGCCTCATCCTGATTTCACTTATGGTTTAAACCTTAATGCAGCATTTAAAGGATTTGATATCTCAGCCTTTTTTACAGGAAGTCAAGGAAACGATATTTATAATTACGAAAAAATATTTACTGATTTCCCTACGTTCTTTAATGGAAATAGAAGCGCTAGGGTACTCGATTCTTGGACGCCCACGAACACAAATGCAACACTACCTGCACTTAGTCAAACTATTACAAATAGTGAAACGCAACCAAATTCATATTTTGTGGAAGACGGCTCTTTCTTCAGACTTAAAAACTTACAAATAGGGTACACCCTACCATCTAGTATTGTTGAAAAAGCAGGGTTTGATAGTTTACGCTTCTTTATTCAGGGAACTAATTTATTTACTATAACTGATTATCAAGGTTTAAATCCTGAAATTGCAACAGGAGACAACCTAACACTTGGTGTAGATAGCAATATTTATCCCAACGCACAAATATTAACACTTGGTGTTAACTTAAAACTTTAAAAAATGAAAAAGAGATTAATTTATTTATTCACAGCATTCATTGCGGTCTTTGCTTGCAGTGATGACTTTACTGAACAACCTGCTATTGGCGCATTAAGCGATGACGATTTGGCAAATGAACAAGGGGTCAACGTCTTGCTTACCGGCGCTTACTCAGCCCTTGATGGGATTAGAAATAATCAGGGAGCTGCTGATTGGACTGTTTCTGGGGACAACTGGTGGTTTGATGTTTTAGCAGATGATGCACACAAAGGAAGTACAGATGGAGATCAGGCGGATCTGTTTTTACTGGAAACCTATGACTGGACAAGCAGCAATCCTTATGTGTTTGGAAAATGGAATGGTCTGTTCGCAGGTGTAAACAGATCAAATGCTGTTATTGCGTTAATTGCCACTATTGAAGGAGTTGATTTATCAGCGAAGCTGGCAGAAGCAAGGTTTTTGAGAGGTCATTTTAATATGGAGCTTCAGAAGATTTATGGAAATGTACCATACATTTCAGAGCAAAATTATTCTGACGTAGAATTTAATCAGCCTAATCCTGGGCCAATTTGGGATCAAATTGAAGCAGATTTTCAATTTGCTGTTGACAATTTGCCAGATTCCCAAGGAGAACCAGGAAGACCTAACTCATGGACCGCCCGAGCATTTTTAGGTAAAGCCCACTTATTTCAATCAGAATGGGATCAAGCATTTACCCTACTGAATGAAGTTGTTACAATGGGACCTTATTCTTTACTTAGTGAGTATGCCGATAACTTCAGGGTTGCTGGCGACAACAGTAGTGAATCAGTTTTTTCTATACAATTTACTGCAGATACAGGTCAATCCTTTAATGGAAACAGAGGTGGAACGTTGAACTTTCCCGGAGGCGGTCCTTTTGGATCTTGCTGCGGGTTTTATCAGCCTACTCAAGATTTAGTTAATGCCTTTCAGACTGATGGTAGTGGTCTTCCTTTATTAGACACTTTTAATCAAACCGACGTAACCAACGATTATGGATTGGATTCTTTTGAACCCGCACCAGATCCCGTTCCAGACGGCTATGAACCAATTCCAACTCCTTTCACTGCACATACAGGAACTTTAGATCCAAGATTAGATTATACAGTTGGAAGACGTGATATTGATTACAATGGTTACGGGAGAATGGTGGGTAAAGATTGGATAAGAGCGAGTTTCGCTGATATCTCTGGACCGTATTTACCAAAAAAGAACATTTATCAAAATGGTGAAGGAGCGAATCAAGGTACTGGCGCTTGGGGACAGCAACACTCTGGTATTAACTACCACATTATGCGTTTCGCCGATGTATTGCTAATGGCCGCTGAAGCAGCAGTTGAAAAATCTGCTCCTGACTTAGGACTTGCATTAGATTATGTTAACCAAGTTCGTAATCGGGCAAAAGGTAGTACTCCCGTTCAAGCATTAGATGGAAGTGGTGCTGCAGCAAATTATCAAATAGAGCCTTATGCAGCTTTTGCAGATCAAACAGAAGCTAGAAAAGCTGTTCGCTTCGAAAGAAGACTAGAGCTAGCAATGGAAGGGCATAGACTTTTTGACCTAAGACGTTGGGGTAACGGAGTTGATGTTATGAATACCTATTTCACGAACGAAGGAAGAGTAATAACTTCTTTTGCCGGTAAACCAAATGCTTATGAAGCTAAACACGATATGTTGCCTATTCCTATCAACGCAATCGACCTTAGTGGTGGTGTTTTGAACCAAAATACTGGTTTTTAACCCATAGAATATTTAACATATTAAGCGGGGTATTTTTCAAATACCCCGCTTTTTTATAGCTATTATATTTTACCTAATTAGTATCTTGTCTATATTAAGTATTACTCATAAATGAATAGAATTAGTTTATTCTCATTGTTCCTTTTTCTTGTTTTTTCTTCGTGTATTGAAGAGGACGACCAGAATAATGAAAAAATATTTAAAAAACTATCTGCACAAACTACCGGAATCAATTTCACGAATACACTTACCGAAAATGATTCTATAAACTACTTTACCTATGCCTATATCTACATGGGTGGTGGTGTTTCCGCTGGGGATATCAATAATGACGGACTTATAGACCTTTTTTTCACCGGAAATATGGTTTCAAATAAACTATACCTGAACAAAGGGGATTTAAAATTTGAAGATATAACAGAGACCGCCAAAGTATCGGGTGACAAACGTTGGTATACTGGATCTACCATGGCAGACATAAATGGTGATGGTTATCTGGATATTTATTGTTCTGTAGGAGGTAAAGATGGGGATAAAAAAAATCAACTTTTCATAAACAATGGAGACAATACTTTTATAGAAAAATCACAAGAATATGGTATTGCCGATGTTGGCAACAGTGTTCAAGCCACTTTTTTTGATTATGATCTAGATGGTGACTTGGACCTGTATGTGGCGAATTACCCACCAACCCCATTTAATGCTCCTAATAGTTTTTATCGGTTTAAGCAACAAAATTTGAAAAATGTTGAATCAGATAGATTGTATAGAAATGATGGCAATACATTTACCAATGTTACTAGAACATCAGGCATCCGCAATTTTGGGCTTTCATTAAGCGCAACGATATCTGACATCAATGGTGATGGCTGGCCAGATATTTACGTGTCTAATGACTTTAGTACACCTGACTATTTCTTTATCAACAATCAGGACGGAACCTTTTCGGAAAGCGTAAAAAAAGTAACCAAAAACACCTCTTTCTACGGCATGGGAGTCGATATTGCTGATTTTAACAACGACCTTCTTCCAGATATTTTTCAAGTAGATATGAGCCCGAAAAACAACCGTCGGGCAAAAGCAAATATGGCCAGTATGAACCCAGCCCTATTTTGGGGTACGGTTAATTCAGGTTTTCATTATCAATACATGCAAAACAGTTTGCAATTAAATAATGGGGCGGTTAATGACTCCCTTCCCGACTTTAGCAATATTTCACGTCTTTCCGGAGTATCGTCAACAGACTGGAGCTGGGGTCCCCTTTTCGCTGATCTTGATAATGATGGCTGGAAAGATATTTTTGTATCAAATGGCACAAGAAGGGAAATCAATAATCGCGATTACTTTTTGGCGCTTGAAGGCAGAAAAATACCCAAAGACAGCTTCTTAGCAAAAAGTTTAGCCATTCCGTCCGAAAAAATAGACAACTTCGTCTTTAGAAATAACAAAGACCTAAGCTTCGAGAAAGCAAACGACCGTTGGGGAATTAGTTTTAAAGGATTTTCGAACGGCGCTGTTTATGCTGATCTCGATAATGATGGGGACCTGGAAATTGTCATTAATAATATAGATGATAAAGCGGTAGTTTTTGAAAATAAAAGTGCAAATTCTAACAACCATCTTACGGTAAAATTAAATGGTTCTGAAAAAAATAAAAACGGATTGGGCGCTAAGGCCTATGTGTTTGTAAATAACCAAGCACAGCTACAAGAACTAACCCTTACCAGAGGTTTTCAATCTTCCGTAGCTCCGCAGTTACATTTCGGGCTCGGTCAAGCCAAACAAGTAGATTCTATTAAAATTGTCTGGCCTGATGGTAATTTTCAACTGATAACAAAACCATCGATTAATACCACGCTTACATTCGACTATACAAATAGCATAAAAAAAAGGGAATCAATTAATTACCGTAAACCGCTATTCACGACTATTAATGACAGCCTCTTAGTACCGAAACATCTTCATGTCGAAAATTACTTTGATGATTTCCTCAATGAAATTCTGCTTCCACATCGTACCTCTATGTTCGGACCTGGGCTCGCAGTTGGTGATCTTAATGGAGATCAAAAAGATGACTTTATAGTGGGTGGAGCAAAAGATCAAACCGCAGCTATCTATTTCCAAAAAGAAAAGGGATTTGAATTGCAGACCATAAATGCGTTGGAAAAGGATAAAGGCTATGAAGACTTAGGTACTATACTATTTGATGCCGATGGTGATGGTGACCGTGATATCTATATGGTAAGTGGCGGTAATGAGTTCGATCATGATTCTGATTATTTACAAGATCGTTTATATATAAACAACGGAAAAGGTATGTTTGAAAAAGCCACTACTGCCTTACCTAAAATGATCACCAGTGGATCTCGTGTAAAGCCATATGATTATGATAAAGATGGAGACCTTGATCTTTTTGTTGGAGGCCGCCTTATTCCAGGCAATTATCCTTCTCCAGCAAACAGCTATATATTAGAAAACATAAGCGAAAAAGGAAATGTTAGGTTTAAAAATGTAACTCCGGAAATTGCCCCTATGCTTACAAAAATAGGAATGGTTACTGATGCCACATGGACAGATTACAATCAAGATGGCAATATTGACTTAATAGTTGTTGGAGAATGGATGCCTATCACCATTCTGAAAAATAAGAATGGTGTATTTGAGGATGAGACTGTCAACATGAATTTATCAACATCAAACGGCTGGTGGTTTACCATAGAAAAGGCTGATTTTGACAATGACGGTGACGATGATTACGTAGTAGGCAATCTTGGACTTAATTACAAATACAAAGCTCAAAAAGATGAAACTTTTGACATTTATTTTGATGATTTTGATGGAAATAACAAGAAGGATATTGTTTTAAGTTATTATAATGATGGTGAGAAATTTCCGGTTAGAGGTCGGGAATGTACCTCGCAACAAATGCCGGTAATTAAGTCTAAATTCAAAGATTATGAATCTTTTTCGTTAGCCACAATGGATGACATTTATTCAGAGGACAAACTTGAGAAGTCACTCCATTATCAGGTAAAATCATTTGCCAGTATCTATTTAGAGAATACAGAGAATGGATTTATACAGCATGAATTACCAAGTTTTGCACAAATTTCATCAATTAATAAAACCCTTATCGACGATTACGATGGCGATAATGTACTTGATATTTTAGTAGCGGGTAATCTTCATGCATCTGAAGTTGAAACTCCTAGAAACGATGCTTCTAATGGCCTATTATTGAAAGGAAAGATCAACGGTAAGTTCGAACCAATTTCAACGCTAAAATCCGGATTTTACGTCCCTGGAGATGTCAAGGATATGGCAACCATTAAGGTTAATGGCAAGTCATATATTATTGCCGCAAAAAATAACGATTATGTGCAGTTTATTCGCGTAAATTAATCCGATATTTTTCGAATACACAAATTTAGGACCGCTAAGTTTTTGGCATAAAAATCTCACAAAAAGCAATTAAATTCGATGAAATACACAATTTGAAGTATTTTTCCTACTTTTTTTTACGATTTTAGTTTTACATTTGTATTCCCAACCAAAAATCTTACTTGTTATGAAACGCATCATACAATTGCTCTGCGCATTTGGTATTTCACTACCTTATATCGCTGAAGCCAAGGCAGTTACTTTAATTACTACATTATTGTCCAGCCCCGCTGCAACGGAAGCTCCTCAACCTTCTTTATTTGTCCAGCGGGCAGCTAAAGTGGCATCCTCAACAGAAATAACCGTTCTGCTTAGTAGCGGAGTGTTAGTTGCCATTGCATTATTAATCTATGTGTTATATAGAAATAATGTGCTTACTAAGAAATTTAGAAAACTTAAAAAAGACTTGTACGGAGAACCTGCAAAGCTAAAAAGCTAGTTCGCTAAATTTATTAAACGATAAATTAACAGGGCTGCCCTTTTAGTAAGGCTTTCAACAGTATTTAAATTCACCGTTTCCTGCGGTGTGTGGGCTCCAGTTCCCATAGTTCCGAGTCCGTCTAAACAATCAACGTATTCAGCGACGAAAGAAATGTCCGCAGCTCCTCTTCCACCAGGGTCATACGCTTTTACACGCCCTTGTCCTAAATCTCTACTCACTTTATCTAGTTCTCTTAACAATTTTTCATTCCCCTTTGTTGGTCCCATAGCGGGATAACTGTCAGTAAAGTCGATAGTGGCACTTGTGTTAGGTAAGTTTTTGGAAACGATTGCTCTCATTTTTGATCTGGCTTCCTCTTTTTGTTCTTCTGATATAAATCTTAGTCCGCCTTTAACAACAGTTTTTTGTGCTACTACATTGCTTTTACCAAATACTTTACCCCTACTCGCATTGTAATCTACAGATACATCGGTCCCTCCCATTATAAAACCTGGGTTGAATGTTAAATATTCAGGACCCTTTACTTCATTATAAAATTCATTTAGGATTCGCGACATTTCGAAAATGGCACCGGCGCCAACCCGTTCGCTAAAAACACCTGCAGAATGTGCTCGAAATCCAGATACCTCCACCTTCCATCCACTACTACCTCTTCTAGCTGTTGTTGCATCATTATAACCTGTTGATGTTTCAAAACCTAATGCAATATCACTTCTTTTTGCTGCATCTATTAAAGGCTTGCGACTTATACTTAGCGGTTTTCCGGTACTTTCTTCATCTCCGGTAAATGCTATAATGATCTGCGCATCCTTTAACAATTTGTTTTCTTGAAGCGCTTTTAATGCATAAAGTATAATGACATTACCCCCTTTCATATCGTTTGCTCCAGGTCCTTTGGCTATACTATCATTTATCTTTTCAAACTGCTGAAAAGGACTATCTTTTTCAAAAACCGTATCCAAATGCCCAATTAACAAGATCTTCTTTCCGATATCTCCTTGATGTTCTGCAAAGAGGTGTCCAGCTCGATTCATTTCTGCTGGCATATCAATCCAATTTGCCGCAAAACCAATATCGGTGAATTCCTTATGGAACACCATTCCAACTTCTTTGACACCCGCTAAATTTTGAGTACCACTATTTATGTTGACCACTTTCTCGAGCAACCGAAGTGCATCATTGTTATTGCGCTCGATTGTTTTAACAATCTTACGTTCTTTTCGAGAAAGCTTTTTTTGGGCACACAAAGGTTGTGTGATTAACGCAGAAACTACTAGCAGCAATAAAAAATTGAGCGATTTCATGTCAAATTCATTTTAGACTAAAAGTAATCAATTTGACTCGAAATCGAGCCTAAAGCTAGATCGCACTAATAATATCGTGCTTGGTAATAATATGATGATTACCGTTACCAAGATCAACCAAAACGGCTTGATTTTCTTTGGTAATTAGCTTAGATACTTTATCAATGGTTGAATTAGCCTTTACAATAGGAAAAGGATCTTGCATTACCTCTTTAATCGCAACTGTAGCGATGTCATGATTTTCTATATATGCCTGCAAGAGTGTTGACTCATCAAGAGACCCCACAAAACCTTCATGATCTTCAACAGGAATCTGAGATATTTTAAACTCACGCATACGCTCGATCGCATGTTGCACTAATTCCTCAGTTCGTACTGTAATTAGCGGTTTATCACTATGATCTTTTATTAAATCGACGGCTACGGTAACCTCTTCTTCTAAAAATCCTCGATCGCGCATCCAATCATCATTAAACATTTTACCTACATATCGGCTTCCATGATCATGAAATAAAATAACGACCACATCGTCAGGTTGAAAGTGCTCTTTCAACTGCAATAATCCCTTAATCGCAGCACCAGCAGAATTACCTAAAAACATTCCCTCTTCTTTTGCCAAGCGGCGTGTGTAAATAGCTGCATCTTTATCGGTAACCTTGGTAAACCCATCAATCACATCAAAATTCACATTGGCAGGAAGAATGTCCTCTCCTATACCTTCGGTCACATACGGATAAATCTCATTTTCATCAAAGATTCCTGTTTCATGATATTTCTTAAATACTGAACCATACGTGTCAATTCCCCAAACTTTCACATTTGGATTTTGCTCTTTAAGATATTTACCTACTCCGGAAATAGTACCTCCTGTTCCTACTCCCACAATAAAATGAGTCACTTTCCCATCCGTTTGCTCCCAAATTTCGGGTCCAGTACTTTGGTAGTGTGCCTTAGCATTTGAAGGATTATCATACTGATTTACATACCATGAATTTGGGGTTTCTTCAGCTAAACGCTTCGAAGTAGAATAATATGACCTCGGATCATCGGGCTCAACATTCGTAGGACAAACAACCACTTCGCTTCCTACAGCTCGAAGAATATCCATTTTTTCTTTTGATTGTTTATCGCTAATAACACAGACCATTTTATAGCCTTTGATAATGGCTGCAAGTGCCAAACCCATTCCGGTGTTTCCGGAAGTGCCTTCTATGATCGTTCCTCCTGGTTTCAACCGCCCATCTGCTTCAGCATCTTCAATCATTTGTAATGCCATGCGATCTTTAACCGAATTGCCCGGGTTAAAAGTCTCATATTTTGCAAGTACTAAGGCATCAACTTCTTCTACCAGTTTATTCATTTTAACCATAGGCGTATTGCCAATGGTTTCCAAAATATTATTAGCGTATTCCATGTATCAATATTCAGGCTGCAAAGATACTTGTAATCTTTACAATAAAGAAGCACATTAGCAGAAGCTTTTTAGTCAAACCGAATGGCCTTTACAGGACTAATTTTTGCGATTATTACTGATGGAAGTAAGAGCATTAATAAACAAAGAACCAGAATCCCCAGATTTAAGGCAATGATGTATCCACCGTCAATATAAACAGGAGCTTCTGAAACATAGTAATTTGCGGGGTCCAACTTAATAAATCCGAATTTCTTTTGTAGATATAAAAGTCCTATCCCAATAATATTGCCCCACAATAATCCCATAATAATTAAGTAACCAGCATTGTATAGAAAAATCTTACGAATACTCCAATCTTGCATACCCATTGCCTTGAAAATACCAATCATCGGGGTACGTTCTAAAATGAGAACAAGTAAGGCAGTAATCATATTAATACCCGCCACTAATATCATGATGACCATTATAATAATGATATTGAAATCGAAAATAGCAAGCCATTCAAAAATGGTAAAAAACTGATCAGCAATGGTCGTCGTATTCAAGGTAGATAAAATACTACCATACACTTCGTTTCCTTTTTCTTTTAGTTCAGAAAAATCACTAATAAATACCTCAAAACTTCCCACTTGATCTGCTTTCCAACGATTCATACGCTGAATATGCCTTATATCAGCAAAAACAAACTTCTCATCAAACTCTTTAAAACCGCTGTCATATAACCCAACAATGGTAAAGTTTCTTTTGTTTGGGATATCTGAATTTTCTCTAAGAAAGAATGAACCAAACGAATCTCCCACTTTTAATTGAAGTCGATTCGCCATATAGGATGACAACATCACCTCTTTATTCTCCTTATCGCCATCGACATTTGGATGCCTCCCTTCAACAATAAACTCTGTGAAATTTCCCCAGTGATACTCCGGTCCGACTCCTTTTAAAACAATTCCTTCAAAAGTCGTTTCTGTCCTAATTACTCCGGCTTTTGTAGCTATAGCCTGTATATGTTTAATACCATCAATAGTTTTAAACTCAGGGTAAAACTCTTGATTAGTCGAAATAGGTTTAATCGAACTCTGTGAATTATTATTATCAAAATTAACGATCTGTATATGACCGTTAAAAGCAGCAACTTTCTCTCTTATTTTTTGCTGTAAACCAACACCAACGGCGATGGCAACCATCATCATAATTAGCCCTAACGCAATAGCACTAATCGCAATTTTTATAATCGGCCCTGATATGCTACTTTTATAATGCTTGCTACCTATTATTCGCTTGGCAATAAAATATTCTAAATTCAACGGATTAAACTGTGTTACAACTTTTCAAAAATACGCTTTTAGCTTGTCTTTTCTTATTAATATCCTGTGGCAGTAATGGACGGAACAATACCACTTCTCATCCGCAAGCCACTGTGCAAAAAAAGCCAACAACAGCGGCCAACCAAACAGAAATCTATCTAAACAAATTGAAAGGAAAACACGTTGGAATCGTAGCCAACCAGACCTCTGTTATTTTTAAAGATAATGGGTATACCCATTTGATTGACTCATTACTGACATTAAACATTGATATAACTAAGGTATTTGCTCCCGAACATGGATTTCGCGGTGCTGCCGATGCCGGGGAAGATGTAGAAGATGGGATTGATAAAAAAACCAAACTACCCATTTTTTCGTTGCATGGAAAACATAAAAAGCCTACCAAAGAACAACTAGAAGATCTCGATCTTGTCGTTTTTGACATACAAGATGTTGGTGTTCGATTTTACACCTATATATCAACCCTGCACTATGTAATGGAGGCTTGTGCTGAACAAAACAAAAAGCTTCTCATTTTTGATCGGCCGAATCCGAATGGACACTACGTAGACGGTCCAACATTAGAAAAAGAACATAGTACTTTTTTAGGTAAACATCCCATTCCATTAGTTCATGGAATGACGATTGGTGAATATGCGCAGATGATTAACGGTGAAGGTTGGCTGAAAAATGGTTTGCAATGTGACATAGAAATAATTACTGTTGCGAACTATAATCATGCAACTCCATATAGCCTTGTAATACGTCCGTCTCCCAACTTACCAAACGATAAAGCGATTAACCTATATCCAAGCCTGGGACTTTTTGAAGGTACTTATATCAACGCTGGTCGTGGTACTGAATTTCAATTTCAACGGTATGGAGCACCATTTTTAGATAGTACAAAATATGATTTTAAATATTGGCCGCGGCCTAATTTTGGATCGAAGTACCCCAAGCATTCAGGTGGAGTATGTTATGGCAAAGACTTGACGAATTCTGCATATTTATCAGAGGTTGATTTAAGCTGGGTAATAGATGCTTACAATAACACTACTGACAAAAGCTTGTTTTTTAAAGATCGGGGCTTCACTATACATGCGGGTAACGAACAATTACGTAAGCAAATTGAGACTGGCATGACTTCTGATGAAATTCGTGAGACATGGAAAGAAGATATTAACCGCTTTTTGCAAATAAGAAAGAAGTACTTACTATATGATTAATCATGAATGAGATTTTTAACACCTATCGTCCTGAAGGATTCCATACGGTAAATTCATATTTATTTACTGCGGATCCACTAGAGCTAATCGATTTTTTAAAACATGTATTTTATGCTGAAGAAATCGGCAGGTCGTTACACCCGAAAAGCGGAGTTATTTCAAATTGTATATTAAAAATTGGAGATTCATGTATCATGATCAGTCAAGCAACTGAATCGTTCTTAAATATGAGAACGGCGCTTTACTTATATGTTGATGATGTAGATGAAATACACGATCGAGCCGTATCGCATGGTGCAAAAGTTGAGTTTATGCCAGCTGATATGGATTATGGTGATAGGCAATCCGGGATTATCGATCCTGCTGGAAACTATTGGTGGATATCGAAAAGACTAGTTGAAAAAGGATACCATGACTAACCAGCAGATAATAAAAGCTATGAAACATTTTAAAGTATTAGCAATGTTACTGCTAATTTTAACGAGTTGCAACAATAGCTACCAAAATGATGAAAAATGGAAGAAAGAAATCATACAAGTTGAAAAAGACTTTAATGATATGGCACAAAAAGAAGGCCTAGTCAAAGCTTTTGAGTATTATGCTGCAAAAGATGGTGTAATACGAAGAGGTAAAAAAGTTATTAAGGGAAAAGAATCAATTGCTAAATGGTATCAAAATGATGTTAGACCCAACGAAACATTGACCTGGAAACCTACTTTTGTTGATGTCAGTGTATCCGGAGATTTAGCATACACATATGGTGATTATGTTTTTACTTCATTAGACTCTTTAGGAAACAAAAAAGAAAACAAAGGTATTTTCCATACTGTTTGGAAACGACAAAAAGATGGTAATTGGCGATTTGTTTGGGATTAATGAGTATACTACAAACCGAAAGATTAAGCCTTGATAAAGCTACTGAAAAGGATGCTAGCTTTTTTTATAAACTTTTAAATAGCCCGAATTGGATTCAGTTCATTGGTGATAGAGGAATAAATAATGAAGAAGATGCATTAAACTACATTAAGAATAGTCTTATTCACTCCTACAACACTTTTGGTTTCGGTTTATATAAGGTTGTGTTAAAAGAAAATAATATCCCGGTTGGTATTTGTGGCTTTGTAAAACGCGATTACTTAAACCATCCAGACATTGGCTTTGCCATCTTACCCAAATATGAAGGAAATGGCTTTGCGTTTGAAGCAGCTCAAGAAATCGTTAACTATGGACTATCAACGCTGGGAATGGAACAAATTTTGGGTATTACAACACCGGGCAACATAAAGTCTCAAAATTTACTTTTAAAAATTGGCCTTCAACAAGTCGGATTCATCTCCCCCGACGACGACCAAAAGGAGCACCTACTATTTTCTTTTAATCATTAAGAATCCCTATTTCATAAAAAAAATATAATTTTTATTATTTATTTGATATATCAATTATATTTGTATCAATTAATTGATCAACCATGCAATTTAAAGATCCTTCGGAAACCATTTTTTACCAAATTGAAAAAGCTATAAAGCAATATCGCACTATGGCGCAAGGAAATTTAAATGTGCTAGGCTACAACGTAACTATTAATCAAATCCTTTTGATGATTCAAATTAAAAGACAAGCAGACATCACTCAAGTTGAACTAGCCAATCTTTTATTTAAGGATGTAGCATCAATAACCAGAATGATTGAATTATTGGTAAGAGAAAATCTAATTGAACGGGCAGAAAATAAAAACGACCGAAGAAAAAAGGACCTCAAAATCACTAAAAAAGGTGAGATACTTTTGGAACAAGCAATCCCAATAATCTCAAAAAACAGAGCTATTGCTCAAAAAAATATGAGCAAAGAAGAAGTACAGAACCTTTTTAAATTATTAAATAAAATCATCATCAATACATCAAAAAAATGAAACAGTTAATGAAAGTGCTATTTTTTGTTTGCTTAGTTGCATGCAAAACAAACGGCAAATCGCAATCTCCTTACTCTGTAACTACATCAACAGTAAAAAAACTTCTTGATAGTACTGACTTAGGTAAAAACTACCACGGCTCAATTTTAATTGCAGATGGCGATGAAATTCTATTTAAAAAAGCATATGGGATAAACGGGATAACCAAGGAACCTAACAAAGTAGATACAAAATATGGTATCGCATCCATGGGTAAAATGTTCACCGCCATTGCCATCATGCAGTTGGCAGAGAAAGAACAAATTTCTCTTGAGCAAACTATTGGGGATATCTTGAAGGACTACCCAAATGAACAGGCAAAAAAAATCACTGTAAAGCAACTACTCTCTCATACTTCTGGGCTCGGTGACTTCTTCGGGCCTGAGTTTGACCAACATCAGGATTCCATAAAAAATTTAAAAGATTTCTTACCATTTTTTGTTAATGACCCTTTAGAATTTACCCCTGGCGACCAAATGCGCTATAGTAATGCCGGTTATATTGTTTTAGGTTTGATTATTGAAAAAATTACTGGAACTGATCATAATTCTTATGTCGCAAAGAACATATTAGCCCCTTCCGGCATGTCATCAAAAGTATCATTATCAAGCTCTGCAGGTGGTGGCGATCTTACGATAGATGATTTTCACAAATTTGCACTAGCGCTTAAAAATAACACGCTTATCAGCAAAGAATCATTTTCACAAATGACCATTGATCATTATGGCAACGGATATGGTTATGGCATGAGTTTAAGAAATTTAAATGGCAAGGCGATTTATGGGCATAATGGTGGAGCGCCAGGCACGTCAGGAGAACTAGATATGGTAAAGGGAGATTCGCTCATAATCATAACACTATCAAATAGAAGCCCGATGGAAGGTTGGGCACAGCTAAGAACCAACATTAGAAAAGAGTTTTTTGGCAGTACTCCAGAAACCACAGAGTTTTTAAATACTGAAGCGGTTGTTAAAACTTATAAGGAAAAAGGCTTTGAAGAAGCACGTAAACTACTTACAAAGCTGGACAATAAAATCTCTGATAGAAATACATTTAGATTTGCCCAGCAATATGCTGAACAAGGGCAAGTAAATATGGCTATTGACATTTTAAAACTTATTGTTCAAGCTTACCCAAATGAGTGGCATCCCTATAGCTTTCTTGCCGACTTTCAGTTACAAGCGGGTTTAAAAGATAAAGCGATTGAGAATTACAAAAAAAGTCTTGAATTAAATTCTGAAAATGAACATGCCATACAACAGCTAAAAACAATTAAGTAAATGCGTGGCAACAACATTACGTATCCAAGAGCTTTACTATCTTAAAAACCAACCAATACCAACTCCCCGATTGATGATAGCATTCTTTTGGGGAGTATTTTTGAGCAGCCATGATAGCAAAGGATTAAAACAACTACCAAAACCTCAGTTGGTCCAATAATCAACAACAAATACTTTTTCTAAATGTGGTTGTAAAGCAGCTACAAACTCTTGATGCTTAGGGTGTGGTGCATATACCGAATCTCTGTCCTTTTCAGAAGAAAAAGTCACCAAATAACAATGTGTAAATCCTTGGTGAAAATCTTCAGGGCTGTCATTCAGCCCCCATTCAAAATCTTTTATTTCCGGAATTGAAGTAGGTAATGTATTAAACATATCATTTAGCTTTTCAACCTCCTCTTTCGGGGCTTCATCTTTAAATTTAAAAAGTACTACATGGCGTAGCAATTTCTCTGGCATAACTTCTTCTTTAATTGATGCTATTTCTTTTTTTTGTTGATTAGTTTCCTTACACGAAAGCCAATAAGATCCTACCAGGACTAGTGCAAATAATCTAATAATTACATTCTTTTTCATTTAATATAGTTTTATAAAATTCCTCCTATACTGCCACCATCAACTTTAATTACCGCTCCGTTCGTTGCAGCTGACAATGGGCTGGTATAATAAGCAATAGTATTAGCAACCTCATCTACCGATGCAAATCGTTGTAATAAGGATGACGTTCTTACTTTCTTAAAAAAGTCGGCCGAAACAAGGTCTTTGCTCTTCCCCTCTTTCTCTGCAGTCATCTTAAGAAACTCTTCAGCACCCTCTGTTAATGTCGATCCAGGAACAATAGCATTTACCGTCACACCACTACCCTTTGTTAACTGGGCCAATCCTCTTGATAGTGCTAACATAGCAGCCTTACTAGTGCTATACGCAATGAGATCTTCTGGCACTAAGGTCGCGCATTCGCTAGATATAAATAAGATTCTACCCCAATTTTGTTTCAGCATTTTTGGTAGAAAATACCTAGATAAGCTAACGCCGCTCATTACATTTACTTCTATTTGCTGTTGCCAGTCATCATCTGTAGTTTCAAAAAAGCTTTGTGATTTGTAGATGCCTACATTGTTAATTAGAATATCAACTTCAGGCAGTTTCTTTAAAAGATTATCTACTTCCTTCTTATAAGAAAAGTCCGCTTCAACACCTGAAACCAAACCACTTGGCACTTCTTTTTCAAGTCGTTTCACAGCATCAGTAACACTATTTTTACTTCTACCATTAATTATAATATTGGCTCCTTCTTTAGCTAAAGCCTTTGCAGTTGCAAAACCAATACCCGCGGTCGATCCGGAAATAAATGCAGTTTTTCCTTTTAGTTTTAAATCCATTCAATATCTATACTACCAGTTTCTCAAACCTAATAACTTCTCCCCAAGTGTTGTAAGCTTAGCGGTATCATATTTAGTTTGTTCCCAATTTCTTGGGTCTCCGGGAAACGCATATCCCTCGGGAGCTATTCTATTTTTCCAGGAATTAATGCGCCATTCTTTTAACGCTTTATCATCTTCTTGAGCAGGCATCATAGCAATATATTGAGCAATTCGCACCTTATCCTCAGATAAATTAGGTCGTATTCCATGCGGCTCAGCACTATTAAAAATAAGAAGATCTCCGGCTTCTAAAGGCACTTTTACTAACTTATCTTGTAAATCAGATACGTCGGGTTTAAAATGGTCGCGATCATCAGGTTGCGTTAGCTTCCAAGTATCATAATTTTTGAACAACCAAGGAATGCATTGAAAGCCCCCCATATTCTCATCAGTTTGATCAGCCAATGCTAAAACGCCTTGCACATTCTGAGGTTTCGTTTCTGGATCATAGTCCCAATGAATAAAACCTTTATATTCAAAACCGGGTCTAATTGGGAAATTTAAGTTCGCTCTGTCAATGGTCACCCAAAGTTTCTCCGTACCCCAAATATCAACAAATGCATCATAAACTTTCTGTGCTTGGCGATTATTCCACAAATGCTGGTTATTATATACCTCTACCATTCCAGTACCTGCCAACTCCTTCATTTGCATTTCAGCTCGTGGCGCAGTGTACCATGTACTTTTATCCTCAGGGTTTTTGTCTTCAAACTCCCACAGAAAATTAGCAGTTGCTTGAGCTTGAGTTTTTGGTATAGCATTCTTCACAACTACATAGCCGTTTTCCTTCCAAAATTCCCACTGATCTATCGTTAAAACACGTAATGAATCATATGTAGCTTCTTTGCGTAATTGCACATTACTACTCTTTGCAGTGGACGGATTCCCAGGAATATCCGTGTGCTCATTTTTTGGAGCCATCGTAGCCGCCATCGTCTTTTTATCATCATTCATAACCCAGTAATTTTAATTATTAATACTACAAAGTTGAAGCATAATACGGTGTGATAGTTTACGGAAGTTAACCAATAATTGTACAAAATTGATATTTTGATGATTTATGGACACATTTTGTCTTAATTTAGTAATACTTATGAAAATTCAACTAGAAACAATAAGTAATAAAACGAATCGCTCGTTTTCAATGATATATAATCCGAGATTAAGCGATCTATTTTATTGGCATTTTCATGAAGAGTATGAATTGGTATATATAGAAGCCGAAAGCGGACCTCGGCACGTAGGCGATCACATAAGCACTTATCAAAAAAGTGATCTTGTATTGATCGGCTCAAATATTCCCCATTTGAATTTTGACTATGGCTTAAAAACGGACTATAGAAAAGTTGTTGTTCATTTAAAAAGAGATTTTATTGAGCGTCACATAGAGAAATCTCCTGAACTCTCCGCTATCAAAAGTTTATTTGAAAGATCGCAACATGGTCTTGCTTTTGCCGGACAACTTAAGAAAAAAATAGGCGAGCAGTTATTTGGTTTTGAACAATTACAACCATTTGAACAGTACATTCAGCTTTTAGAAGTACTACAATTACTTAGTGAAACCGATTCTTTTAGCCTACTACACGAAAGACCATATACGAGAAGAATCAGTGAACGGCAACAAAATCGCATGCGAGCTATTTACGCTTTTATAGATAAAAATTACCATAAAAAAATTGAATTAAATGAGATTGCACTTATTAGCAACATGACTAAAGAGGCATTCTGTAGATATTTTAAAAAGGAAACCGGATACACGTTTACTACATTTCTAAATAGATACAGAGTTAGCCAATCTAAACGATATTTAATGTCTGGAAAAAGTGTAAGCGACGCTTGTTACAGCAACGGCTTTGAAAGTTTGTCTTATTATAATCGAATTTTTAAAAAGGTGACTAATGAAAACCCCAGTGCTTTTAGAAAACGATATGTGTAGTTTAATCTTTAAGCAGTTTTATCAATCGATCTGGATAATCAGTAATGATTCCATCAACTTTTAGTTTAATGAGCTGCCACATGATTTCTTCCTCATTTGCCGTCCATGGAATTATTTGATAACCTTCTTTTTGGTAATGACCAACATTTTCTTGATCAAGAAGAGCAAAGTAAGGGCTAATTATCCTTGGCCTAAAGGAAAGCTGTTTCAATTTTAGATCGATAGCTTCATTTTCATCTATCAATAACGCAGTACTAATTTTGGGATTCATTTGATGAACCACTTCTAATGCACGAATATCAAAAGATTGAATGGTCACCCGATCTACAAGCCTTCTTTCTTGAACCATCTCCACCAACAATCTTGCGAATTCTGTCACTTTAGGCGAAAACACCTCGTCATAAGAAGGAAGGCTTTTTATTTCAATATTGTATAAAATGGCGCTTTTAGTCTTTTTTTCAGCTACATCAAAAACTTCTGATAACAACGGCTTATGTACCTTCAATTTTTGTTGATCAGGAAATCGAGGGTGTACTTTAAGTCCAACATCAAATTGTTGAATCTCGGCATAATCCATATGATATAGATTGAAAGACTTTTCATTTTCTTCCGTAATTTCTTCCCCTCTAGGTCCGGTAGAAATTTCATGATTCATAAAAGGCTCATGTGAAACGACAAGCTTAAGATCTTTAGAAACAGCCAGATCAAGTTCCAGTGTCGTTACACCCAAATCGATCGCTCTTTTAAATGCTGGAATGGTATTTTCAGGTAATAATCCTCTACAACCACGGTGACCCTGTATATCAATCATTAATGATTTTTTAGGTTGACTACAAGCACTTAACAGTAGTACAACAATGACTAGCTTTTTATTCACTGGTTGTGACTTTTCTATAGCCTTGAAATGGGATTTTCAATAATGGGCCTATCTCTGCGTTCTCTTTAGGATCTGGAACCGTATCTACACCGTACACAATATCCTCATTATTCATTTTAGCAAACGTCCCAAATAATCGATCCCAAATGGAAAAAATATTACCATAATTGGTATCGGTATATGGCATAACATGGTGATGATGCACTTTATGCATATCGGGAGACACTATTACCCAGCTAATTGCGGTATCCAACCACTTTGGCATTTTGATATTCGCATGGTTAAATTGAGAAAGAACAACTGACAAACTTTGGTACAGCATTACCACTCCGATAGGTGCCCCCACTATAAAAACACCGGCTAGTGTAAATGCAAAACGAATGACACTTTCGCCAGGATGATGCCTGTTGGCTGTAGTGGTATCTACATTGGTATCGGTATGATGAATAATATGAAACATCCACAAAGGCTTAATCCTATGTTCGGCCCAATGAGCCGTATATGCACCTATCAAATCCAATAGTGCGATACCTAATAGTACATAAGCCCAGAGCGGCATATTAGGTAACCATTGTAGTATTCCAAAATCAGTGGCCACGACCCAATCCGCTGTTTTTAAAAGCAAAAAAGCCAAAACAAAATTGACGAGAATAGTGGTAATTGTAAAAAAGATGTTGGTCCAAGCATGTTTAAACTTTTTGTACCTCATTTTAAATAAAGGGACAGCATACTCTAATAAAAAGAAAAATGTAATTCCGCCAACCAATATGATACTTCGGTGAGAAGAAGGAATGGTCTCAAAATATGAAATAATCTCTTCCATGTTTTTACTTTTTTTAGCAATATAATTTATTTATAGCAATCGCTGTTTCATCTTTTCAACAATATTAAAAGCCGCTGGGCAAATGGCTACGTTTTTTAATGTAAGGTTGGTTATTTGCTGAAATTTCTTCCTATCAGTATGCGGAAACTCTTTGCATGCCTTTGGTCGAACATTATAAATTGAACAATAATTATCGGCACCTAAAAATGTACAAGGAACCGACTGAAGCACATAGTCATTATCTTCATCTATACGTAAAAACTGACTTACAAATTGATGATCCTTCATTTTAAAATGCTTGGCAATACGACTAACATCTTTATCAGTAAATAACGGACCGGTAGTTTTGCAGCAATTAGCACATGTTAAACAATCTGTTTGCTCAAACTCTTCATCATGTAATTCTTGCATGATGAAGTCCAATTTTTTGGGTGGCTTTTTTTTAAGCTTTGTAAAAAACTTCTTGTTTTCAGTATGCTTATCTTTGGCTCGCTCTGGAAGTTCTTTCAACAGTTCGTCCATTCTTTTTTTATACAAAGTTAACCATTTAGTACTATGGATATTTTAGGCATGGCCATGCTCGATTATATCAACGGAAATTATTCCGAAGACATTATAACAGAAACTTCTATCTCAGAAAAAGATGTCTTATCGATCCCATATTTGTTTCGAGATTATCATGAGATGCCATTAATTGAAAAGAAAGCATTGGACCTATCGTATGGAAAAGTTTTAGATGTAGGCTGTGGAGCGGGTAGTCATAGCTTATATCTTCAAGAAAAACGTAATTTAGAAGTAAAAGCAATTGATATATCAAGAGGTGCCATTGAAACTTGTATTAAGCGAGGAGTAAAAAACGTTGTTGACCAGGACTTTTTCAATATAAAAAATGAGAAGTTCGATACCATTTTATTGTTAATGAACGGATTGGGTATTTGCCAAACACTTGCCGGAATTGATGCGCTATTCAAACAACTTAAAAACCTACTGACAATTGATGGTCAAGTGCTGTTAGATAGTAGTGATCTTATTTATATGTTTGATCAAGAAGAAGATGGTAGTATACTTTTAGAAGCTGGTCAAGGATATTATGGTGAGCTTCAATTTAGAACCTATTATAAAGACGCCGTAGGTGAGCCCTTTGACTGGTTGTATCTAGATTTTAATACGCTACAACGTGCTGCAAGCTATAATGGCTTTAGTTGTGAAATGGTACAAGCAGGTGAGCACTATGATTATTTGGCCAAATTGATGTTAGATAATTAAAATTAGTCACCTATTTTACGGTAGCGTTCCGCGCAAGGTTCAATACATAAATAATTTAGTACTAGCCTACCTGATATCAATTCAAATACTACACCGTACTGTTCAGGAAAACCTTCGCATGAAATGGAAATAGTACTATCTTCTAAGGAGTAAGTTCCTGTTTGATTTCCATTTTCGTCATTTGCAATACCACAGAGTGTTCCCCTTGTAACGGAAAAGGTTCCATCAGCATTAAACTGAAGTCTTTTTCCAGATGAAAGTGGTCTAAAAACACCACTACCATCTCCTGGGTCAGCTAACCTATCGGTTATTTCCCAAGTGCCAACAACAGTATCGGTATTAAAATCATCATCGTTATTACAAGAAATGAGTAGTAGAAACAGGATCACTAAAATCTTCTTCATCTGTTATTGTTTTCTTAAAGATGCATTTGTCTTTAATGGTTGCGTAAGCATCCGTTTATTTTTACAACTAAGAACAATGTTAAAATAATTCGATTATTTAACAGTTATAGTTCATAGCCATTGGTAAACTTGCATATGAGCAAGTCCATAAGGCTTATGATTGAAAATAATTTAGGTTTCGAGCTAAGCCTCGGAGAATTTTAATATCGATTATCGAGTAAAAGAATCATCAAATGATCGGAAAAAGAATCCTTTTAAGTATTGCACTTTTTAGTCTGTTAATAGTTTCATCATGTAAAGAAGATGATGGTGGCAACGATCCTATGATCGATCGTACAGCCAACTTACAAGCCACGGGTGATTCCGCAAACGACCTTTTAAGTGATACCACCTACACTAGTCTTGCTTTAGAAATTGTATCGGTTAGAGGATTCGAACTAAGACCAAGTTCAGTGCAAAATTTAACTACCTTTTTAAACGCACGCATAAATAAACCTGGGGGTATCAGAATTGTACAACGCTCCATCGATGCACCCCAAAATGAAGATTATTCTTTACAGCAAATTGCTAATATTGAACGTGACCAACGGCAAATTTACAATTCTGAAGATGAAATTGCTGTTTATCTTTTCATGGCAAATAGAAAATCTGAAGAAGACACGGATCCAGATAGTTTTACCCTTGGCGCTGCATATAGAAACACGAGTTTTGTATTGTTTGGGTCGGTAATTCAGGACTTAGGAACTAGCAATAATGGCGTTAGTACCGCGCAAATTGAAAGCGCAACATTAAACCATGAATTCGCTCATCTATTGGGTTTGGTTGATTTGGGAAGCCCGATGGTAGAAGACCATTTAGATGAAGAAAATGGGCAACACTGTGATGTACCGAACTGCTTAATGAATTTTCAAATTACCTTTACCTCTGGAGCAATGAACATGATGGGAAGCACTATACCAGAATTAGACCCGCTTTGCATTGCTGATTTGCAAGCGAACGGTGGAAAATAGTTGTTAAAGTGAAAGACAACATATAAAACTCTTGAATTCTAGCTGTTAACCTTCAAGCTGATCTAAGGAATATTCAAATATTTATGTGTCTGCAAAGATACCTTCCATTTAGGATGTTTCATTACATAATCCACAATAATCGGAATCATTTTATCGCGCTTGCTCCATTCAGGTTGTAAGTATAAAATACAATCTTCTGAAACCTTACTTGCTTGTTCTTCTGCAAATTCAAAATCACTTTTATTGTATACGATGACTTTTAATTCATTTGCATTTTCATATACTTCTTTAGTGGGAAGTTTTAACTTCTTGGGAGATAGACAAATCCAATCCCAAACACCAGTCAATTTATATGCCCCTGATGTTTCAATATGAGTTTTTGCTCCTCGTTCTTTAAGTCCTTGAGTAAGTTTGGTCATATCCCAAGTTAATGGCTCTCCTCCGGTTACCACAACGGTATCACTGTACTTCAAAGCGTTAGCAACAATTTGCGAAGTTAAGGTAGGCGGATGCACGTCTGCATTCCAACTTTCCTTTACATCGCACCAATGGCAACCAACATCACAACCTCCGATTCTAACAAAATAAGCTGCGGTGCCTTTGTAATAACCTTCCCCTTGAATAGTATAAAACTCCTCCATCAAAGGGAGCATCTCCCCTTTTTTGACTAACTCATGTGTTTCAGCGGTAACCATGCCGCAAAGATAGTTTTTTGCTACCTAGCTGCAATGCATTCTATCTCAATCTTAGCTCCTACCGCCAAGCCGCTAGCAGCAAAGGTTGTGCGAGCAGGTTTGTTAGGAAAATACTCTTTGTAAACTTCATTAAATGCTGCAAAATCCTTAATGTCGGCTAAAATAACAGTGCATTTTACAACATTATCAGTAGTCATTTGGTGGTGTGCCAACACCTCCACAATGTTATCGCAAACCTGTCTGGTTTCCGCCTGTATACCACCAGCTACCAGCTTTCTTGTTGCGCCGTCAATACCTACTTGTCCCGCTAGGAAAAATAAGTTTCCTACCTGAACTGCATCAGAAAAGGGTGCATCTTTCTTACGCTCTTCATGAGAGGCATGAAAAGTCGTATTTGTGTTATTTGTGCATGAAACAAGTAATAAAAAGCTAATGGCTATTAGCCTAGGTCCTGAAAATCTCATTTTTTTTGGTTTTGTTAAACGATCTTAAAAGTAGTGGAAATGAAGAAATCTTAGAACCAAGATTAGTCATAATTAACATTACTCGTCAATCTTTACACTTTACCGATATATGAATATTTCAACTTTCTAGCTTCATAACTATCATGGGAATCGCTATTTTTAACAAAATTTAATTCGATGAGCAGAAAGGACGAATTTTTCGATTATATCAATAACGGTAACACTTTTAAAGGTGAATATATTACAATGGGAGCGGCCATGTTAAATGGTGAAACAGTAACTAATGCCCATGTAAAAGTTCCCTTAAAAACAATGAACCGTCATGGACTTATCGCTGGTGCGACTGGTACAGGTAAAACAAAAACACTTCAGGTAATTGCGGAAAACCTATCGGAAAAGGGAATACCGGTTTTACTAATGGATATAAAAGGTGATTTAAGTGGTATTGCGCAACCAAGCCCTGGTCATCCCAAAATTGATGAACGTCACGAAAAAATAGGATTGCCTTTTAATGCAAAAAAGTTTCCTGTAGAAATCATGTCCCTTTCCGAACAAAATGGTGTGCGTTTACGCGCTACCGTATCTGAATTTGGACCTATTTTGTTGTCCAGAATTTTAGACGTTACCGAAACACAAGCAGGTATTATTGCGGTTATCTTTAAATACTGTGATGATAATAAACTACCACTATTAGATTTAAAAGATTTTAAAAAGGTATTGCAATACGCAACAGGAGAGGGTAAAAAGGAAATTGCCGAGTTATATGGTCGTATCTCCACCTCATCAACAGGTGCTATCTTGCGCAAAATAGTTGAGCTAGAACAACAGGGAGCCGATTTGTTTTTTGGTGAAACCTCTTTTGATGTAGAAGATTTGGTTCGAGTTGATGAAAATGGAATGGGTTATATCAACATCATCAGACTTACTGACATTCAAGATAAGCCCAAACTATTTTCAACTTTTATGTTAAGCCTATTAGCTGAGATCTACGAAACTTTTCCAGAGCAAGGGGATAGTGGTAGACCTGAACTAATCTTGTTTATTGATGAAGCGCATCTCATTTTTAACGAGGCTTCAAAGGCATTGCTGTCTCAAATAGAAAGTATTGTTAAATTAATACGGTCAAAAGGAATTGGTTTGTATTTCGTGACGCAAAACCCAACTGATGTTCCCGAAGCAGTACTAAGTCAATTAGGACTAAAAGTACAGCATGCGCTTAGGGCTTTTACTGCAAAAGATCGAAAAGCAATCAAATTGACTGCGCAAAATTATCCAGATACTGATTATTACGATACCGCAGAAGTATTAACTTCTTTAGGTATTGGTGAGGCGTTAATATCAGCCTTAGATGAAAAGGGGCGCCCTACTCCACTTGCGGCTACTATGCTTCGGGCTCCGATGAGTCGTATGGATATTTTGACTGACAGTGAACTAAAAGACTTGTTAAGCAAATCGAAACTTATCAAAAAATATAATGAGGATATTGATCGGGAGAGCGCTTACGAACTATTGGATAAGAAAATAAAAAAGGCCGAAGAAGTAAAAGCGAAAGAAGAAGAACGTGTTGCCAAAGAAAAAGAAGAAAAGAAAAGAAGCCGTAGTAGTAGTAGACGACGCAGCACTGCTATGAATCCGGTGGTAAAAGTATTAACAAGCGCTACATTTATTCGAAGTGTCTTCGGAATCTTAAAAAAGGTTATTTAATCTTAGTAAGATACTATAGTTTTGTAGGCTTAAATATTTTTAGAACTAAACAAACCTAATTACATGCAATCACTTGTCAAAGCCTTTACTTTATGCACCATTATTTTTGCTATAACAAGTTGTGCCAAAAATGATAGTCGTTTTTTAATCGCGAAGGGCAAAATAGGAGATTTAACAAACCTCAATTACGCATCACAGTTAGATTCTTTATTCGCTGCTGATTCTGTAGTAACTAGAAGCAGTAAAGATGATATTGTATATGTTGGGGGTGATTCATTTTTGATCTATGAAAAAGGAGGAAGTCATTTGTTTACCGCTACTCCTGCATCTAAAGACAGCTTAAAGCCTATTGAAACTATACGGGTGATTGATCCCCGATTTAAAACCGAAAAAGGGCTAAGTGTTGAGAGCACATTTAAAGATATACGGGATAACTATACTATTTCAAGCATTCAAAATAGCATCAATTCAGTCGTGGTTTTTGTTAACGAAATAGATGCATTTATAACCATCGACAAAAAGGAATTACCCGCTAACCTCCGCTATGATTCAAGTATTAAAATAGAGGAAGTACAAATACCAGATACTGCAAAGTTTAAATATTTTATGTTGGGTTGGTAGTTTTATGAGTAAAAAATTTCACATACAGAAGACACCTTTTATTGTTCCTACAACTGACGGTAAATTAATTGAAGAACACTGGGGACTCGCTACCGATGGAAACAGTGACATCAGTATTGCTCACATGATTGCACCTGCCGGATGGAGTGAACCTTTTCAAACACCAGAGTTTGATGAATATACCTATATTATAAAAGGTAAAAAGCAATTCATTATTGAAAATGAAACGGTTGTTTTAGAGGCGGGACAATCGATAAAAATAGAAAAGAATACCAGAGTGCAATACTCAAACCCATTCAATTCAGAATGTGAATATATCGCTATTTGCAAACCTGCTTTTTCAATTGATTCTGTTAACAGAGAAGCTGAATAATTAAGGTAGCTTATGATTAAAAACCTACTTATTTTATTTTATCGCACCTACCTTAACAACATCGTTTATGTTTTCCCAACATTTGCGGCCAAAACTGCAATGAAGCTTTATACTACGCCAAGAGCTGGAAAACTTAACAAAGAGCAAAATGACTTTTTATCATCAGCAACTAAACAACCAATTCAACATAAAGAACTAAATCTCAATAGTTATCTATGGCCAGGTAGAGAAAAGACCATTCTTTTGGTACATGGCTGGGAAAGTAACTCAGGTCGTTGGAAAGAGACTATTTTAAAACTAAAGGAAACGGGATACTCTATCGTTGCTTTTGACGGACCAGCACATGGTCAATCAACCGGCGCTCGTTTTGATGGTATTTTATATGCAGAATGTATTAAAACAGTAGTCGCCTTTTACAAGCCAAACGTCATCATCGGACATTCGGTTGGAGGAATGAGTGCTATCTACGCTTACTACAAATATCAGTTTGCGGGTTTGGAAAAAATTGTATCGATTGCAGCACCATCAGAGTTTACCCACCTGATGGATAACTATCAAAACATTATTGGGTTTAATGATAAAATGATGCAGGCCATCTATTCTTATATCCGCCAGCAATACAATTTTGATCCTTACGAATTTTCGGCTGCTAATTTTGCCGCCTCTTTTGAGCTTGACACACTTATTATTCACGATAAGTACGATGATGTAATAGCGTACGAAGAAGGGGTTGCAATAGCAAACAGCATTACAAATGCTCAGTTTATAGCTACAGAGCATTTGGGGCATTCTGTCAATACAATTGAAGTTGCTAAATATATTTATGACTTCGTTAAGGGGGCTTAACTTCTTAATTTTAAAAGAAAAGATAAGTATATCTTTGCCCCATGTCAGAAGAAAAACAAACACGCATTAACAAATACCTAAGTGAGATTGGATACTGTTCCAGACGAGCTGCTGATAAGCTAATTGATCAAGGACGCATTACCATTAATGGTAAAAAACCAGAAATGGGCACCAAAGTTTCTTCTGGTGATGTGGTAAAAGTTGATGGCAAACAAGTAGGAAAGCAAGACCAAGATAAGAAGGTGTATCTGGCATTTAATAAACCTATAGGGATTGTTTGTACTACTGATACCCGAGTAGAAAAAAATAACATTATTGACTACATCAACTATCCAACTCGAATTTTTCCCATAGGAAGACTTGATAAACCAAGCGAAGGGCTCATTTTTCTAACTAATGATGGTGATATTGTAAACAAAATATTGCGGGCCCGAAACAACCACGAAAAAGAATATATTGTTTCAGTCGATCGTCCTATTACCGCTGACTTCATAAAAAAAATGGGAAATGGCGTTCCTATTTTGGACACAGTTACAAGAAAATGCGAGGTTTCTCAAGTGAGCAAGTTTGTTTTCAGAATTGTACTTACGCAAGGCTTAAATAGGCAAATACGTCGCATGGCCGAGTATTTGGGCTACGGCGTAACAAAATTAAAGCGCATTCGCATTATGAACGTGAAACTTGATGTACCAATCGGTAAATGGCGAGAACTCACTGAGAAAGAACTGGCTGAAATTAACAGGCTAGTCTCCGGTAGTAGTAAGATTCACTAAGTCATGTTAAGAATTTCATAATTGATAATCATCACTTGTTTAGGTTCATTACCTTTTACTTTACTAACCAATTAAAAGATAGGTAATGAAGAGTTTTCTAATCATTATTTTCATATTTACGTGTTTTACTATTGATGGGCAGAATTCATATGAATTTGAAGCAAACGAACAATTTCCATTCGGGAAACTTAATCCTAATGCCCCAAAGCAAGTAGCAGATTTTCAACAGTTAATTGGTAGATGTGAATGCAAATCTGAAAAACGAAATCGCGACCAAACATGGGCCAAACCTGTAAAAATGATATGGACGTTTAAATACATTATGAATGGTACCGCAATTCAAGATGAAACTTTAAAGGAGGATGGTATTCACTCAGGTAGTATTAGACAATTTAGTAAGGATAGTCTGAAATGGAATGTACATTATTATTCATCAGGATCAACGCCTGCTAATTTACCATCGTGGGAAGGTGTTAAGAAAGAAAATGGCAATATAATTTTATACAGGAAACAGAAAGCACCAAATGGAATGGATGGCTATAGTCGATTGACTTTTCATGACATTAATGAAAAAGGTTATAAATGGAAAGGAGAATGGGTTAATGAAGGAGAAACCTTTGTTTTTCCAACTTGGAAAATTAGTTGTGTTAAAGTGCAATAAATTAGTGTTTAAAGAGGATTATAAGTTCGATATTTGAGTAACGAATAAATGCTTTTAACCATGTCAGCAGTATCACCATTCCACATAGCGATACCCGTTCATAATTTAGCTGAATGCCGAACCTTTTACAAAGAAGTATTGGGTTGTGAAGAAGGCAGAAGCAGCGATCATTGGGTTGATTTTAATTTTTTTGGACACCAACTTGTCATTCATTATAAAGCAAAGGAAGATATCGGAGAGACAATTCATAATGCAGTGGATGGTAAAGCGGTACCAGTACCTCATTATGGGGTGGTGTTACCTTGGGAAACTTTTCAAACATTCTCAGCTGACTTGAAATCGAAAAATATTGAGTTTATTATTGAACCATATATTAGGTTTGAAGGTCAAATTGGTGAACAAGCCACCATGTTCTTCAAAGACCCTGCAGGTAATGCTTTAGAGTTTAAAGCTTTTAAAGATATGGATCAGCTATTTGCTAAATAAGCATTTTCTCTACTGCAATTTTTACCAATGCCGCAGCATTTGATACTTTCATTTTTTGCATCAAATTTCGTCGGTGCGTTTCTACGGTTAGTGGACTTATAAAAAGTTGCTCGGCAATTTGATTCGTGGTTTTTCCATCAGCGATTAACTGAAGAATGTGTTTTTCTCGTCGTGTTAATTTTGGCATCTCTTTTTCCTGAGCAACATTCTCTGCTAGAATTTTTTGCACCTCAGCGCCAAAATAAAATCCCCCTGTGTGTACTGTGGTAATTGCATCGACTAGTTCCTTAGCCGTCGCATTTTTCAACAAATACCCCTTAACGCCATTTTTAATCATTTGATTGATAATGCTAGGTTCGCTATAGGTACTCAATCCAAGTATTTTGATGGTGGCTTGTAATTCTAATATCAATCCAACCATTTCAACTCCATTAATATCCGGTAGGTTCACATCAAGTAAAACCACATCTGCTTTATTTGATTTTAAAAACTCAAGCGCATCATTACCCGTTGTCACATACCCTGATACCTCTACTTGGTCATCATCTTGTAACAGCATCTTAAGACCTTCAATGACCATTGGATGATCATCAATAATTAAAACTTCAATTGGGTTAGGCTGCATTGATATTTAGGTTAACGTTAACTGTGGTTCCTTCATTTAATTCTGAATGAAATTCTAAATTCCCTTTTAAATATGCAACTCGTGTTCGAAGATTAGTCAATCCCATCCCATCAGTGCCAATTTCAATAACCTCTTCACTCATACCCACACCATTATCTTCAACGGTTATATCAATTTGATCATTTTCACGTATAAACTGCACTAAAATTTCACTTGCTTTTGCATGTTTTATTGCATTATTAATCAATTCTTGTATTACCCGATATATGGTAACTTTTTGACCGATTTCAATATCGTTTTCCTCACCATAAAATTGCAAGGTAGTCGTAGTTTGGGCATTATTCATACTACTGCAATAATCTTTTAAGGCTGCTTCTAAACCAAATTTCATTAAGGTTTCAGGCATCATATTACGGGCAATACTTCGCAGCTCTGAAAGTGATGTATCAAGATCTTTGATTACCTTTTGTAGCGCTTTCTTTGGATAGTTATTTGGTTCATCTTTATCAAGTTTTGATAAATTTAAACTAATCCCAGATAAACGACCTCCTAGCCCATCATGCAAATCGATCGCCAGTCTTTTTCGTTCTTTCTCCTGGCCTTCGATCATAGCCGAATAAATGTTAGCTTCTTGTTTGTGTTTTAAAGCAACCATTTCTTGCTCATATTTACGTTCCTTACGACGTTGTTGTTTTAATTTTGATCGATAACCCAGGTACCCTAAAAACAGGACAAAGGCTAATACAGCTATTATAATTCCGTACAAGTACGTCTGTGATTTTCTTTTTTCTAGCGCTAGTGCTTTTTCACTATTCTCCTTTTGAAGGGATAATATTTCTTTTTCTTTTTTAGCAGTTTCATATTTGAGCTCAAATTCGTTTAACTGTCTTACTGATTTTTGCACTTCGATACTATCGTATACATCAATGGCAAACAGTAAATCATTATATGCGTTTTCATAATTATTGGAGGCCGCTTCATACTGAGAGCGCTTATAATACCCTTGAAATGTATTAATTAATTTACTGTTGGATTCAGCATCTTCGATATACCGATTCATGTACTCAATGGCTTTTTTATAACGACCAGATAATTCATAGACTTTGGCATAGTTTTGCAACAATGGTGCTACGTTAACATGAAGTTTATTTTCTTTTAGCAGTTGCATGGATTGATCATACTCAGCAATCGCATTGTTATATTCTTTTTTCTTAAGATGATATAGTCCCTTTTGGGTATGATACAAATGCCAATCAGTCGACTGTGGAGTAATCTCTAACAGCATTCTAGCCTCCTTTAATTTTTGAGGAATCGCCTCGATAGAATCCATATTGTAATACAAATTGACAAATATCAACTTATTAAAAATTGCCTTTTTGGTGTCGGTTGTTTTACTAAAAAGATTCTCTGATTTTATGAGGTTACTTAATGCTTGTGGGTATTGCGCCAAATTCATATAGGTGATCCCTAAATTGTTATGGATATTTGCCAAAAAAGCGGTATCCCTCAATTGTTGAACCATAGGAATCACTTCTTCCACCAACTTAGTTTCTTCCTCATGGCGGTTGGTATTCATATAATTTACCGCCAGATTGTATTTTGATGTAGCAAGTAATTTGGTATTTTCTACCGAAGGGTTTTCGTGCCACACACGTTCTCCGATCTCAATGGCTTCCTTTAGATATTGCATCGCTTTATCTAAATCGTAATAGTCCATGTACGCATTTCCAATAGCCATTTTTGCATGAGCGATTCCTCTTTCATAATTGATACTTTCAGCTAATTTTAATGCTTCAAATGCATTTTTAAAAGATTGAATGGAATCAATACCCTCATAGGCCTGCCCTAATCTTGCAAGGCTATGTATACGCGTAGTATCGGCAATTTCTTGCTTAAGTTCATTTTGTAAACTATCGATTTTTAAGTCAGATGCTCTTTGGGCTTTACTAGCAAAAGTGGACAGTAATAAACAAAAAAATACAATGTTTTTCATGGTTATCTAAGGTTGTGTGTTTAAGCTGCGTTGATGTTTAAATTGATATTGACCGTTGTACCTTCATTAGCTTCACAATTAAATTCCAGATTCCCTTTTAAAAAAGCTACGCGAGTTCTAAGATTCGCCAGTCCCATACCGTCTGCGCCGACTTTTATCATTTCATCACTCATACCGATCCCATTATCTTCAACGGTGATATCGACTTGATCATTTTCACGCATAAACTGAACTAATATTTGACTCGCCTTTGCATGTTTGACGGCATTATTAATTAATTCTTGAATAACCCGATAGATGGTTACTTTTTGACTGATTTCAATATCATCTTCCTTTCCATAAAACTGCACCGAAATAGCAGTTTGATGGTTTTTCATACTACTACAATAGTCTTTTAAAGCAGCTTCTAAACCGAATTTCAACAGCGTTTCAGGCATCATATTCCTGGCTATTCCTCTTAATTCAACAAGCGATTTATCAAGGTCTTTAATAACTTTTTGCAACTCTCTTTTAGGATAGTTAACCGGCTTATCTTTGTCCAGTTTTGATAAGTTCAGGCTAATTCCCGATAATCGCCCTCCTAATCCATCGTGTAGATCAATCGCTAATCGCTTTCTTTCTTTTTCCTGGCCTTCGATCATGGCGGCATATACATTAGCTTCTTGTTCGTGCTTTAGCGCTAAAAGCTCTTGCTCATGCATACGCTCTTTTTTTTGTTGTTGTTTCATTTTATTTCGATACCATAGCGAGCCAAATAATAGTCCAACGGCTAAAATACCAATGATGATACCATATAAATAAGCTTGAGATTTCCTTTTTTCAAGGGCTAGTGCTTTTTCAGTATTTGAATTCTGTAGTTGCAGAATTTCATTTTCTTTTTTTTCCGTCTCATACTTCAACTCAACATCTTTAACACGGGCTGTTGTTTTAGAAATTTCTAGACTATCTCGTAATTCAATAGACCTTTTGTAGTCATTATAGGCTGATTGAAAATTGTTTGTTTTTTCATGAAACTTTGATCTTCTTACCAGACCTTTACTCACATTTACCGGAGAATTGTACTTTTTTGACATCTCAATAAACGTATTGATACTATTAATCGCTTTCTGGTAATTGCCCATATCCTCATAAACAAAAGCATAGCTTTGATAAATTAAGGCTAGCGCTCTAGATTGACCTGACTCTTGCACAAGAGCTTTTGATTTATCTAAAAATTCCAACGCTTTGTTATAGTCTCCTTTTTTTGTATTGTATAGGGCCTCATTTTTATAATATGACCACGTACTGGGAGATTGGGGATATGTCCTTAACAATTGTTCCGTTACGTCCAACTTATGGCGCATTTGATCAATAGAATCTAGGTTGTAAAAGATTAAGCTTAATGAGTTATTAGTTGCTATCACCTCATCAAGGTGTTCTTTCGGATTATAAAATGCCAGTGCCTTCTGATAATATTCAATGGCTAAACTCTGTTGCTCAGAATTCAAATGATACGTACCTAGATTTTGATGAATAACACCTAAGGTGAGTGAATCTTTTAATTGTTCTGCTATGGGTATCACCTCTTTCGTTAATTCAACCCCAAGTTGAGCCTTACCCTGTATCATGGCGGAAACAGCAAGGTTATACTTTGAATTTTGCAGTATGTCCAAAATGAGTTTTGACGATTCTTCCTTCACTAATCGCTCTGCAATTTTTGTCGCTTCAGATAAATGTAGCTCGGTATTTTCAAAGTCATAATAATGCAAATAGGCATTACCAAGAGCCATCTCAGCGTGGGCAATACCTTTCTCATATTCGATATCCCTAGCCAGTTTAATGGCATCATTGGCAGATTGAAATGTCTTGATCGAATCAAAACCATTAAAAGCTCTAGAAAGTCTGGCTAAAGAATGTATTCTAGTCGTATCAGGTATATCCGTTTTTAACAGTCGATACACACTATCAATTTCAGATTTTGTTTGTCTTTGAGCAAAGCAAAAAGAGCTCCAGAACAACAAAACGCCGATAACTACTCTATACATAACGTGAATATAACAATCAACAATATAGTATTAATAGTCAATGACATGCAAGGGTCTACGGCAATATACCGGAATACCAGTAGAAAAAAATACAGTATCTACGGTATTTTATGAAGGTACTCTTTTAAATAACTTTGAATCATCATGTTCCCCTCCTATTTCAACACCATAAATACATAATAAAAATGGTAAGAAATATCACGGTATATAGTTTACTAACGATCATGTTATTCGCTTGCGGATCAAATCGCTCTTTGTCAAAAAAATTTCCCGGACAGCGAATTGCTTTTGGAAAAGGAGGTGGATTTACTGGTCAGCAAATTACCTATGTGTTGTCAACCGACGGTGTTTTAATGCTGAAAGAAAGCATAGGCCAGAACTTTAAAGCAATTAACTCAATTTCAGCAGATCGTACTCGATCGTTATTCGACCGATTTAACAAGATCGATCTTAAAAACATTAACCTAAACGAGCCTGGAAACAACTATTTCTTTTTAGAAAAACAACAAGATAGCAGTCAACGTAGAATTAGTTGGGGAAAGCAAGGCGTGGAAGTTCCTGAGGTTATTAAAGTACTTCATACCGATTTGATGCAACTTATACCTAAACAATAAACCGATGAAAAAATCTATATGTATACTCCTAATACTTTTTGGATTTATAAGTAGTATTCAGGCGCAAAATCCGTTTTTAAGTAAAAAACGAACAATTCCCAATACTGGAATCAATCCTACGTTTAAAAATTTCAATTATCAAGCTGCTAAAAGTTCACCAGGTAAGCGTACTTCAGTTCGAAAAAATACGAATACATCATTCACCCTAACTGCTGATTTACTCAATGTTATTCAGAAAGGTAAAACGAAAAAGGCACGAATCGTTTATGGAAAAAACGGACAGCCTATTTTTATTAAAAGCGAACCGCAGACTGCCGTTAGCAGCAGTAAAAATGTAGGGACACCTCACGAAATAGCCAGCACTTACCTACATAATTTAAAGCCGATACTCAAGTTAAAAAATAATGACAGTTTTGAGCTAGTAAATCTTGAACAGGATAAAAATGGAGCAACACATTTAAAATATCAACAATATCATCAAGGGATCAAGGTTTTCGGACAGCAAGTAATTGTGCACTTAAATACCAATAATCAAGTAGTGCTATTCAACGGACATAGTATTCCGAATATCACAGAGGTAAACACAAACTTTGAGCTTAATGAAAATAAGGCATTGCAAATTGTTGAAAAGGATATTGGAACTGTCATTAGCAAAATAGCAAGGATCGAGAACGGCCATTTAATGACCGAACAGGCATTCAAACCCGAGCCTATTATTTATAAAGGACCATCAGGAAAGTTGCATGTAGCTTATCAGGTAGAGGCGTATTCTAATTACAAAGATCGTTGGATTTATTATGTTGATGGAAAAACCGGTGAAATATTAGATAAGGTACATGCCACTTGTACCATACACAATCATCATTCACATGAAATACATAACAAAGTTCATCCCTATCGACCTCCAACTGTAGGAAGTGGGCAAGATTTAAATGGTGTTACAAGACAGGTTGGCACATACGAAACTAATGGTACTCAAGTCATGGTAGATACTTCAAAACCCATGTTTGATGGTAACACAGCCAATCTTCCCGATAATGGTAATGGCGTATTAATGACACTTGACCTCCGAAATGAACCTTTAGCTCAAGATACCCCAATTTATAGGGTAACTAATAATAGTAATAATTGGAACAATCCTACCGCAATCTCAGCACAATATAATGCTGATGTATCGTATGAATACTTCAGAAATACACATAATAGAAACTCCATCAATGGTCAAGGTGGCACTATTATTTCATTTATTAACGTGGCAGATGATGATGGCAGTTCATTGCAAAATGCATTTTGGAATGGTCGCGCCATGTTTTACGGTAATGGGGGAACAGCTTTTGCCCCCCTTGCAGGTGGATTAGATGTTGGTGGACATGAGATGTCACATGGTGTCATTCAGAATACAGCAAACTTAGAATATCAAGGTCAATCAGGATCTATTAATGAATCGTTTGCTGATATTTTTGGCGCAATGATTGATCGTGACGATTGGTTAATTGGGGAAGATGTAGTAAACCCACAGGTTTTTGTTGGAGGGGCACTTAGAAATATGCAAAACCCAAATAACGGCGGAAACCAATTAGGTGATCCAGGGTGGCAACCTAAGGATATGAATGAGTTCTACACCGGAACAGAAAACAACGGAGGTGTCCATATTAATAGTGGAATTGTTAACCGTGCTTATTACTTAATAGCAACAGACATTGGAAAAAGCAAAGCCGAACAGATTTACTACCGAGCATTAACTCGGTATTTAACCGTTTCATCTCAATTTATTGATTTAAGGTTGTCGATTATTCAATCAGCAACGGACTTACATGGCAATAATAGCCCCGAAGTAAATGCAGCTATAGCTGCGTTCGATACCGTCGGTATTACCGATGGAAATCCAACAGATACCGACGAGGACTTACCGCCCCTTATTGGTGAACAATTCATTTTGGTAGCGGCTAGTGAGACAAACGCAACGAATACCTTATTCATAACCGATGAAAACGCCCAAAACTTCACTCCTATATCATCAACCGGATTATTTAGAAAGCCAACTGTACGAGATGATGGTCTAGCTGCACTTTTTGTTACCTCAAACAACACCATAAATTTTATAACCCTCGATCCTAATAATCCACAGGAAACTGAAGTGTCTGGTGAACCCTTATGGGGGGCTATTGCCGTTTCAAAAGATGGAAACCGACTAGCCGTTACCTTAAAAGAACAACGTAATAGCATTTTTATCTTAGATTTAGAAGGAGGTACCAATCGGGAATTTCAACTATACAATCCAACTACATCAACTGAAGGAAATACAACAGGTGAAGTACTCTATCCCGATGCTTTAGAATGGGATTACACCGGGGAATATCTTATTTATGATGCATTCAATCGAGTCACCAATATCAATGGAAGTATCATTGACTATTGGGATGTTGGTGTACTCAAAGCATGGGATAATAATAGCGATGATTATGGGGATGGGACTATTCAAAAACTATTTACCAATTTGCCTGACGGAGTAAGCATTGGTAACCCCTCATTGTCAAAAACATCTAACAATATTCTAGCTTTTGATTTTTTTAATGCGAATACCAATGAATATTTAGTGCTTACCGCTGATATCGAAAGGAACGAGGTACAAACTATATGGAATAACCTAACGCTTGGATTTCCTAACTACGCGGTAAACGACCGTCAGCTTATTTTTGATGGTGAGGACACCTCGGGCACCCCCATTATCGCTTCTATTAACATACAAGCTGATCGGATTTCTCCTGATGGCAGCCCACAACCTATAATCAATAATGGTAAATGGGGTATTTGGTATACTCAAGGTGAACGAGAAGCTGCAGATGGGATACCATCCGATAACTTTTTGGTTAAAAGTACAGGAGAAAGTTGCTTAAATAGTAATAATGGGAGTATATCAATCTCGGTAAAAAATACCTCCTACACCTATAATGCTTTTATTTCAGGTAATGGTCTGAATGAAAATAGACGTTTTAATAATCAAACTGCGGTAAATAATTTGCAAGCTGGCACATATTCCGTCTGTATCACTATTGATGAATTGCCTAATCAAGAATATTGTTTTGATGTAGTTATAGTAGAACCTACACCCCTAAGTGTTAGTGCTCGTTTGGATACCTCAGCAAAAACAGTAAAACTGAATCTTTCAGGAGGAAAACGCTATACTATTCAACTAAACAATCAAACCTTCGAAACCCAACAATCAACAATTGAGATTCCACTGCGAGATGAAGTTAACAAATTAATAGTGTCAACAGATAAGAATTGTCAAGGGGTTTACGAAGAAACATTTTTATTAAATAATATGGCAAGGGTATATCCAAATCCAACTAAAAGCGGGTTCATTTTTATCAATCTACCCCAACCTGCAGACACATCTGAAGTAATTATCTACAACTTAGACGGAACCCTTATCAAACAATTTACTTTCAACAATCCTACAAATCAACCATTAAAAATACCAGTTGATGAACTAATTAGTGGCGTTTATATGGTTCAAGTAAAAGCATCAAATCATACCTCATCACATAAAATCATCAAACAATGAAAAAGTCAGTCTTTGTTTTCACTTTACTATTGGGTTTGTTTTTTAGTTGCGGCAAAGATGGGGATCCTGAAGAAGATACTCAAGGATCCCCGACTGCCGCTCTTTTATCCTTTCCTGAAAACAACAAAGAGTGTACAGAAGGAACAGTACTTGATAATGACGAAAGTGTGATACCTTTCCAATGGAATACATCGCAAAATACCGCTCAATACCAAATTAAAATCATTAACCTAGAAACAAATCTTATAAGTGATGCGACTACTGATAATACAACTGTTGATATTACATTAACAAGGGGGCAAGCCTACGAATGGTATATTATTTCAACGTCTGCATCTGGGGAAACGGCCCAAAGTGATACCTGGCGATTTTATAATGAAGGTCCGGGTATTGAAAATTATGCTCCGTTTCCGGCAATTATTAATAGCCCACAAAATGGTGCCACTAATATAAATGCAGGTACCATTAACTTACAGTGGTCTGCAAGTGATGTAGACAATGACATCAACGAGTTTAAAGTGTATCTAGATACTAATCAGAATCCTGCAACTTTAGTTGGCACTAGTAATCAACCAAGTTTATCAATCAATGTAAACAGCAATACGACTTATTATTGGAAAGTACTAAGCATAGATTTTCATGGAAACATTTCCACATCTATTATTAATTCATTTAGAACCCAATAAAAATCAAAATAAGATTATGGAAATAAAAAACACGAACACCATAAATGCCTGTATTAAATTTAAACGAATAGTAGGTTGGTCACAGGTTTTCAAAGACCTTATCCGGTTAAAACAATCCAGTAATCTCTCCCTTTTCATCCATTTTAATATGATTTGCAGACGGTGTAGCCGGCAATCCTGGCATACGTAAAATGTTTCCGGCGATTGGGATAATAAACCCGGCTCCCGTTGCTATTTCGAATTCCCGAATGTGGATGTCAAAATTTTCAGGACGTCCAAGTCGCTTTTCATCATCACTTAAACTTTTTTGAGTTTTTGCGATGCATACTGGTAAATTTCCATATCCCATTGACTCAAATTGTTTTAACTGCTTACTAGCCTTGTTGCTTAAAATCACATTTTCTGCGCCATAGATAGTTCTACAAATCTTTTCCATTTTGGTTCTTATGGCATCCTCTAATTCATAAGTTGGAGTGTATTCGTTGGTGCATCCTTCTGCTACATCCACCACCTTGTTTGCAAGATCAACGCACCCCTTACCACCATTAGCCCAGCCATAACTTAAAGCGACCGGAATATTATTATTCTTGCAGTAGTCGAATAAAAATTTCTTTTCTGCATCTGTATCACTGCTAAAAGCGTTAATAGAAACAACAATAGGTAAACCAAAACTTTTAAGACTTGCAATATGCCGTTCTAAATTTGGCAACCCCTTTTCAAGAGCACCTACATCCTCATTTGTTAGTTCCTTAATATTTTTTCCTCCATGATATTTTAAAGCTCTTATTGTTGCAACCAAAACAACCGCTTTTGGAGAGAGTCCGGCCATTCTACATTTAATATTTAAAAACTTTTCTGCTCCAAGATCAGAACCAAAACCGGCTTCAGTCACCACATAATCACCGAGACTAAGTCCCATTTTTGTTGCTAAAATTGAATTGGTGCCTTGTGCTATATTCGCAAAAGGACCTCCATGAATAATAGCCGGATTACCTTCTAAAGTCTGTACTAAATTTGGTTTTATTGCATCTTTTAACAGCACCGCCATGGCTCCTTGCGCGTGTAAATCTTTAGCATATACCGGTTTGCCTTCCCAAGTGTCGGCGACGTATATATTTCCGCATTTTTCTTGAAGATCTTCCATGTTTTTACATAAACATAACAATGCCATAATCTCAGATGCCGCTGTAATATTAAACCCAGTTTCTCTGGGAACCCCACCTGCTTTACCTCCTAACGCCACAATAATTTTACGAAGGCCGCGATCATTCATATCCATACACCGTTTCCAAATAACAGTTCTTGGATCAATCCCTAAGCTTTTGGTTTTACTTTGAATGTTATTATCAATAAGCGCGGCAAGTAGATTATTTGCCTTTTCAATCGCATGAAAATCACCTGTAAAATGCAGATTAATATCTACCATGGGTATCACCTGACTCCAACCACCTCCGGCAGCGCCACCTTTAATACCAAAAACAGGACCTAAACTCGGTTCTCTTAATACTGTTACTGTTTTTTTACCAATATGGTTTAATGCATCTCCAAGACCGATCGATGTGGTTGTTTTCCCTTCACCCGCAGGTGTTGGCGTGATCGCAGTAACCAAAATAAGACTACTTTCCTTCACGGCATTCTTATCAATTAAATCAAGAGGAAGTTTTGCTTTATCAGAACCATAATATTCAAGTTGATCTTCTTTAATATCAAGTTTCGATGCGATTTCACGAATATGTTTTGGCTGCACGCTATTTGCAATCTGGATGTCGGTCATATGGTTGGTTTAAATTTATTTATTATAGACTTTTATTTTTTGGGAAAGGCTTTGAACAAATGATATACAACAGGTACAAAAACTAGTGCTAAAAAAGCAAGTAAGAAATAGGTACCCAAGCCTTCTTGTTTTCCTAGGGCTATATTAATTGTACTAAAGGTAATATATGTAAATACCAGTACCACAGTTGTATTCAAAAAACGTATGAGTTTCGTAGCATTTTTATACTGCCTTTTTGCATTATCAACCGTAATTCTAGTGGGGTAATTAAATATATGAGGATGTTTATTTAAAATAAACATTCCAACAAATAAAATAGTACCAATAACAGGGAGAAACCAAATCGAATCTTTACTTCCATAATTGTCAGCAGTACCATCAGCACCAAAATGTGTCGGTATTTTTTCTGGTAGTTGACTATAAAAGACTATTGGTAGTACAATTAATGCCAATAATAACACAACTCCTGTCGCTTCAACGAATAGATCAAGGGTATCTTTTTCAAGTTCAATTTTAGGCCGATTCATTAAGTAGTAATTTCTATTGGTAGCGCCAACTTGTTAAATCAGCTCCTTTGGGCGCACTTTGGGCTATTCGTTTCATTATTTTTGGCACATACATACTGTTGTATCTCAGTCTGGAAATGGCATTTGGTAGATCCGGATCGCCATTCCAGCAATGCTCATCTCGGTCACCATAAGCAACCTCTCCATCATAGTAAGGATTCGTAGTGTTTTCTAAAAAATCCTCCATCAAGTATACGGCATTATTCAGGTAGTAGTTATCCATATCACCACAGTAAATATGAATCTTTCCTTTTAACTTATCTCCTAACTTATCCCAATCACGCTCCATGATATGTCGCAGGTCATAATTTTCTTTCCAAAATTCGGCCACTTCATGATCAATATCACCTGTATATTTATCCCATATTCTTTTTGGATATCCGTCCTCATCTTGAGGTGAATACGTTGCCTCCCAGATATCCCATTGTTGTCCGCTTCTGGACTGATCACCTAAAACTAATTCTAAGTGATTGGCTTCTCTTACCGTAGCATCGACATGACCTAAATAATCTCTGTGCATGGGCACTTGAATTTTCTTATGTTCACTTTTATAATAATATGCATTTTCATCTTCATAAATATTAGCAAGGCAATATGCGCGAAAATCAATGGGGTCAGGACAAGCGGCAAAACATCCGTTGTATTCATCAGGATATTTTACTTGTACAGCTAATGCCTCCCATCCTCCGGTTGAACCTCCATACAGAAATCTGGACCAGCCTTCACCAATACCTCTAAACTGTTTTTCGATGGCAGGGATCAGCTCATAAGTAATGGCATCGCCATAAGGACCTTGGCTTTCAGAATTAACTGCATAACTATCGTCATAATACGGTGTAGGATGTTGAATTTCTATGATCAAAAACCTTGGGAAATCAGGTTCGTTCCAACGTTTGTAAAAATCGTAGGCTTCTTGTTGTTGTGTGATGTTGTATCCTTCTAATTTAAAACGATCAGAATATTCCGGCGCTACATTAGGATCTGGAGGTGTAGTTCTAAACCCGTCAAAATTTGAAGGGAAATGCCCATGAAAAACCATTAGTGGATATTTTGCTTCCGGGTGTTTATCGAAACCTTTTGGTAACAAGATATGCGCCCCTAGGTAGATATCTCTTCCCCAAAATTTGGACAATTTTTCTGATTTAACCTTAATATGCTTAATCCAATCTGTGTCCTCAGGTTCTTCAATTTCAGGAATTATCTGATCCATTACAATTTCAATTGGGCCATTGTTATCTGGATCAATTTTTACTTTAACCGGTTTGCTATAAAAATTTCCAGGAGATCGGTTCCACTGTTGACCTTCGCCATTATCCATTGGAAGTTTTACTGTATGACCTGTGGACAAATTGAATGTTTCATATGTGTGAAGTAGCGCCTGTACAAAATATTCACCAGGTTGTATCTCACTAAAGGATTCAATAGGAAAACCAAATACATTTTTATCAAAAGTTGTTTTTTCATTTGGTTTCCATCCTTCAACATTCATTCCGTAAATAAGCTGAGTATTAAGTCCTGTTGAAATTTGAAATCGAGGTTCTTTTTCATCATTGGTTGATAGCATCAACAATAATCTTCCATCTTTGGCTTCATTACTTATCTGATCTGAAAAACTTATGTTTACCTCAAGTCCCTTTTCATTTTCAGTACAGCTCATAAAGAGCATACTGAAACATAATACTAGTTTGGTTAAAACTCTCATATTGGTTGGTTTTGATTTTTAATTCTATATACTTACACCACTCACCTTACAATAAATGGTCTAGTTACTGAAAAACTGTTGCTACTTACATTTATAAAATAGTACCCTTGGGATAAATTTTTAGGAGTAAATGGAATAGTTCTTGAAATAACCTCATTCATCTTTTCAATTTGATAAATCTTACCACTTAGGTCGACTATTTTTATTTCTAAAGGAGCTTCAATACTCGATAATTGAATATTAATTTGCTGCCCTTGAAAAATTGGATTTGGAAATAGTCGAAGTGATTGATCGTTTCCCATATTCAGATCGGGAACGTTTTTATTTTCAAAAAATCTAAGGGCAAACTTGAAAGCCTGCTTTCCAACTTTTTTGCCAATCAAACGACCTGGTATATCATCAATTGGAGGGTGAATACCTCCCCAAATTCGCGATAAACTACATTGATCAGATGCATCATAGTATTTTGCCCATTGCAATGTGAAATCGATACTTGGGCCGGTTTCAAATTCCAAAAACTCATCTTTTTTTGCTTCAAATTCACCAAGCCCACCGGGGAAGTATTCGTTGCCGGTAAACGCTGTCAGGACTTCGGCAGCTGCTCGAGAAAAAGTCGAGTGCCCAGAAACATATCCTGCAAAGGGAGGAGTTATAAAAGTCTGTTGTTGATAAGGCCACCAATTTTCTGCCAAAAACCAATTAACACCGGTAATCTCTTGGTTGGTAACTGAGCTAAAATACGGTCTTTGCCAAGCGTTTATTTTAACTTTCCCTTCATTTCTAAAGTCCAACATGTACAAAGGATCATCATCTGTGACGATTTCAACAAAACCAGGGTTTAGAGACAATCCGTCTGGATGATAGCTTGGTAAACTAGCGTCAGATGATTGTCCTTTGTCTGCCATATACCTTAAAATTGTCATAGGCCTAACATAATCATAATATCCTTTTATGCTCCAAGCGCTAATTGCAGCATCATGCATAGCCCCGCCCAAAGTGAAATATGCTTTTACATCCCATTCTAATTGATCGAGTACTTCTTCTCCTTGAAAACGATTTTGATGAAGCGGATGATCATTAACATAATTTAAAATCACAAACCAGTGCCCAGGTGGCGTCTCAGAATCAGGTCCATCTGCCCAAAATTCTGCCAAAACCCTAGCGTAATCACCTCTTGGCACCATCTGTGGCGTATATGGCTGGTTCGTTATAGGGTTCATTGAATAGCCTATCCCAATATCTCCTCCCTCCTCTTTATAAAAATCACGTAGCGAAGGGATATCTTTAGGAAATTGATCAGTATTAATATTCCCTATACTTGCAGGTGAAATATCCCATATTACAGAATCATTTGGATCGAGATGAGAAGACCATCTCAATACCAAACCAAAACCCCATTTGAATTCTGATGACGCTTCCTCATCATTTTCAAATAAATAGCAAGGGGCTCCTGGATCATGATAGACTCTATATTGATGACCATCACGATAAAATGCTGACATATTATCAATAGTCAGAGAAAAAGGAGTAACGTTACCCCATTCGGGGCTCAAAAAATCTGGGGTGGTATTCTCTCCGAAAACATTTCCCGACTGATCAGTGAAGCGGATTCCGAATCTGAGAGGTTGCCATCTGTTAGGATCTTGAATAATTGCATCTTGTTCGGTTCTATCAATATTGAAAGCGCCATTTACGGGCTCATAGTATAGATTGGTATAATCATTTTCCTGATTTGAACCGTCATTAATAGTGGCATCTATTATTTTTTGCGCTATTTCATAACCAATATAAGCTGAACGCGGTTCAGAATAGTTGGATTGTTGAAAACCTAAGCTGGACGAAAAGCCCAGAGAAAACATTAGTTCATCCATCAATTCTTCTGTAGTATTCCAGCCAGGCGATTTAGAAAATCGATTTTTCATTAGGTAATAGGCCGCATAACTTATTGCGCGTTCCTGGTCAGCTCTTAACTGCTCATCGCTTAATGATCTATCGATGGATATTGTTTGATTGTCTCTTTTTCTATTAATAAAATACGGAACTGATACTTCATCATAAAGCGCCCATGCATCATACATTGCCGCCGAAATATGAAATAAATTCCTAGCATGTACTGTAGGTCTTGCAAAGTCATTTCTAATAGCCTCTAACAAGACTTCGTTCCATTTACGCGCAACCGACTGTTCTTGACTACGGGAAGGAGTTATACCACAAATCAGAAAAAAGAATAAGCACGCACCAATTTTGGAGGTCAAAGATTTCATTATTAAAATCAAGCTTACTTACCCAAAAAATGGGCAATGAACTAACATTTAAATTTAATGAAATCTTTATTATTACCTCTAGCGAGGTAAACATATCTTATTTTTTAGTCCTATGTCGTTCTCTTGCAAGCAACGTGTTTTTTAATAACATTGCTATGGTCATAGGTCCTACACCACCAGGTACTGGAGTAATATAACTTGCTTTCTTACTAACATTTTCAAAATCGACATCTCCTGTTATGTAATACCCTCTTTCCCGAGTTTCGTCTGGTACACGTGTGATACCAACATCGATAATTACAACATCATCTTTAACCATCTCAGCTTTCAAAAATCCAGGAACACCCAGCGCTGAAATAATAATATCTGCTTGACTCGTAATTTGGGTGATATTCTTAGTGCGACTATGTGTTAATGTCACGGTAGAGTTTCCAGGGAATCCTTTTCTACCCATTAAAATACTCATTGGTCGTCCTACGATATGACTACGACCTATAACAACGGTGTGCTTGCCAGTAGTTTCTACATTGTAACGTTCCAATAACTCTAGTATTCCAAAAGGAGTAGCCGGAATAAACGTACTCATATCAAGGGCCATTTTACCAAAGTTCATGGGATGAAAGCCATCAACATCTTTATCGGGGTCAACTGCCATTAGTACTTTTTGAGTGTCGATTTGCGGTGGTAATGGAAGCTGAATGATAAATCCGTCGATATTATCATCTTCATTAAGCTCGTGAATTTTTTTAAGCAACTCGATTTCCGAAGTAGTATTTGGCAACTTCACCAAGGTCGATTCAAAACCAAGTCGTTCGCAAGCTCGTACTTTGCTACCGACATACGTCAAGCTTGCCCCATCATTACCAACTAAAACTGCTGCTAAATGAGGAACCTTCTCCCCGCGCTCTTTCATTTTATCAACCTCAACCTTTATTTCAGCTTTGATGTCATTGCTTGTTTTTTTTCCGTCTAGTAATATCATAGTTTAAAGTCTTCAGTTGGCAGTCTTCAGTCGTCAGTAATTACAAACCAAACTTACCTGGATTATTGATCATAAAGTTGAGCAATTTGCCAACTTCTTCGCTTAGATTATTAAATTTTTTCTTTTCTTCAATTGAAATGTATTCGCACGCTAAAGCAAAATCTAACCAAAGCTGTGTTTCAGAATTTTCGCTATCAGCATCTGACAATTTACTTTTCCAATGCTTTTCATACTGTCTTTTTCTATAGGCTTCTGCTATTGAGGCACAGACTGATCTAGAAGATCTTCTGATTTGGCTGGTCAAATCATATTTTTCTTCTTGAGGAAAGTTCTTCGAGATTTGAAAAATTTCCATCGCTAAATCAAATGCTTTTTGATATGCAATTAATGTTTTGAATCCCATACATTTTCAAGAAACGAAAAATATTACTGAAGACTGCCAACTGTAAACTGCCGACTAAATTAACGCATTCCCTTCATCATTTGCATCATTTTGCGGCCACCACCACCTTGCATCATCTTCATCATTTTGCTCATTTGGTTAAATTGCTTCAGCAGCTGATTTACCTCTTGAATAGTTCTTCCCGAACCTTTGGCAATTCGTTTCTTCCTGCTAGCGTCTAATAAAGCGGGTTTAGTGCGTTCTGCCGGAGTCATTGAATGGATGATTGCTTCGACATGTTTAAATGCGTCATCATCAATATCTACATCTTTTAATGCTTTTCCAGCACCAGGTATCATGCCCATAAGGTCTTTCATGTTACCCATTTTCTTCACTTGGTTGATTTGCTTTAAGAAATCGTCAAACCCAAACTGGTTTTTGGCAATTTTCTTTTGAAGTTTTCGTGCTTCTTCTTCATCAAATTGTTCTTGTGCACGTTCAACAAGCGATACAACATCGCCCATACCCAAGATACGATCGGCCATACGATCCGGATAAAACACGTCAATCGCCTCCATCTTCTCACCAGTACCAATAAATTTAATGGGTTTATTAACTACCGATTTTATTGATAAGGCAGCACCACCTCGAGTATCACCGTCTAATTTTGTTAATACAACCCCGTCGAAGTTTAAAATATCATTAAAAGCCTTCGCTGTATTTACAGCATCTTGACCAGTCATTGAATCGACTACAAATAAAGTCTCTTGCGGATTAATGGCGTTATGAATGTTGGAAATTTCATTCATCATTTCTTCGTCAACTGCCAAACGACCAGCGGTATCGACAATGACCACGTTGTGGCCATTACTTTTGGCGTGCTTAATTGCATTTTGAGAAATCGCTACTGGATCTTGGTTTCCTTCTTCTGAATATACCTCGACACCAATTTGTTCGCCCACTACATGCAACTGGTTAATCGCTGCAGGGCGATAAATATCACAGGCTACCAATAACGGTTTCTTGGTCTTCTTTGTTTTAAGATAATTAGCAAGTTTTCCGGAAAAAGTCGTTTTACCAGACCCTTGTAATCCTGACATTAAAATGACCGTAGGCGCACCAGATAGATTAATCCCTTCAGCATCGCCACCCATTAACTGGGTAAGTTCATCTTTTACGATCTTGACCATTAACTGACCGGGTTGCAGCGTGGTCAACACATTTTGACCTAAAGCCTTTTCTTTAACAGTATTAGTAAACTGTTTAGCAATTTTAAAGTTTACGTCGGCATCTAACAAAGCACGCCTAACTTCTTTAAGCGTTTCAGCAACATTTACCTCGGTAATACTACCATGCCCTTTTAATACGTGTAAGGCCTTATCTAGTTTATCTGAAAGATTATTGAACATAATGACAACAATTCAAAAAATTTATTGAAAGTTGCAAAGATAATGCATAGTTTAAAGTTTCAAGTTCAAAGTTTAAAGTTTGTTTTGAAAACTTATTATTTGCAGTTTAGGGAACATTTATTTAACCCAACTAGACTTATTTTAATACGGCTGGATATTCACAATACACAGGTCGATCTGGATTAGTTTGTTCTCACCATCATATTGTAAAGTAGCTGAGTAATGGTAGTCTTGCTAAAATGAAAAAGGCTGCATTTCCGGAGAAATACAACCTTTTTTCCCAACCAAAAACCTAATGTAAATTGTTCATGTGAAACTGATCAAACATCACTAAAATCAGTTTCTATATTTTTTAAAACTCATTAGTTAAAAGGGGCATTTTTAACTGATGATTGTTCTTGTTTGTTTACATATATAAAACAATTAAGTATCTAAATACCCTACCTAATATTTTAAAAAATTAAAAATATTTTATAAGTCTATTAGCACACTCTAATTGCAACCTCCTAAAATGTCACCATGTCGCAAATGTGCTTCTAAGGCAGATATATTAATCTCTAAATTTCTTGGATTGTTCGAAACATTATGGCAAACTGTAACCATGCCCGTAGGTTGCACTTCAGGTTGTGCATCGCATGTAGTTTGACTAGTTGTCACCTCAATTTTAAATTGATCGTTATCTTCAATGAATACTGTTTCAGAATCAAAAGTATTTTTGATTTCAACCGGATACTCAATCTCAAGAACATCGGAATCAAGTATACTATTAAAAGTTTCCATTAGTTTTTGATCAGTAGTAATTCTTATAATCCCACGATCTCCAGAAACCTTGTTAAAAAAAGCAATATTAAAAGGATACATGATTTCTGAACAGCTAATTCTATTAACCATCGGTTCATTTTGCAATTCTTCTTTCATTGCCAGAAACTCCGTTTCATTATTTAAAATCTGTTCAGAATAATCGTCAAGGCGAATTGTAATAGGGTACTGAAACGTAACCTTATCATCATCTTGATTTGAATAGTTGGCTACAGCCTTAGCAATAAAAAGATCATCTTCCATTTCTACTTTGAAAGATTGATTGTTCATAGTAAGATCAACAGGTAAAACTATTTGCGATTTAGACAGCCCATCTAAAACGTCATCTTTTGCACCATCATTGACCGCCAGACTTAAAATATCATCCATTAAGGGGTCGTTTTTAGTAAATGCCGCTTCAGACACTTCCTCTTCAACTTGTTCGCGCTCATCGACCCCAGCTGTTTCATTCAAATTATCTTGGCATGAAACAAATAGGAAGAGTATCAACAGAATTCTAAACAGGTATAGGGGGAGTTGAAACTTCATATCGTATGTTTTTAAATGCATTAAAAACATTAGTTTGGTATAGTTTGTCTATTATAAAACAATTTGTAATCAAAAAACCCCACCTTGAACATTTTAAATAGTAAATCAAGCTATCTAATAAAATAAGACAAAACTTAGGTTTGAAGGGAGTACTGCAACTTTTTACCAACACAAAAAGATTTCATGTTCGCACTGCAATCAGGATTAGTTTGCTCTAATTATTCTAATTGACGTTTTGATTATAAAGCAATTAATTTAATAAAATGAAAAAGGCTGCATTTCCGAAGAAATACAACCTTTTTTCCCAACCAAAAACCTAATGTAAATTGTATTTATTAATCCAATCTTTTTTGTTGGATCAATAAGACTTAAAAATCTTTTTTGAAATTAAACTATCGTAGTTGCTACTAACAAACCTACTATAGTAATCATGGTAAGTGCAATACCACTTAACATAAAGTTAGTTTCTTGGCGTAATTTTCGGGGGCTTAATAATCGTGTTTGTGCTTTCATGTTTATAAGACAATTACAAACAAAAAAACCCTACCATTTCTGCGTAAAAAAAATTGATTTTTAACATAAACAGCTTGTAATCAAACGAATAACTATAGCTTATCGAAGACTAAAGTCGCTATCAAGTTAGTTGCATTAAAAAGTTGAAGTGTAATTTGAGTGTCGTTGTAATTAAGTACCTGCCAACTTGTGGCTATTTGAGTAAAAGGAGGCACGTCTTCAAAAGTCATATTTAAAGACAAGTCAAACTGGTCTCGCACAGCTACTTGCCATGTGCCTTCTACTCCTGCATTGTTTATAGCAGCTCGCAATTCGCCATTTGAGCTAAATGTGAAAACACGTTGATTAAAAAGACTTGTTTGATCGCCGCTTGCTGTTGTCGTATAATTACTTACCGTCCATCCCGCACTAGCCAATAAAACATTTAACTCTGTAGGAGTGGTTGCACGAACCCTTCTTAATGTTAAAAATTGATTTCTAAAGCGAATATCAAATTCAAGATCGTTTAGTTGTATAAGATCCCAATCTCTATCAAATTCGTTATTTAAAGTAGCATTGTTAAAATCGAGATCTAATTCTAAAGCGCTATAGTCTCTTTCTAAACCCCAATTACCCGAACTGTTAGAACTACCATCGGTGATTTGTGAAGTTTCATCGTTATTAAAAGAAATTACGTTCGCTGAAAATTCTGCTGTACGATCATTAGTACCTTCTATGTAGCTTTTAAAAACAAAGTCATCAGCATCAAGCAACGCTCTAAAAGCAGTATCGTCCAAAACCAATCCAGCAGGAGTAAAACAATCATCGGTGGCAATGCCCTCTAAAAGAGTCTCCAGATCGGTACCATTTGCAATATTTCTCATTTCCTCATCTTCCAAAGTAACCTCTGCCGGGTACAACAAACTTGCTATTTCCTGTTGGTTTAATGGCAAGCCCTCATTATCATCAGCCAAAGCAACCATAAAATCAAACAACTCTTTATCATTTTCTAACCTAAAATTATCAGAAGTTTGTTTTGCTTGATCAAAAGTGATCATAAATAAAGGGTAGGTAAAATCAAGGCAAGTTAACGCACCTAATTGAAAATCATTTTCACATTCTTGAATCAATGCATCAAAATCTGCTTCGGTTGCCACCTCAGCAATGGTATGATCATCGTTAATGAATGATATAGGGTAATTAAAAGTAACAAAATCGTAATCCGTAGTACTTTGATCAAAAATTGCTTGCACTTCAGCAATACCGGCATCCGATGTAAGCGTAAGTTGTTCCCCATTCACCATAACTGTCACTGGATATACTAATTCACCGCAATCATAATCATCAATCAAGTTATCGACACGCCCGTCATTTGCAGCGGTGCTTTTTATTAGTCTAAACAAATCAGAATCAACAGTGATAGTTTCTAAACTGATAACAGGACGCTCCTCAATATCCGGTATATCATCCTGACAGCCAGATAATAGCAGTAAAAAAACACCTATAATATAGATACTAAACTTTGAAGGGTTAATCATAAATTGAAACGTCACTGTAATACTTAAATTAATGTGTAAATTACCACCTTTATTTTCTATTTTAAAAATTGTTTTCTTCAAATGCACTCAAAAACGTTAATTTTGGGTAGTTTTAAATTAATTTATTAAAAATAAACAAGATCTATTTTGAGTGAGGTAGTTACTCCAGATGTTTGCGAAGAAGCAGTGTTCGGGAATGTTTATATGGCAAACTCAAAAGCCATTTACCGATATATATACTATAAGTGTGGTGACGAGGCAAAAGCCAATGATGTCGCTCAAGAATCATTTTTAAAACTTTGGGAGAATTGTAAAAAGGTAGCAAGCGACAAGGCAAAAGCCTTTTTATATCGAGTTGCCAACAATTTATTTTTAAATGATGTAAAATCACAAAAAATTGCGCTTAAGTATGCTAAGCAAAGTGAGGACGTTGACAACCAATCTCCTGAGTATGTTTTAGAAGAAAAAGAATACAAAGATAAATTAGAACGGGCATTAGCCAATTTAACTGAAGCTGAACGCACCGCATTTCTATTAAATAGAATTGATGGCAAAAAGTATAAAGAAATTGCCGAAATGCTGGACATATCTGTAAAAGCAGTAGAAAAAAGAATACATAAAGCCCTACAAAAACTACGCGTAACCATTGATGGAATCTAGTTTTTTAATTTTTTTTTTAATTTTTTTTTGAAAAAAGGGTAGGGTAAACTTAAAACAAGTTGTTATATGTATGTAGAACTAGATAATTTCGAGTTTGCGACGAGATTTTAAAGTGATACATAGTTTGCAAAACAAGTTTAAAGTTTAAGAAAGTTTTACCATGAAAGACAATTTTTTAGCAAAATGGCTAAATGACGAGTTAGAAAACTCAGAGCTTCAGGAGTTACAACAAACTCCCGAGTTTGAGTCGTATAACAAAATCATTAGTACGTTAGATAAGTTGGATGCCCCAGCTTTTGATGAAAAAGCGGCATTTGCTTCTTTTAAATCCAACTATCTTGCTACACCCCAGATTAAAGAAGAAAAAGAAACCAAGGTCATTAAAATGAACGTTTGGAAACCAGTTTTACGCATAGCAGCTGTGGTTGTGCTTGCAGTAGGTTTCTACACATATATCAATACCCTTGATACTTCAGTTACGACTGACTTAGCCGAAATGACTGAAGTACGACTTCCTGATAACTCAGAAGTTATTGTAAATGCCGGTTCTGAAATTTCATTTAGCAAAAGTAAGTGGAGCGAAGAACGTCAAGTAAACCTTAAAGGTGAGGCATTTTTTAAAGTAGAAAAAGGACAAAAATTTGACGTAGTTACTTCTGATGGTATTGTATCAGTGCTAGGTACTCAATTTAATGTAAATAACCGCGAAGGACTTTTCCAAGTAACTTGTTACGAAGGTTTAGTGAGTGTAGCGCACAAAGGAGAGGTAACTAAATTACCCGCTGGAACTACTTTTACTGTATTAAATGGTGAAGTAGTATCAAAAGAAGCGCCAACTACACAAGTTCCTTCATGGACACTTAATGAAAGCTCATTTAAGAGTATGCCATTAGGTATCGTTATCGCTGAACTTGAAAGACAGCATGACATCGTTATTGAAACTGAAAATTTAGACTTGAATAAGAATTTCACAGGAAATTTCAGTAATAACGACGTAAATTTAGCTTTGAAGAGCATCAGTATTCCTTTAAATCTTATATTTGATATTCAAGATAAGAAGGTAATATTATATGCAGAAAATAATAAGTAGGAGTTGGCACCTATTAATACTCCTCTTTTTATTACATAATTTTCAGGTAAGTTTTTCGCAAGACTTAAAACAAAACAACAAATTGCTGCTCGTTGAGGTACTACCTCAAATAGAGCAGCAATTTTCTGTTTCATTTACCTACGTAGACGAAGTGCTTGATAATGTTTATGTTAGGTCTTTTGATGTAAAAAAAACCTACTTAAGCAAACTTCTCCAAAACATTTCAAGCCAAACGCAATTGGTCTTTAACGAACTCACAAAAGGTAATTACACTATTAGTGAAAATCCTGAATTAACTGTTTGCGCAACCATCATCGACGCAGAGAATGATGATCGTATTTTTGGAGCCACCATTGTTGTGGTCAATAAGAGTCAAGGGGCTCTAAGTATTGAAGACGGTAGTTTTAAACTTTCAAAAATAAAACGCACGGACTCACTCGAAGTACGTTATTTGGGATATAAATCGGTCGGAGTATATGCCAAGGATATGCTGGATTTAACCAATTGTCCACTCATTAAGCTAGAAAGAAAGTACGAAACTCTAAATGAAGTGGTTTTAACCGAATTCTTGACTGTCGGTATTCAGAAAAAGAAAGACGGGGTAATTAGCATGAATCCTGATGATTTCGGAATTTTACCTGGTCTTGCAGAACCTGATGTACTACAAACCATTCAAGCGCTACCTGGAGTAAAAAGCATAGATGAAACTATTTCTGACATTAATATTCGCGGAGGTACTAATGATCAAAATCTTGTATTATGGGATGATATTAGAATGTTTCAGTTAGGACATTTCTTTGGCTTAATATCTGCATTTAATCCTTACGTGACCAATAATATTGCTGTTATCAAAAATGGTACCGATGCGCAGTATGGCGACGGTGTTAGTAGTGTCATTAAAATGGAAACCGACAATGACGTTAAGGAAGAATTTAGCGGTGGAGGCGGCATTAACTTTATCGGCGCAGATGCATATGCCAATCTACCGATAAGAGATGGACTTTCAGCACAGATATCGGCTCGTCGTTCAGCAACTGATTTCTTACGTTCTCCAACATATGACCAGTATTTTACTCGGGCATTTCAAGATTCAAAAATAACAGATCTTACCACAAGCGAAGATGTTGAAGATGTTGAAGGAGAAGAGAAGTTTTTCTTTTACGATCTTTCAGCCAAGCTGTTATACGATTTAGATGACAAGCACTCATTTAGAGTTAGTTTTATCAATATTGCTAATAAACTTACTTACGAAGAACGCGCTGAAATAACAGGAAATCCATTTGATGAAAAAAAGGAAAGTTCTCTTGATCAAAAAAGTTTAGCCTTTGGCGGAAATTGGACAGCAAAATGGACGGACCGCCTTACCACTACCCTTTCTGGTTATTATACTAATTACGATTTAGATGCCTTAAACTTCACCTTATTTTCTGATCAACGTTTATTGCAATTAAACGAAGTGCTTGAAACGGGCACCAAGTTAATCGCCACGTATGACCTGCAAGGGGAACGCGTATACATATCCGGCGGATACCACTTTTCTGAAATCGGGGTTACCAACATAACCGACATTAATATTCCAAGTTTTAATGAAACCCGGAAAGACGTACTACGCAACCATGCTATTTTTGGTGAGTATAATTTTTCATCAGAAACGGGAGACCTTGGAGCCAGAGTAGGACTGCGGGCAAACTACTTTTCTAATTTCGATAAATTAGTAATCGAACCTCGGCTTAATGTCGTTTACAAATTTTCGCCAGAAATTACCGGCGAGCTTCGTGCTGAAATGAAAAGCCAAACCGCAACACAGGAAATCGATCTCCAGGATAACTTTTTAGGGGTTGAAAAAAGACGTTGGGAGCTTTCTAATGATGGTACACGCCCCGTTACCCAAAGTACACAAGTATCAACCGAATTTAGTTATAACAAAAATAATTGGTTGGTCTCATTAAGTGGTTTTTATAAAGATGTAACCGGCATCACAACCTCCAATCAAGGCTTTCAAAATCAAAATCAATTTGAACGCCGTGAAGGTGGTTACAGTTTATCAGGTGTTGAGTTTTTATTAAACAAGAAAGCTGCGAATTTTAGTGCTTGGCTTGGCTATAGCTATAATGTGAACAACTATGAGTTTACCGACCTTGACCCAGGATCTTTTAGAAACAACCTTGATATACGACATGCGGTAACTGTCGCAGCCACATACACCTGGAAAAAAATAAGATTTGCATTGGGAACAAACTGGAGAACCGGAAGACCCTATACGCTGCCGCTTGAAGGAAATGAGGTAAACACAAGTGGACTTATAAACACTGTTAATTACGATATTCCGAATGGGGCTAACCTCCCAGACTATTGGCGTACTGACTTTTCCGCGAATTATAAATTTAGTTTGAATGATCGGGTGAGAGCTACAATAGGTGCAGCATTACTAAACATTTTTGATAAACGCAATACTTTGAATATCTATTACAGGTTAGAAACTCCTCAATCTGAGGATGTACAGCAAGTAGAGCAACTTTCATTAGGAATTACACCTAACTTTAGCTTTAGATTACATTTTTAATGAATTTTAAAAGGGAAGTGGTTTTCGGTAGTATAAATGGCTTCAATGCTTCCATCTTCCTTAATCCATTTAAGGATAGTGCCGCTTTTTGTAATTCCGTACTTACGTTGCAATTTTTCAATACTTAAAAACCCATTTTTATATTCCTCAATAACGCGGCTTTTAAATGTCTGGCTGTAAATACGTGTTTTTTTCGATTTTTTAGTAAGCATGTTGTTTTTTGTCAATGTTGTTGTCCGAGTATCAACTCGTTTTGTAATAATCAAAAAATTAGGTAAGGAGAAGGGCATGAAAACAAATAGTCTTCATAAATAAAACAACAAGTACGCTAAAAACCCTACCCATAAAAGTGTTAAAATGAAAAACCCCAACAAATAATTGCCGGGGCCTCCCAGTTATACAAACCTCAAAATGGGCTTGTTCTAGGTGAATTTATTAAGAGTACTGTAGCTTATGCTTTTTAAGTACTAATTGATTTTCTATTGTTCTTAATTGTTGTTGTTTAAAGGATACAGGCTGTGGTGTGTATTGACCTATCCAGCTCAAAATCTCATGAGAAGTAGCAATTCCATATTTATTTCGAAGCCCGTCGATACTAAGCAAACCTCGTTCGTACTCTTTGATAACGAGTTGCTTAAATGTTTCGCTATAAAAAGTAACACTTTCTGAGTGTTTAGGTTTCGTTTTCATGGATATCAAATTATACTGCCAACAATCGGTGTCAGCATATACAAAACAATTTGAAGGCAAAAAACCCTACCAAAAAAACAGGAAAAAACTAAATTAATTTAATAAGAATGAAGTTACATTCTATCAGGCACTTGAATACCTAGCAAACCACAAGAAAGTTTGATTGTTTTACCCACCTTAGCGGCAAGTTGCACCCTAAAATCAGTTTTATCCTCACCTAATATTTGAACATTTTGATAAAAAGAATTAAATGCTTTCACCAAGTCATAGGTATAGTTAGCAATAAGTGCAGGGCTATATTGTTTTGCCGCTTGCTGCACTATTTCAGGGTATTGTACCAAACCTTTTATTAACTCTTTTTCCCGAATATGAAGGTTCACATTTGTTTCGACTTCCTGTACTTCTGTTACTGAAGCCTTTCTTAAAATAGACTGAATTCTTGCGTACGTATATTGAATGAATGGACCAGTGTTTCCTTGGAAATCGATCGATTCTTCGGGATTGAACAAAATTCGTTTTTTAGGGTCAACTTTTAAAATGTAATACTTCAATGCTGCTAATCCTATTTGACGATAAAGAATCAATTTCTCAGCATCGGTATAATCTTCTAGTTTCCCTAATTCTTCTGAAATAATACCAGCCGTTTCCGCCATATTTCTAATAAGATCATCTGCATCAACTACAGTACCTTCCCTACTTTTCATTTTTCCTGAAGGTAAGTCAACCATTCCGTAACTAAGATGGTACAAATTTTCTGCCCAACTAAAGCCAAGTTTTTTTAGGATTAAAAACAGTACTTTAAAATGATAATCTTGTTCATTACCAACGGTATAAACCATACTATTAATATCGGGATTGTCTTTTACCCTTTGTATGGCGGTCCCAATATCTTGTGTCATATAAACCGCAGTACCATCACTACGAAGTACTATTTTTTCGTCAAGTCCCTCATCAGTAAGGTCTATCCATACACTTCCATCAGCTTTTTTAAAGAAAACTCCTTTTTCTAATCCATCTTCTACAACATCTTTACCCAATAAATAGGTATTGCTTTCATAGTAATAACTATCAAAATCAACCCCCAACGCTTTATAAGTAACATCAAAACCATCATAAACCCATTGATTCATCTTTTTCCAAAGTGCGACTACTTCTTCATCTCCTTGCTCCCATTTTTGTAGCATTTTCTGAGCTTCTTGCAAAATGGGGGCTTCTTTCTTTGCTTGTTCTTCTAATAGACCGTTGACCATCAGGTCTTCTATCTGCTTTTTATATTCTTGATCGAACTTTACATAGTAGTTGCCAACTAGCTTGTCTCCTTTTATATTTTCAGACTCGGGTGTTGTTCCATTTCCAAACTTCTGCCAAGCCAACATCGACTTACATATATGAATCCCACGATCATTTATTATTTGGGTTTTAACCACTTCTTTCCCAGAGGCTTTAAGTATTTGAGCAACGGAATATCCTAGTAAGTTATTACGAATATGCCCTAAATGTAATGGTTTGTTGGTATTAGGAGATGAATATTCAACCAAAACAGCACCATTTGAAAGATCAGGATTAACATGCCCATACTCTTCGTCGAGCTGTATTGTATTAAAGAAGTTCAGATAATACTGATCACTAATCACCAAATTCAAAAAACCTTTTACCACATTATAGTCTACAACTTCCTGAACATGTTTTTTTAAGTAAGCACCAATAGTTTCACCAAGTTGAACTGGATTGGTTTTTACATACTTCAATAGTTGAAAGATTACCACTGTAATATCTCCTTCAAAATCTTTGCGTGTACTTTGAAACTCAACCTCATCAATAGCAACTTCATACTGGTCACTTATCAGTTCTTTTATGGCTGTTGTAATAAACTCTTGCAGCATTGATAGTCTTTTTAAGCCTGCAAAGATAACTATTAAACTGATATTGATATAAGATTCTGAAAGCTATCATTAGTGATTTAAGTAGTATCTTTAATAGGTAATTGATCGCTTTGAAAATGCTATTAAACGTATCCTATAACGACCCCACTATAAAAGAAAAAATTGAAAACGAAGTCGGAAAACCTTTTACTTTAAAAGAGCGATGGAATCTGAAGGGGGTTGGCTCTCCCAAATTGTTTATTACCAGTAGCAGTATTGAAATTCACAATTTACTCATCTTAGACAAGTACATAAATTCATGTAATATTGAAATAAGACCTAAAGGGGTTATTATACGATTTAGATCTCTTTTAGAAACTTTTGCCCTGGTCATACCTTACTATAAACTTTCTTTATATAAAGGGAAAAAAGATGAATATTCTATTTATCGAGATCACTATTTCATAAAAATAAAAGCGGCACCCACCGACAAAAACGTGCACAAGTTTATTAAAAAAATACTCAATAAAAAGGCGGAGTTTTCAGCAAACAATAGCACTGATTATTTGTAATTTAGTGTTTTAAATTTCTGATTATGAATATTTTACTTACCGGAGCGAATGGGTATATTGGTATGCGCTTGTTGCCAAGACTACTCGATATGGGACATAACGTAATATGTTGCGTTCGTAATGCCAAACGACTATCAGTCGATGCCGAAACTTTAAGTAAAATAAAAATTATTGAAATTGATTTTTTAGAAGAACCTCAGATTGGAAAAATCCCAAAAGACATTGATATTGCCTATTACTTGATTCATTCAATGAGTTCATCCACGACCGATTTTGATGAAAAAGAGGAAGTATCTGCCCGTAATTTCAATAGCTACATGAAACATACTAGGGTAAATCAAGTAATTTATTTGAGCGGGATTGTAAATGAAAACAACCTTTCTAAACATCTGTGGTCCCGCAAAAATGTCGAAGAAACACTGTATGAAGGCAGTTACAATCTTACCGTGCTAAGGGCTGCAATCATTGTAGGTTCTGGAAGTGCATCATTTGAAATTATTAGAGATTTATGTGAAAAATTACCCTTTATGGTCACTCCAAAATGGGTGCTTACCAAAAGTCAACCTATTGCTATAAGAGACGTTATTAATTTTCTACTTGGCGTTATCGGAAATCAAAAGTGCTATAATGAATCATTCGATATTGGAGGCCCAGACATTTTAACCTATAAAGAAATGCTTCATCAATATGCCAAGGTACGCGGTTTTAAAAATTGGATTATTGCCTTACCCTTGATGACACCAAAATTATCTTCATATTGGTTGTACTTTGTTACTTCTACATCGTACAAATTGGCCTTAAATTTGGTGGATAGCATGAAGATCGAGGTAATTACAAAAGATAAAAGACTACAAGAAATTTTAAGTATCAAACCACATACTTATACAGAAGCCATTGAAATGGCATTTTCTAAAATAAAACAGAATCGCGTTGTAAGTAGTTGGAAAGATAGTATGATAAGTGGCCGGTTTAAAAAAGAGCTAAAGAAATATGTAGAAGTACCTACCTATGGTTGTTTAAAAGATGAGAAAACTAAAAAGGTTAAACACCCAGAACTTGTTTTAAAGAACATTTGGCGCATTGGAGGTGATACGGGGTGGTATTATGGCGATTGGCTTTGGAAAATTAGAGGCTTCATTGATAAACTTATTGGCGGAGTAGGTTTACGTCGCGGGAGAACAAGTCCCGATATTATTTATGAAGGAGACGCATTAGACTTTTGGCGTGTACTATTAGCTGATAAAAATAACAAAAGATTACTGCTATTTGCGGAGATGCGTGTTCCTGGAGAAGCGTGGCTCGAATTTAATATAGACAAGAATAACGTATTACACCAAACTGCTACATTTAGACCAAGAGGACTGGCTGGTAGGCTCTACTGGTATAGCATGCTACCATTTCACTTTTTTATTTTTGGAGGTATGATCAGAAATATATGCAAAGTAGATCGATCAACTAATTAACTAAACTGTAAATTTTGATTTTGAAATTATTAAATCAAGATTCGAGTTCTGGTAACAACGATTATCTGTCTGTTTTTTCGCTGAAATTTTTTTCAGAATACCGTTAAAAGATAATTTGTTGTCGATAGTAGAATTTAGATTGAAAAAACCGGAAAAAGGCTAACTGAATAGTAAATGTTACTATTTTTATTCCGCTAATCTCCCCCTAGCGATATGATTTTTAAAACTCGTTTTTTTAAATGGTTTTTAGTATTGATTATTCTTTTACCGTTGGCATACTTTGTACTTGCCCATAAAAGTGATCATTTAGCTTACTCAACTGCAAAAGTACGTATTGAGCATACTGCTAATGGATATCAGTTGCTTAAAAACAACAAACCTTTTGTTATAAAGGGAGCTGCTACTGATTCATTATTTCTTAAAGAATTATCACAAGCAGGGGCAAATACCATTCGGGTATATGACACTTTAGGAATAAAGCAAATACTTGATGATGCATATGCCAATAATTTAAGTGTTATGATCGATCTGCCGATTCAACGTTGCCTAAGAGAATTGTGTGACTTTTACGAGGACGAAACTTTTATCGAAAGTAACATTAATACATTCACCAAATTTGTAAGTAGATACAAAGATCATCCTGCATTATTAATGTGGGTACTTGGTAATGAGATTAAATTTCCGAAACGTTCAGAAAGCAAAAACTTCTATAGTTTTTTCAATCGATTGGTGCGAAGTATTAGAAATAGCGACCCAAATCATCCGCTCACCACAGCAATATCCAATTCCTCTAAAACTCAAATAACGCGAATTGCTCTTTGGTGTGAACCCCTAGACGCTATTGGATTTAATAGTTTTGGGGGCTTAGGTAATATGGAAAATGACCTAAGCAAAACCTCATTATTGTGGAAAGGGCCTTTTATTATAACAGAATGGGGTATCAATGGTCCGTGGGAAGCGGCAGCCTATACCAAATGGGGGGCGCAAATTGAAGATAACAGCACAAAAAAAGCGGAGCAATATGTTGAACGTTATCAACGGTATATAAATTTAAAAAACGGCAGATTCTTAGGAGACATATTCTTTTACTGGGGTAAAAAGCAAGAACGTACACATACATGGTATAGTACATTTTTGGATGATAGTACTATGACCCAAACCGCATTAGAAATGACCAATATTTGGAAACAATCTGAAGTTGATATTGATTTACCCCGTATAAAATACTTACTTATAGAAGAAAAAGGGGCCAATAAAAGTCTGGTATTTCAACCTGAAACTTCTCACGATATTGAATTAGTCTTAGAAGATAATACAGGAGATTATACTCTAATTGAATGGGAAATACTCCCAGAAAATTGGTATTATCGCTGGCATGATGTTGAAAAAAGACCGACTACACTATTTAATTATGTAAGTAGTAACAGCTTAACAACTACCTTTAAAACTCCAAAAAAAGAAGGGCCATACAGAATTTTTTGTGCTATTAAGAATAAAAATGGTCAAGCTGCCACGACCAATATTCCGTTTTACGTTCTAAAACCAAATCAAAAACTATAAGTAATGGTCACAGCTCCCACCAAAAAGCAAAAGCGCGCCTTGCGATTTATGATTGTGATTGGTGTCCTTTCGACCATTAATTTCTTCTATTGGTTTTTAAACCCCGACCTAGTAGGCTACAAACCGGTGTATATTCTACTGATTGCGGCAATGGTGTATTCGTATTCTAAACTAATTTATGAGTGGTATCATTATTGGTCAATATCAGTACCAGATGAGCCTAAGGGCGAAAAAAGATTTACGGTAGATGTATTGACCACCTATTTCCCCGGCGAGCCTTATGACATGATTATTGATACGCTTACTGCTATTCAAAAAATGCCATATCCACATACGACCTATTTATGTGATGAAGCCAACGATCCTTTTCTTATGGAAGAGTGTAAAAAACTTGGAGTGATTCACGTAACACGTGATAATCGTATTGATGCAAAAGCCGGTAATATAAACAACGCTTTAAAACAAGCCACCGGTGAAATATGTTTGATCTTAGATCCAGATCATATGCCGCAACCAAATTTTTTAGATCAAATTGTCCCATATTTTGAAAATTCAGCATTAGGATACGTGCAGACCGTGCAAGCATATTCAAACCTTAATGAATCATATGTTGCTAAGGGTGCGGCGCAACAAACTTTTCAGTTTTATGGCCCTATGATGATGTGCATGAACTCATACGGTACAGTAAACGCTATTGGCGCAAATTGCATGTTTAGAAGAGCCGCTTTAGATTCTATTGGTGGGCATGCCGCGGGATTATCTGAAGATATGCACACAGCTATGAAACTACATGCTCAGGGTTGGAAATCAATTTATGTCCCAAAAGTATTCACCTTAGGGTATGTACCTTCCAACATTACCGCTTATTACAAGCAGCAGCTAAAATGGTCAAGAGGTACCTTAGAACTTTTGGTAACCACTTATCCTAAAATTTTCAGAAAATTAAATCTGCGACAAAAATTGCATTATGGTTTAATTCCTTTTCATTATCTAATAGGGGTCATTTACTTAATCAACTTCCTAATACCTATCATTTCCTTACTTACCTGTACTTCTCCTTGGAAAGGGAATATGATTATGTTTAGCATTATTATACTGCCCTTAATATTTAGTGTGCTCCTTATAAGATCATATGTGCAACGTTGGGTAATGAACAAGAGGGAACGTGGTTATCATATTGTGGGTGGGTTACTACAAATTAGTACCTGGTGGGTATATTGCGTTGGTCTTTTTTATACCTTAATAAGAAAAAGAGTACCATACCTACCCACTCCCAAAGACGATAAGGACCAAAATAATTGGCCAATTGTATTTCCAAACCTGATTATTGCCGCTGTTTCTGTTTATGCCATTCATTTCGGCTTATCAAAGGACTGGACACCATTTAGTGTATTCATGGCTGGCTTCGCTTTGCTAAATACCTTTTTCATGATTTTTTCAGTGTATTTAGCACACCATAGTCATCCCGAATATGATCCCGATAGAAGTGTATTTAAGGAAAAATTGTTGGAAACTAAAATGAGTATTAAATTGTTTCTATGGGAAACAAGACACCGCTTATATGAGATATCCCGATCTTACGCGGTAGCTATTCTGATAACCATAATTTTTTTATCCGCAGTATTTTTAAAAGTACATCAATACAATCAGTGGGAAGGTGTTAAACCCGATAATCAATACAGCTTAAAACCTAATTATACGGGGATATTTCTTCCTTCAAATGATAGTGGCCTCTCAGATGTAGCCATGATCAAGGAGGTGGAAAACAATCAAAAGACTAAGTTTAATATTCACTCGTTGTATCTGGCATGGGGAGATAAAGGTTCTAGTCAGTTTCCAACCAATATAATAGATTCAATAATTACTAATAAAAGGATACCGATGATTACATGGGAACCTTGGTCCAGTAATTTTGAACGTAGTGATAGTATCATATTACTTAAGAATGAGCAAAAGATATTTAAGCATATCACCAATGGTGTTTTTGATCAGTATATAACCAGTTTTGCACTGAAGCTAAAAGCATACAAAAAGCCTTTTTTTCTGCGTTTCGCACACGAGTTTGACAATCCTGCTTATCCATGGTCAAGTATAGGAAATAATACTGCAAATGAGTTTCGAGAAGCTTGGAAATACATTCATAATAAGTTTTCTGAACTTAATGTTAATAATGTTATCTGGGTATGGAATCCTTGGAAACCTAATGCTATTGAAGACTATTTCCCAGGAAAAGAATATGTAGATTGGGTGGGATTGACCATACTTAATTATGATAACTATAGTTTTGAAGAGCTTTACGAACCATTTAAAGAAAGACTATCTTATATCACCAATGCACCAATTATGATTGCAGAATTTGGTTCGCTAGGCAAACAAGATTATAAGGAACAATGGGTACAACAAGGGTTAAGAAATATAAACGAAAAGCATCCGGAAATCAATGCGCTTGTCTACTTCAATAGTTCATTTGACAAAAATACTCCTGAATACAAAAAAGAAACCATATTAGACTGGAGCATTACTAACTTTTCTGATTTCAATACGTTTTTTTCAAAGTCAAAAGTACCTTCATATTCATACGAAAATGTCACATTCAATAGGTTAAGAGCCGCAAATACCAATAGTGGCATCTCATTTACCAAACAATTGAAAGGTGTTAATTACAAGAAGGGAAGTAATTGGTATAAAGATCACTATGTTTTAAGCAGAATGAATCTAATTGAGGACTTTGAAAAGATGAAGTCGTTAGGAATTAATACTATTAAATTTACTGGACCCGGAGTTTATGATAAAAATATATTGACCATAACCAAAGAACAGAGCATTAATACCATATATAGTTTTTGGATTGAAGATGATATAAATTTCAAAGAAGATCGATCATCAATTAATCATTTGAATAACAAGATTATTTCAACAGTTAGAAGACTTCAAAAGAATGATCATATAATTGGTTGGAATATAGGCAATGATGTATTTAGAAATCTCAATAATTCTTTTACTAAACCAATAGTACAACATCAACAAATAGCATATCTAGATTGGGTAAGAGATCTTATTTCAAAAATCAATGTCATCGATGATCGTCCGGTTTTTATTGATATTGAAGTGCATGAAAAAACATTGTTCCAATTAGAAAAACTTGCTGCCAAATTACCATCTTCTGTTTGCTATTCCCTGCATATTAATGAAGACGCAAATGGTGTTGAACAAGTGGTCAAGTATTTAAAGAAAAACAATGTAGGTTATATAATTTCTGACATAGCAGTTAATACCATGACTAAAAATAACCTTCAGCATGAACATACTTTTATTAGTAACTGGCAAGATCAATTTGAAAATAATCGTCTTAGCTTTGACGGTTTGTATAACAAAGATGGTGTTCCCAAACCCTTCGCGCTTCAATTAAAAAATATTTGGAATAATGGTGCCGTTAAGATCAATACCTTACTACCATACATTCTTAAACCAGCCAAGCCCACTTACACTGGAAACAGCTTGTTTTACCAGGCTATGTTCCTTGTAAATAATCAATGGGTATATGCAGCTGATTTAAAAAAAGATATCACCTATAAATGGAGTATGGTTAAAATGGCAGGACCAGAATCTCCAATTGCCACAAAACTCTTAAGTACCAACCCCAATGTTCTAGTTGTTATTCCTAAAAATAACGAGCAATATCAGCTTTTATTAGAGATTGAAAAAGACGGTATTACCACAAGTACGATGACTAATCTTAATACTCCTCTACTTGAAGAGTCACCGATAACAACAAATCATTAGTTTTTCAACTTTTTAATATCATTAGCTAGTTGATGAGTAAATGTCTTTGCACTCTCAGAAAAAAAGTGTGACCCATCATAATATTTATAGCGGTTATAGTCATTTGTATAATTAAGAAAAGTAACCGAATACTCTCTGGAGATCTCATTGATCAAGCTATTCATTTCGGGCCAAAATTCATTTTCAAAATCACGTACTGATTTAGCTACAGGCATGCGTACCAAAACCACCTTGCCGTAGTTTTTAAGCATGTCGATTGTCTCCTTAAAGGCTCTTAATCTGGTTTTAGATATCTTCTGCCCTGCCAATATTTTTTTATAAGAAACCAAAGTTTCGCGCTCCCATTTTGTGGCCATCGAATCGGTTACTTGATAGGTAATGTCACCTCTCGTAAATTCGGTCCATCCCGTTTTACGCGTTTTCACAACAATATCACTATCGGGAAAAAGTATTCCTTTGTAAAGCGGATTAGCATAGCATTTTGCCATATACTCAAAATTAGGATCGGTATTTAACCACTTCATTTTACCCAATATAGTATCTTCATCCAGCTCTTCTAGATTATTATCTGATGCCGATGAGGGTATTAAAAAGCTCCCAGGAGAAACTGATAGAATAAAAAGTCCATTTTTGGTTCCTTCTTTAATCTTGGCTTCAATATCTTCCTTGTAAATAGGTCCATAGGAAGATCTATATAGCTCAAAGGAAAAATTTAAAACTGGTTTATCAATAGTATCTGATCCGGTAAATTCTTCTTCTATAATTTCAGGTGCAATACCAAAATTCGCTCGTGAGAGTCCTATAATCATACTAGATGCAGGATATCGAAACTTATGGTAATATCGATCAACATGAGTTTGCATCAACGAATAACTTATTGACAAATACATCCCTATAAGGATGACTATTAAGAACGCTATTTTTATGATAAACCTTGACATTTTCATCTTTAAAACTGAAAATAAATGAAACTGTTTTGCCTATTAAATGCGAATAACACCATGATACTTATAAAAAGCACATATAGGCTCCAACGTACCGCTATATTATTTGAAGAAAAAAGCTCGTATATCTTATCGTTTCCTTTATAAAAATGCACAATCTGGACGAATAGAATGCAAATTATGATCAGTACAATTTCAAAAAGATCATTCAGAATATTAAAGTAAAATGCATTAATATGAAACATGTGGTATATGTACCTAAATGCATTTTCGATGGAGGAAGATCTAAATAATATTAGAGAAAAACATAGAAAGCTAATAGTGACAGCGCCCCATAAAATATTTCTCATTTTGTGTGAAACATTAAACGGCAAAGCATCAACTAGCTTGTTTCTAAAAGACAAAGTAGCTCGTTCAAGTATTAAGAAGATTGCGCAAAGCAATCCCCATACAACAAAGGTCCAGTTAGCACCGTGCCAGAGACCATTAATAAAAAAAACAAGTAAAAGCGATACAGAAATCGATAGCTTTAGATTCCGTGTTAAGGGCTTATACAAGTAATCTCTTAACCATTGCATTAGTGAACGATGCCATCGTTGCCAAAACTGGGTGCTATTAGCTGAATAAAAAGGTCGATTAAAATTGTTCATCAAATCAAAACCCAATACTTTGGCTGCACCTACCGCTATAATTGAATAAGCAGAAAAATCATAGTATATCTGGAAACCGAAAAGATACATTCCAATAATTAAAGGCAAGCCAGGAGTCGCACTTGGATCACCATGCACGTGGTCTACATAAACACCTAATCTATCGGCAACGACCATTTTTAAAAAGAAACCCCAACTCATTAAGATAATTCCTTTACGAATTTCCGGAATATCAAGTTCAATTTTCTTATAAAATTGAGGAAGTAATCTTGAAGCTCTTTCAATAGGGCCTGCCACAAGCTGGGGAAAAAATGCAACATATAAAGCATACTTACCCAAATGACGCTCCGGTTCGATCTTTCCCCTGAATACATCGATACTATAACTTAAAGTTTGAAAAGTATAAAAGCTAATTCCTACAGGTAGCAAAATGTTACCATAGCTAAAACCAAGTCCCTCACCATCAAGTTCTACCGTAGAACCAAAGTAGGCCATAACATCACTAATAGATTCTGAGAAAAATCCTAGGTACTTAAAAAAGAAAAGCATCCCAAGGTTAGCGACAACACTAATTGTTATGTAAGTTTTTCTAATTGATTGATTAGTGGATTTATACATTTTCATCCCACAGAAGTAATCAATTAATGTAGATGTAATGAGAAGTAATACCAATGTGATATCCCATTGCATATAAAAATAATAACTGCATCCTAGTAACCATGCCCATCGGTGTTTATGAGACAGCACATAGTAAATGATTACCGCTATTGGAAAGAAGAAAATAAAGTCAAGCGAATTGAACAGCATTGCTTGCAGTTAAATTTTGTGAAAATTAAAACTTCTACAATTGCTACCAAAGAAAATGAGCCTTTCCAAGCTCATTTTAAGATGAAAGTGATCGTATCGCTGTTTAAGTGGTGATCAAGCTACTCTACAAAACCAACAGCGCAGGTATTATTTGTTTGCGGATTTATCAAAATAAATGCACCATTTTGTTTAATATCCGAATAGGAATCGAGAAAAATAGATCTTGCCAATTTTAAACGTGTATTTGCAATATCATTTAATTTTAAGCTAGAAGCTTCAACTAAATTAGTTGGATTTTCAGGAGGAATAATGGATTTTATCTCGTCCAAACGTACTTGAACAGTCTTGCTTCCTGCCTGTAACAAAAATTTACCTCTAACACTTGCTTCCTGTTCATCTAACCATACCAGCTTTGCATGGATATTCTTATCAATAATTGGCTGTTTTTCATTCGTTTTCGTTAATAAATCACCTCTACTAACGTCAATTTCCGTATTAAGACTTACACTAACCGATTGCCCTGCTCTAGCTTCTTCTAATGTTTTAATGTCTTTCCTGATTTCTGTTACCCTAGCCGTTTTTCCAGAAGGATATACGGTCAGTTCATCCCCCAGTTTGACGGTGCCGCTTGCTATACGGCCCGAATACCCGCGATAATCAGTGAACTCTTGATTTTGTACATGAAACACGTTCTGCACATCCATTCTAAAGGTAGTTATACTCTCTTTTTCAGTTTGGATTTCATGTAATACTTCATTTAAAGTATTGCCATGATACCATGGTGTATTATTTGATGAATTCACAACATTATCACCTTTTAGCGAGCTAATAGGAATTATTTGAATATTGGGATTACTATGTTCAAATGAATTAGTCATTCGCTGAACATCAGCAGCTATTTTAAGAAAAATATCCTCGTCATAGTCGACCAAATCCATTTTATTGATACAGAAGACCACCGTATGCAAACGCAATAATTGACTAATGAAAAAGTGACGATAACTTTGCTCCAACAGTCCTTTTCGGGCGTCGATTAAAATAATCGACACTTCAGCATTTGAAGCACCGGTTACCATGTTTCTTGTATATTCTAAATGACCCGGGCTATCTGCAATAATGAACTTACGGCTATTGGTTGAAAAGTAGATGTGTGCCACATCTATAGTAATACCCTGCTCTCGTTCTGCTATTAAGCCATCTGTAATTACCGAAAAGTCAAAATCTGATAGTCCTTTTTCAGCAGTCTTTTTCTCAATCAAAGCTTCTTGCTCCTTTGTAAGTGCATTCGTATCATATAAAAGCCTTCCAATTAAGGTACTTTTTCCATCGTCTACACTTCCTGCGGTACTTATTCTTAATAAATCCATTATATTTTATTGTAAAAGGCTTCTACTTTACTAAGCCTGACGTGTTGTAAATCGTTAAAAATAACCGTCTTTTTTTCGTTGTTCTAATGCCGACTCACTTCGTTGATCATCAATACGGGCGCCACGTTCTGAATGCTTTGATGCTTTATTCTCGGCTAAAACCAATTTAACTGTATTTGCAGTTGAAGGTAAAGCGGCTGTGCAGGTCATATCGCCAACAGTTCTAAACCGAACAATATCTTCAACGATCTCATCGGACTCCACGATATTAAGGTACTCGGAATGAGCTAAATAAGCACCATCACGTTTTACCAGTGTTCTTTTATGTGAAAAGTATATACTTGGTAGCTCAAGGTTTTCTTGAAGAATATAGGTCCATATATCTTCTTCAGTCCAGTTACTAATAGGGAACGCTCTTACGTTTTCACCAAACTCGATCTTACCATTTAATATTTGAAACAATTCAGGGCGTTGCTTCTTGGCGTCCCACTGCCCGAAATCATCACGTACTGAAAAAATGCGTTCTTTTGCCCTCGACTTTTCCTCGTCCCGACGCGCTCCTCCTAAGCAAGCATCAAAACCAAATTCTTCTATCGCATCCAGTAAGGTTACCGTTTGTAGCGAATTCCTGCTCGCATATTTTCCACTTTCTTCTTTTACCTTATTCTGATCGATCGCATCTTGTACATAACGTACCACCAGATCAACACCAAGTTTAGAAACAAACTGATCCCTAAACTCAATTGTTTCAGGAAAATTATGTCCGGTATCGACATGTAAAAAGGTAAATGGAATTTTAGCTGGATAAAATGCTTTTTTTGCCAGATGTGCCATGGTAATAGAATCTTTACCTCCTGAGAAAAGCAATACCGGTTTTTGAAACTGTGCTGCCACCTCTCTAAGTATGTATATACTCTCGTCTTCTAGCGTTTGTAAGTGCTTGTTATAACTATCCATAATATCTATTTTGGAACCGTGTCTATGTGTAAACCACATTCTCGATTTTCCAACACTTTGGTTGGGTCGTAATAGGTAAACTCGTTGGGCAAATCATGTTCATTTAAATATGAGTCTAACTGATCGTCGGTCCAATGATAAAAAGGACTCACTTTTAAAACCCCATCACTTCCTTTTGAAAACACCTCTAACGAATCTCTAAGTGCCGTTTGTCCCTTACGTAGGTTAGTAAACCAAATATCTGGTTGGTGTATGGCCATTGCCCTCTTAAAGGGCTCTAACTTAACTTGATTAGTAAACGTTTTATGTAACGGAGAATCGACCTCAGGGATACCCATAACACTATCCCGATGCGCGGTAGTCTGTTTGGGCACATATAAATCGATATTTAAATGTAATCTGTCAATTAAGTACTCAGCATGTTTGTAGGTTTCAAGAGTATTATAACCTGTATCGCACCAAATAACATCAATTTCTGGAATAACTTGAGTAACAGCGTGCAAAATCGCCACCTCATATGGTCGAAAATTAGTGGTGACAACTGGTTTTTTACCTAAGGACAAGGCATAAGCGATTACTTCTGCAACCGACTTATCTTGGACACTACTATTTAAAGTTTCAATATTCATCTTCTTTGCTAATTCTTTTTTAAGCGATTCCAAACACGCTCATGGAAATAATACAATATCATTTTAGACACTACCTCAATGCCGCCTATACCAAATGCAATTTTCAAGTCTCCTGTTAATATATAAGAGATAATCATGGTATCAAGAGTACCGATAATTCGCCATGAAATTGTTTTTAGTAATGATACTTTCTGACTATCAGTCGAATGTTTTGATTGATCAGGTCTAAAAATATCGAGAATCATTAAAGCATGGTATTAAATTGAAGAGTCAAATATACTATTAATCTATCGGATAAGTAGATTTATAAGTTAAATTTTTTTATTCAAATGTTAAATCATGGAGCGATTTGTTTTCTAACACCTTTAGCGTATTATCCCTAACCTCAATCATTAATTTGTGTAGAGAACATGACTCCTCATCAAGGCAATCGGCGCATTTTTCATAAAAATTTAAACTCACACAAGGTAACATTGCTATGGGTCCTTCTAAAATTCTAATAAGTGAAGCTAAGGTAACCTCTTTAGGGTCTTTGATAAGGTAGTAGCCCCCACCTTTTCCCATTTTAGATGCTAAGAAACCCGTATTTTTTAACAGTAGTAAAATGGTTTCTAAAAACTTTCTAGAGATATTTTCTTTTTCAGCAATTTCAGAAATCAACACTGGACTATTACCTCCCTTTTTAGCAATGTAAGTTAGTGCTTTAAGTCCGTATTTAGTTTTCTTAGAAAGCATGGTGGTAATATAGCACTATTTTTCCGGAAGAAAAACCTCTGCCATCATGCAACGTGCACTACCTCCCCCACATGCTTCAATAGTATCTAACGGACTTGACAGAATTTCGCAGTGTTTTTGAAGGGTACGTATCTGGCTATCTGTTAGACTTTTATGAGCAGCTTCACTCATTACAATATATCTTTTACCATCAGTACCAACGACTTGAATCATATTTCCCGCAAAGTGATTTACTTGGTTTTCAGAAATTGCAATCACTTCTTTACCATCATCCTTTAAATGTTTGAGTACATTTTTCCGCTCTTTTTTATCGTCAATGCTATCTAGACAAATAACTGAAAAACTCTCAGCCAAACACATCATGACATTGGTATGATAAATAGGCAAACGTTTTTCATTTACAGTTTGATAGGCGGTGAAAACAACTGGTGTGTATTCAAAATCTTCACAAAATTCGACTAACAAGTTTTCATCTGCTCTTGGTGATAGTGCACAATAAGCTTTTCTGTTCACCCTGTCTAAAAGAATGCTTCCAGTACCTTCTAAAAAAACCGACTCTTCTTCAGCACTCGTGTAATCTACGATACTATCGATTCTAAAACCTGCCTTTTCAACCTCAAGTAACACATCTTCGCGACGTTCTTTTCTACGATTTTCAGCAAACATAGGATACAAAGCAACTTCACCGGACTTGTGGAATGAAATCCAATTATTTGGGAAAATTGAGTCTGGAGTATCCGGATTCAAAATATCATTAACCACTATGACCTTAATACCTTTTGACCGAAGTTTTATTACAAAATCATCAAACTCCTGCTGGGCTCTAGCATTAACCATTTTAGGATCAATTCCTTCTAAAACTTTCTGGTAATAGTTGTTAACTGCCGTCTGCTCATTCATCCTGAATGCAACCGGCCTCACCATTAGTATTGTATTTGTTACCTGTTTCATTACCTTTCTATTTTGGCGGCAAAAGTATATATTTTTCTTTGCAAGAATACTACACTATTGAAGCTAATTACTTAAATTAAAAGCTAACTATTATTATGGGAAGAGTATTAATCACTATTGGTATTTTCATAGTCCTTATTGGGGTGATATTGATATACGCACCTAATTTGTTTAGCTGGTTTGGCAAGCTACCGGGTGACATCAACATTCAAGACGAAAGAAAGCGAATTTTTATTCCTATTACCTCTATGATCATTGCTAGTGCTGTCGTCAGTCTTTTAATGTACTTATATCGCAAATTCTTTTGATTAGGATTTATCTCTGATAAGTGGCATTGTAGAACAACGTAATAATCCTTCTTGCTTTGAAATTTCAGCATATGGTACTTCTTCAACAGTAATTCCTTTGCTGCGTAACCACGTATTTAACCTTATAAAGTTTTTTTCAGAAACAACCACATCCGGAGCAATTGAGAAGATATTACTATTCATGTGATACATCTCATCTTTAGTGATTTCAAAGAGCTTGTCTTCACCAAAAAAATCGACCAACCACTTATATTCTTCTTCTACCAAAAATCCGTTTTTATGAATAATTGCCATGTCCTTTCCTACAGGTTGAAAACAACAGTCTAGATGCAGGGCATTATTTTTAGCATCTGTATTTGATTTACGCAACTCAAATGCCTTGACCTTTTTATTCGGAAAAATATCTTGTAGCGCTTTTACAGCTTGAATGTTTGTTCTAGCCGTTATATAATCGGGATAATCTTCTCCTGTGTACGTACCTACAAAAATGTAGTCATGATAAGGCATTACATCTCCTCCCTCCACATGTGCCTCTTCAGGAAGGGTGACCACCTTGTCAGGATCTATTTGATCGATTAGATAATCAATGGCGTGAATTTCACGTTCGCGATCTGGTAGAATATTGGATTTTATGAATTTATCTTCTATGACAAAGGCTATATCTCGGGCGAAGATCTGATTATAATCTTCAATAATCTCAGGACGATAAACGGTAACATCATACTTCCTAAAAACCTCAGCAACAGCTTCCATTTCTTTCATCATATCTTCTTCCTTCGGATATGTTCCCTGCTTTATGTGCTGTGCAGATTTTGGGTCGTAAGCGTCTTCTAGTTTTGGTGTAGGCCCATTACTTTTTGCAGTACCTAGCACCACCGCCCTTAACCTAGAGGTTTCATCATTTACATGAAGTTGTAACATCAGTATTATATTTAAAAAAGAAAAGCGATACCGGATCCGATATCGCTGTATTTATCTAAATGAAAATTATCGTTTATCCAGTTCAACAAACTCACGGTGGTTTTCACCAATATATACTTGTCGTGGTCTGCCAATTGGCTCTTTACGTTGACGCATTTCTCTCCATTGTGCGATCCAACCAGGTAATCTACCTAACGCGAACATTACTGTAAACATTTCTGTTGGTATACCCATTGCTCGATAAATGATACCCGAGTAAAAATCAACATTTGGGTATAGCTTGCGCTGCACAAAATATTCATCGTTCAGTGCCTCTTGCTCCAACCCTTTGGCGATATCTAAAATCGGATCTTCGACACCGAGATCACCTAGAACTTCATCAGCAGCTTTTTTGATAATTTTCGCTCTGGGATCAAAGTTTTTGTATACCCTATGTCCAAAGCCCATCAGTCTAAAAGGGTCTGACTTATCTTTTGCTTTCGCCATGTATTTTTTTGTATCTCCACCATCTTCTTTTATTGCTTCTAACATCTCAAGAACTGCTTGATTAGCACCACCATGAAGTGGGCCCCACAAAGCGGAAATTCCTGCAGATAAAGATGCAAATAATCCTGCATGCGAAGAACCAACAATTCTCACAGTTGATGTAGAACAGTTTTGCTCATGATCCGCATGTAAAATTAACAACTTGTCTAGCGCATTGACCAGGATAGGATTCATTACATACTCCTGATTCGGTTTGCGGAACATCATTTTAAGAATGTTCTCAACATATCCCAAAGAATTATCACCATAGTCTAGCGGTAAGCCTTGTTGTTTGCGCATTGTCCAGGCGACCAAAACAGGAAACTTACCTAAAATTTTAACGATCGAGCGATAAAGATCTTCCTCTGAATCTACATTTACGGAAGACGGATTGAAAGCAGTCAGCGCACTTGTTAATGAAGACAATACCCCCATTGGATGGGCTGATTTAGGAAAACCATCTAATATTTTTTTAACCTCTTCATCTACAATGGCTTTTTCTTTGATATCCGCATGAAACTTATCTAGCTTTTCTCTATTTGGAAGCTCTCCAAAGATCAATAAATATACCACCTCTAAAAAATCAGCTTTTTCTGCTAACTCTTCAATGGAATATCCTCTATATCGTAAAATGCCTTTTTCACCATCTAGAAAGGTAATCCCACTTTCGCAAGACCCCGTGTTTTTATATCCCGGATCTAGAGTAATGACACCTCCTGTTGCCCCTCTTAGAGCTTTGATATCGATTGCTTTTTCACCTTCGCTTCCCTCTATAATCGGGAATTCATATTTATTTCCACCTATTTCTAAAGTAGCAGTATTTGACATATAAAGTGTGTGTTTTTAAAAGGAATACGAAATTACGAAAACCTTTGCGATTTATAAAGTCGCAAAAGATTGTTAAACCTTAAACTTTTATGAAAATTTCAAAGGCATGAAACGGCACAAATCTGATGCGAATTCATCCGCTAAAAAGACGCTGCTCTTTATAAGAAAAGCCGAAATATAATTTCGACTTTTCTTATAAACCGTCTCCCATTAAAAATGAAGAGAATTGTTCTTAATTTTTAAATAAAATTACTCTTTAGTTTATTTTAAACGCTTTCTCTTTAGGAAAATAAGCGACACTACCCAATTCTTCTTCTATACGGAGTAGTTGGTTGTACTTGGCCATACGATCGGATCTTGAAGCGGAACCTGTTTTAATTTGACCCGTATTTAGTGCTACCGCTAAATCAGCAATAGTATTATCTTCAGTTTCACCTGAACGATGCGACATTACAGAAGTATAACCCGCATTTTTCGCCATATTTACCGCAGCAATAGTTTCTGTTAACGAACCTATTTGATTGACTTTAATCAAAATAGAATTAGCAATACCATTTTGGATACCGCGCTCTAAACGCTCAACATTGGTAACAAAAAGATCGTCACCAACTAACTGTACCTTATCTCCTACTTTATCAGTCAATGCCTTCCAGCCATCCCAGTCATTTTCATCCATTCCATCTTCGATAGAGATAATTGGATATTTTTCGCATAAATCTGCAAGGTAAGCAGCCTGCTCTTCAGAAGTTCTAACAGCACCTTTATCTCCTTCAAATTTGGTGTAATCATATTTCCCGTCAACATAAAACTCCGCCGCAGCGCAATCCAATGCTATCATCACTTCATCACCAAACTTATATCCTGCTTTTTCTACTGCTGTAGCAATAGTATCTAGCGCGTCTTCGGTACCGTCAAGAGTTGGTGCAAAACCACCTTCATCACCCACCGCAGTGCTTAAATTGCGGTCGTGTAGTACTTTTTTCAAGTTGTGAAAAATTTCAGTTCCCATTTGCATCGCATGGGTAAAACTTTTCGCTTTCACAGGCATCACCATAAATTCTTGAAATGCAATTGGCGCATCACTATGAGAACCTCCGTTAATGATATTCATCATCGGCACAGGAAGGGTATTTGCGCTTACACCACCCACATATCTGTACAATGGCATACCAAGTTCGTTTGCAGCCGCTTTGGCCGTCGCCAAAGAAACGCCCAAAATAGCATTTGCTCCTAACTTAGATTTATTGGGAGTACCATCAAGTTCGATCATTGTTTGATCGATTAAGTTTTGTTCGAACACAGAAAAACCAACTAACTCTTCCGCAAGTATCTCATTCACATTTTTAACTGCATTTAGAACACCCTTTCCCATATAAGAATTTCCTCCATCACGAAGTTCAACCGCTTCATGTTCTCCGGTTGAAGCACCAGAAGGAACAGCTGCGCGGCCTAATACTCCGTTTTCAGTTACCACATCAACCTCCACTGTTGGGTTACCTCTGGAATCAAGAATTTGTCGTGCATGTACATTAATAATGATACTCATTTTAAAGTTTTTATTGGTTAACTAATTTTGAGCTGTAAAGATACGAAACCGTTAAATTTGAAAGATTATTTAAGCGTGAAACTAGCCATAAAAGTTGCGATAACGTTTTAGAGGATTGATTAAAGAATAATCAATCCATACTCGTCTATGCTCCCAGCAAGAGTTCTTTTTTCACTTTATGATATGTAAGTGCCAATTGAATACAATGCTTCACTTCATCTTCCGGAATTTTTTCATCAAGACAAAAAACGATTGCACGGTTTCCTTCAAAATTGAAGACATCTTTATATATTTTTCTAAAAGTTGGAACCAACTTAGTAGTGCAACTAAAATACAAGGCGTATTGGTCTGGGGTTTTCTCTTTCCAATCCATACGTAATGTACTGCCGTGCTTTGTAATATAACTTGGCTCACCCCATTTTAATGTTTCTTCAAGTGATTTTAAGCCATCTATTTCACCTGCAACTTCTATAACAAGAGTTCTCAGATAATTCATTTTGATCCTAACATGATTAGGATATTGATCGAATACTGTTTTAACTTTGGGGTTAGAAATTAGTTCCATTGTTAATGATTAACTTGCAATAGCATTCTTATTTCCTTCCAAAATAAACAAAACCAAAAAGACCTACAAGATTTTGGAAATCCTGTAGGTCTGTTTAATATTTAAAACACTATTAATTCGCTTTCGCTATTCTATTTAAATTTTTTTGATACATAAGAATTAATTATAAATAATGCTTATTGTGCCCCATTTCCGGGGTTCTTTATATCATTTCCACTGCTGTTATAAATAGCATCACAATTACTGTCTCCTCTATAATTATTACTACCCCTTACATAGCCAGAACCTTCTTGGATAGAACATAGACCATATGCAATTGCTCCCCAAGGCAAAAATGAAGTTATAGCCTCATCTGCTGGGGACAATCCCTCTGTATGAAAATTATAGCACGCATTAAACGACGTAAAACATATTGTCCTACTTGTGTTTAACCCTCTTAATTCTAAATAACTACCCTCTTTTATTCCTTTCAAATTATAAGCCAAGGTATTACCTGAAAAAGGGTTTACTATTTCGTCAATACTAATGTCATCTTTTGTTAATTCACGATAAACATGCAACCTATATTCTTTGGTCAATATATTTGTTGTTTTAACTAAATAGCTTCTCTTCTTAAAACCGTTAAGGTCTCCAGAAGTTTCAAATATTTCTCTTATAACCGATCTATGGGATAAATCAAGATAATCAACCAAATGACCTTCTTTCTTAGTGAAACCCTTAAAACCAACAAATTGATAACCTGGGTTGTTTTCTTCTACATCGTTAATTGTAGTAGCTAACTTTTTGCTGTAGGATGAATTTAGACTTAATTTAGATATTTTCAAAGAGCCAGTCTCCAATAATTGATTGGAATTTAGATCAGTATTATCATCCTTATCACAGGAAATTACGAAAAATAGAAAAATTGAAATTAAAAAACAGATTTTTTTCTTCATGATTATTTATTTTATTTTATCAAAAATAAGAAAAAAAACTATAATTCTTTTTGCTTCACCATTTGCATAAACTGATCAAATAAATACAACGAATCATTAGGACCCGGGCTTGCCTCTGGATGATATTGTACTGAAAAACAGTTTTTATTTTTCATTTTAATACCTGCTACGGTATCGTCATTCAAATGGATATGGGTAACCTCTAATTCTGTATTTGCTTCTGCTTCTTCACGATTTACAGCAAAACCGTGATTTTGAGAGGTGATTTCTCCTTTACCAGTGACCAAATTTTTAACCGGGTGGTTAATTCCGCGATGACCATTGTGCATTTTATAAGTAGAAACGCCATTGGCCAATGCAATCACTTGATGTCCCAAACAGATTCCAAATAGTGGTTTATCTTTCTCAATGATTTGCTTGGCAACACTAATCGCATTTTCTAAAGGCTCAGGGTCTCCCGGGCCGTTAGATAAGAAATATCCGTCCGGATTCCATGCCGCCATATCTCCAAACTTTGTATCATATGGAAATACCTTAACATAAGCCCCTCGACTAGCAATATTTCTTAGAATATTCTTTTTAATACCAATGTCAAGTGCTGCTACTTTATATGTAGCATTTTCATCGCCATAGTAATATGGTTCTTTGGTTGATACTTTAGAAGCCAGTTCTAACCCGTCCATATTGGGTACTGCGGCCAGTTGTTTTTTCAACTCATCAATCTTATACACTTCGGTTGAAATAACGCCATTCATTGCGCCATTATCACGAATATGGCTAACTAAGGCACGAGTATCGACATCAGAAATGGCTACCAAATTACTTTTTGCCAAGAAATTTTCTAGCGAATCATCTGCCTGTTCTCTAGAATATTGATAACTAAAGTTTCGACAAATAAGTCCCGCAATCTTTAAGCCATCAGACTGAGACTCCTCTTGTTTAACACCATAATTACCAATATGTGCATTGGTAGTAACCATTAACTGACCGTAATACGAAGGATCGGTAAATATCTCTTGATAACCAGTCATTCCGGTATTAAAACAAACTTCACCAAAAGCGCTACCTTCAACTCCTACGGCTTTGCCGTAAAATATGGTACCGTCTGCTAATAAAATAAGGGCTTTTTTTCTTGATTGGTATTTCATATGCTTTTCGAGTATTGAGTATTTAGTACAAAGTATTTAGTAGTTAGTATATGATTTTTAAATTTTAATATCGCCAAGTAGTACTTTGTACTCAATACTAACTACTAAATACTTCGTACTACTTTACAAAAAAACATAAAAAAAAGGATAAACTTAAAAGCTTATCCTTTTTGATATTAACGAATAATGTTCATTACTCTTTTGTTTCTTCAGCATTATCATCTGCTTTAGGCTCTTCAGCCGGAGCTTCATCTGCAGTTGTTTCTTCCACTGCTTCTGCTTTCGCTTCAGTTGCTGTTTCTTCAACTTCTGCTTTTACTTCTTCTACAGTTTCTTCAACCGCAGGTGCAGCAGCAGGAGCATCAGCCTTCTTTTTAGATCGGCTACGACGCGATTTCTTCTTAGCAGGTGTTCCAGCTGTGTAGGTTTCGTTAAAATCTACCAACTCGATCATCGCCATATCTGCGTTATCTCCTAAACGATTTCCCATTTTGATGATACGAGTGTATCCGCCTGGTCTATCACCCACTTTGGTAGCAACTTCTCTAAAAAGTTCGCTTACCGCTTCTTTTTGTCTTAAGTAACTAAATACTACACGACGATTGTGAGTGGTATCTTCCTTTGATTTTGTTACCAAAGGCTCTACAAATTGCTTAAGTGCTTTCGCTTTAGCAACAGTAGTATTTATACGCTTGTGCTCGATTAAAGAACAAGCCATATTAGCCAACATTGCTCTTCTGTGAGCAGTCTTGCGGCCTAAATGATTAAATTTCTTTCCGTGTCTCATCTTTCTCTAGATATAAGATTTTAGGTTTTAGATTCTAAACCCCAACATCTCTACATTAATCCTTATCTAATTTGTATTTGGTCAAATCCATTCCGAAGCTAAGGCCCTTCACATTTACTAGCTCTTCAAGCTCAGTCAATGATTTTTTACCAAAGTTTCTAAATTTCATTAAATCGTTTTTGTTGAATGATACAAGATCTCCTAACGTATCAACCTCAGCAGCTTTTAAACAGTTTAATGCTCTTACTGAAAGATCCATATCGATCAACTTCGTCTTAAGAAGTTGACGCATGTGCAATGATTCTTCGTCATAGGTTTCAGTTTGTGCAATTTCATCAGCTTCTAATGTAATTCGCTCATCAGAGAACAACATGAAGTGGTGAATAAGTGTTTTAGCAGCTTCGGTTAATGCATCTTTAGGATGGATAGATCCGTCAGAAACGATTTCGAAAACCAATTTTTCGTAGTCAGTTTTTTGCTCAACACGATAGTTCTCGATACTGTACTTTACATTCTTTATAGGAGTGTAAATAGAATCGATTGCTATAGTACCGATAGGCGCACTTGACTTTTTATTCTCTTCAGCAGGAACATAACCACGACCTTTCTCGATGGTAATGTCCATGTTGATATTTACAGAAGGTTCCATATTACAGATAACCAAATCCGGATTTAGAACTTGGAAACCGGAGATAAACTTCTGGAAATCTCCAGCTGTTAATTGCTCTTTTCCTGTAACCGAGATTGCTACTGCTTCGTTATCAACGTCTTCTATTTGACGCTTAAAACGTACCTGCTTAAGGTTAAGGATAATTTCTGTTACATCTTCTACCACGCCATCAATTGTTGAAAATTCGTGATCTACCTTATCCATACGGATTGAGGTGATTGCAAATCCTTCAAGTGATGATAACAGCACTCTTCGCAGAGCGTTACCAACTGTCAATCCATATCCAGGTTCAAGTGGACGGAATTCGAATTTGCCTTCGAATTCTGATGAATCGATCATGATAACCTTATCCGGCTTTTGAAAATTTAGTAATGCCATAATTTAGTTGTGGTAAATTATTATTTAGAATACAATTCGACGATTAGTTGCTCTTTAATGTTTTCTGGAATCTGAAGACGTTCTGGGATGGTAACAAAAGTACCTTCTTTCTTCTCTGAATTCCAAGTAATCCATTCATACACACTACTGTTTGATGCTAACGCATCTTCAATTGCAGTTAGTGATTTTGATTTTTCTCTTACAGCAACGACATCTCCTGCTTTTAACGTATATGATGGAATGTTCACCAAGTTACCATTTACTGTAATGTGCCTGTGTGATACTAATTGGCGAGCACCACGTCTAGATTTTGATAAACCCATTCGGTATACCACATTGTCTAAACGACGCTCACAAAGTTGCAATAATACCTCACCAGTAACACCATTACTACGCTTTGCTTTTTCAAACAAGTTGCGGAATTGACGTTCTAAAATACCGTAAGTGTATTTTGCTTTCTGCTTTTCCATTAACTGGATAGCATACTCAGATTTTTTTCCACGACGACGGTTATTACCGTGCTGCCCAGGAGGGTAATTTCTTTTTTCGAACGACTTATCGTCTCCGAAGATCGCTTCGCCAAATTTACGAGCGATTTTAGTTTTAGGACCAGTATATCTTGCCATTTCTAAAATTTAATAAGAGTGGGATTATGAATTAAGGTCTGTCCTTCGATAATCTGAATTCCACTCAATTTATACTTAATTATACACGACGTCTTTTTGGTGGACGACAACCATTGTGTGGTAATGGAGTAACATCGATAATTTCAGTTACTTCAATACCGTTGTTATGTATAGTTCTGATAGCAGACTCACGACCGTTACCAGGACCTTTTACATATACTTTTACTTTTCTTAGTCCCGCTTCGTGTGCTACTTTTGCACAATCTTCAGCAGCTAGCTGCGCAGCATATGGTGTGTTCTTTTTAGAACCACGGAATCCCATTTTACCGGCAGATGACCAAGAAATTACATCACCTTTCTTATTGGTAAGTGATATAATAATGTTATTAAATGAAGCGGTAACGTACGCCTGACCTACAGACTCGATTACTACTTTACGTTTTTTTGATGTTGACTTTGCCATATTTTGTATTTTCTAGCTGTTAGTTTTTAGTTGTTAGAATCCTAAACATTGCTATTTCAAACAGATTCATCTAACTTCTAAATACTAATGACTGCTGTCTAATTATTTCGTTGCTTTTTTCTTGTTAGCAACTGTTTTACGCTTACCTTTTCTTGTACGTGAGTTGTTTTTAGTACGTTGTCCTCGTAAAGGAAGTCCTGAACGGTGACGAATACCACGGTAACAACCAATATCCATTAAACGTTTGATGTTTAATTGAACTTCTGAACGTAATTCACCTTCAATGGTGTAAGCACCTACGGCTTCACGAATACGACCAATTTCGTCGTCTGTCCAATCAGATACCTTAGTACCTTCATCAACTTTAGCAGTTTTCAAGATCTCTTGCGCTCTGCTTTTACCGATACCAAAGATGTAGGTTAATGCAATAACCCCTCTTTTTTGCTTTGGTACATCTACTCCAGCGATTCTAGCCATAACTTACCCTTGTCTTTGTTTAAATCTAGGATTCTTTTTATTAATTACGTACAATCTGCCCTTACGACGCACAATCTTGCACTCGGGACTTCTCTTTTTTAATGATGCTCTTACTTTCATTTTATAAAGTAATATCTCTTATTAGTATCTATAAGTAATTCTTGCTTTGGTCAAGTCATACGGACTCATTTCCAATTTTACCTTATCACCTGGTAACAACTTAATGTAATGCATACGCATTTTACCAGAAATGTGCGCGGTTACTACGTGACCATTTTCTAGTTCGACACGAAACATTGCGTTAGACAATGCTTCGATGATCGTTCCGTCTTGTTCTATTGCTGCTTGTTTAGCCATAATTATGCAACTACTTTTCTATTTTTTCCGGTTTTCATTAAACCGTCATAGTGTCGGTTAAGCAAATATGCATTCACCTGCTGCATGGTATCGATTGCAACTCCAACCATGATTAATAATGAGGTACCACCATAAAATAGACCCCAGTTGGGCTGAACACCCATTAAATTCACTGCAAAGGCAGGGAAAATAGCAATAGCTGCTAAAAATATCGAGCCCGGCAGTGTAATTTGAGACATGATCTTATCTAAATATTCGGAAGTTTCAGTACCTGGACGAATACCTGGAATAAAACCACCACTACGTTTAAGATCATCAGCCATTTTGTTTGTAGGTACTGTAATTGCAGTATAGAAATATGTAAAAACAATAATCAATAAAGCAAATACCAGATTGTACCAGAACCCAAACATATTATTACCAAAGTTGGTTTGTAACCATTGACCAACATTAGAATCTTTTAAAAATGATGCACTTCCTATTAATCCAGGAACAAACATAATCGCTTGTGCAAAGATAATTGGCATTACACCAGATGCATTTAGCTTTAAAGGAATGTACTGGCGGCTCCCCATGATGTTACGCTCATAACCACCTGAGGCAGTTCGACGTGCATACTGAACCGGTATCTGGCGCACTGCCATTACTAATAGTACACTTAATAAGATGATGATCAACCATACAACAACTTCAATTAAAACTAGCATCCATCCACCGTTGCCTGCACCAAGTCTAGCAACCACTTCTTGAACGAAGAATTGAGGTAGTGTAGCAATGATACCTACCATAATCAAGATAGAAATACCGTTACCAATACCTTTATCAGTAATTTTTTCACCCAACCACATTGCAAATACACAACCGGTTACCAGAATCAATACTGAAGGAATTAACCAATCAATACCGCGACCCATAATAAATGCACTTTCATCAACCCCTAAAGTACCAAGACTTAATAGGTATGATGGCGCTTGTACCAAACAAATACCGATGGTTAACCAACGAGTAATTTGATTGATTTTTTTACGGCCGCTCTCTCCTTCTTTTTGAAGCTTTTGCAAATATGGTATTGCAATACCCATTAGCTGCACCACGATCGATGCAGAGATATAAGGCATAATACCTAATGCGAATACCGATACGTTTGACAAGGCCCCACCGGTAAATGCGTTTAACAATCCGCCGATACCACCATCAAAATTATCACTAAAAGCTTGCCCTAAAAGAGAGCTATCTACACCGGGAAGTGCAACTCGCGTACCAAAACGATACACTAGTAAAAGACCTAACGTAATCATTATACGATTACGTAGCTCTTCGATCTTCCAGATGTTTGATATAGTTTCTACTAATTTCTTCATTCTAAATGATCAATTACAATGTTACAGCTTCACCACCAGCCTTTTCGATAGCGGCTTTTGCTGTAGCAGTAAATTTATGTACGGTTATTTTTAAAGATGCCTTTAACTCACCTCTACCTAAAATCTTCACTAAGTCATTTTTAGATGCCAAACGGTTTTCAACCAAAACATCCATATTAACAACATCTTTAATACGACCTGCATCAACCATTTCCTGTAAACGATCAAGGTTAATACCTGTGTATTCTTTTCTGTTAATGTTGGTGAAACCAAACTTAGGAACACGACGTTGTAAAGGCATTTGACCACCTTCAAAACCGATCTTACGAGAATAACCAGAACGCGACTTAGCTCCTTTGTGACCACGTGTAGCAGTACCACCTTTACCAGAACCTTGACCGCGACCTACTCGCTTTCCGCTGTTTTTTACCGAACCAGCAGCTGGTTTTAAGTTATTTAAACTCATAACTCTATTTCTTATTATTTAGTTTCTTCAACAGAAACTAGATGATTAACTGTTCTTACCATACCAAGAATATTAGGCGTGTTTTCATGCTCTACTACTTGGCCAATTTTACGCAAACCTAAAGCCTCTAGCGTTCTTTTTTGATTCTGAGGACGCCCGATTCCGCTTTTTACTTGCTTTACTTTGATCTTTGCCATTTCTATTCTTAGTCTTAAGCGTTAAATACTTTTTCAACTGAGATACCGCGTTGCTTAGCAATAGTACGTGCATCTCTTAATTGTAATAAAGCATCGAAAGTTGCTTTTACCACATTATGAGGGTTTGATGACCCCTGTGATTTCGAAAGTACATCATGTACCCCAACAGCTTCTAATACTGCACGAACGGCACCTCCAGCGATTACCCCTGTACCAGGAGAAGCCGGCTTAATAAACACACGTGCACCACCATATTTACCTTTTTGTTCGTGAGGTAGTGTACCTTTTACTAAAGGAATACGTACTAGGTTTTTCTTAGCATCTTCAACTGCTTTTGCAATTGCTTCAGCAACTTCTTTAGATTTACCTAAACCGTGACCTACAACCCCGTTTTCATCACCAACCACTACAATTGCTGAGAAACCGAATGCACGACCACCCTTAGTTACTTTGGTTACACGTTGTACACCAACTAAACGATCTTTTAATTCAAGTCCGCCCGGTTTTACTGTCTCTGCGCTTTTATATTTCTGAAACATAATTCTTAGAATTTTAATCCGGCCTCTCTTGCACCGTCTGCTAATGATTTAACTCTACCGTGATACAAGTAACCACCTCTATCGAATGCTACTTTTTCAACACCAGCTTTTGTTGCTTTTTCGGCAACTGCCTTACCTACTAATGCAGCGATTTCAACTTTATTACCTTTAGCTTTTGCAATCTCTTTGTCTCTAGACGAAGCCGATGCCAAGGTTACCCCATTTACATCGTCGATTACTTGAGCATATATTTCTTTATTGCTTCTAAAAACAGCAAGCCTTGGTGTAGTTGCAGTACCAGAAATTGTCTTTCTGATTCTATAACGAAGACGCTGTCTTCTATCAGTTCTTGATAATGCCATAATACTATTGATTATGCTGATTTACCAGCTTTTCTTCTTATTTGTTCACCTACAAACTTCACACCTTTACCTTTGTAAGGTTCTGGCTTACGGAAGCCTCTAATTTTAGCAGCTACCTGCCCAACTAATTGCTTGTCGTGCGAAGTAAGCTTTACTATTGGATTCTTTCCTTTTTCAGATATAGTTTCCACTTTTACCTCAGGAGCAAGATCGATAATGATATTGTGCGAGAATCCTAAAGCCAAATCTAGTTTTTGACCTTGATTAGACGCTCTGTAACCAACACCTACCAATTCAAGTTCTTTTGTAAATCCTTTTGATACACCTTCAACCATATTGTTAATTAAAGCGCGATACAACCCATGCTTTGCTTTATGGTCTTTAGATTCCGTAGGACGTTCAAGAACTAAATTACCTTCTTCTTGCTTTACAGTGATATCAGCAATTTCCTGCGATAATTCACCAAGCTTACCTTTTACAGTAATCACTCCTTCTTTTATATCTATTGTAACTCCTTCAGGAATTGCAATTGGACTTTTACCTATTCTTGACATTTCTTTGTCTTTTACTTATTAGTAAACGTAACACAATACTTCACCACCAACGTTTTCTTTTTGCGCTTGCTTACCGGTCATTACTCCGTGAGAAGTAGACACAATTGCAATACCCAAACCGTTTAAAACGCGAGGTAATTCTTGTGCACCAGCATACTGACGTAAACCTGGTGTACTTATACGTTGAATTTTTTTGATAACAGGTTCTTTTGTGAACTTGTCATATTTAAGTGCGATCTTAATAGTACCCTGTACAGCACTATCATCAAACTTATAGCTTAAGATGTATCCTTGATCAAATAAGATCTTAGTCATATCTTTTTTAAGGTTTGATGCAGGCACTTCTACAACGCGGTGTCCAGCTGCGCTGGCATTACGTATTCTTGTTAAAAAATCTGCTATAGGATCTGTAAACATTTCTTATCCTTTTAAATCGTTATTACCAACTTGCTTTTCGAACTCCAGGAATTAACCCTTTGTTAGCCATTTCGCGGAACATTACACGAGAAATACCAAACTGGCGCATATACCCTTTAGGTCTACCTGTTAATTTGCAACGATTGTGCATACGAACAGGAGAAGCGTTCTTTGGCAATTTCTGCAACGCTTCATAATCGCCAGCTTCTTTTAAAGCTTTACGCTTCGCAGCGTACTTAGCAACTGTTTTCGCGCGCTTACGTTCACGGGCTTTCATTGATTCTTTAGCCATATACTAGTTCTTTTTAAAAGGTAATCCCAATTCTGTTAATAATGATTTTGCTTCCTTATCGGTATCAGCCGAAGTAACAAAAGTAATGTCCATTCCTGAGATGCGATTTACTTTATCGATATCAATCTCTGGAAAAATTATCTGTTCTGTTACACCCAAGTTGTAATTTCCGCGGCCATCAAAACCAGTAGCTTTGATCCCTTGAAAATCACGCACCCTTGGTAAGGCAGCAGTCACCAATCTATCTAAAAATTCGTACATACGGTCACCACGTAAGGTAACTTTAGCGCCAATTGGCATACCTTTTCGCAACTTAAAAGATGCAACGTCTTTCTTAGATATGGTAGCAATTGCTTGCTGACCTGTAATTTTGGTCATTTCATCAATTGCGTGATCAATTAGCTTTTTATCAGCTACAGCAGCCCCAACTCCGCGAGATAAAACAATCTTCTGAAGTTTAGGAACCTGCATTACATTTTTGTAACCGAACTCTTCTTTAAGAGCAGCTACAACTCTGTCTTTATATTCGTTTTTTAATCTAGGTGTATAACTCATGACTAGATAACTTCGTTAGATTTTTTTGAATATCTCACTTTTTTGTCACCTTCCATTTTGTAACCTACTCTTGTGGTTTCGCCTTTAGCGGTTAACAATGATAAGTTTGAAATGTGAATAGGCGCTTCTTTCTCTATAATACCACCTTGAGGATTTTGAGCACTTGGCTTCGTGTGTTTTTTAACCACATTTACACCCTCAACGATTGCTTTGTTCTTTTCACGATTAATGCTTAGTACTTTACCTTCCGATCCTTTGTGATCTCCAGCAATTACTTTTACATTATCCCCTGATTTTATCTTTAGCTTTATCATCTTCTCTAAATATTAAAGCACTTCTGGCGCTAATGATACAATCTTCATAAATTGCTTGTCACGTAACTCACGAGCAACAGGACCGAATACACGAGTACCTCTCATCTCACCTTGTGGGTTTAACAATACACAAGCATTATCATCGAAACGAATGTAAGAGCCATCAGGACGTCTTACTTCTTTCTTGGTACGCACCACTACCGCAGTTGACACAGTCCCCTTTTTAACACTACCGTTTGGGGTAGCATCTTTTACGGTTACCACAATCTTGTCACCAACAGAAGCATATCTTCTTTTTGTACCTCCTAGAACACGGATCGTAAGTACTTCTTTCGCTCCAGTGTTGTCTGCTACTTTTAATCTAGATTCTGTTTGTACCATTACTTAGCTCTTTCAATGATTTCTACTAACCTCCAACACTTAGATTTACTTAAAGGTCTTGTCTCCATGATCTTTACTGTATCTCCTTCGTTGCAGTCGTTATTCTCGTCGTGCGCTACGTACTTTTTCGTTTTTAAAACGAACTTACCATACATAGGATGCTTTACTTTTTTAACTTCAGAAACCACAATTGATTTCATCATTTTGTTACTAGTAACAACTCCTATACGCTCTTTTCTTAAGTTTCTTTTTTCCATTTGATCAAGTGACTACGCTTGTAGTTCTCTTTTTGTTAATTCAGTCGCAATTCGAGCAATTGTTCTACGAGTAGAACGCACTTGAATTGGATTTTCTAATGGAGAAATTGCATGAGCCATTTTCAGGTCAGCGTAACTCTTTTTAAACTCACCAAGCTTTTCTTGAAGCTCAGCTACTGATAATTCTTTAATTTCAGATTGTTTCATCGTTAAATAAATTATGCTTCGTAGTCTCTTGCTACAATAAACTTAGTTTTAACAGGCAGTTTTTGTGCTGCAAGACGTAATGCTTCTTTAGCTGTGTCATAAGGCACCCCACTAATTTCGAACAATACACGTCCTGGTTTTACTACTGCTGCCCAATATTCTACAGCACCCTTACCTTTACCCATACGAACCTCAAGAGGCTTTTTAGTGATAGGCTTGTCCGGGAATATCTTAATCCATAACTGTCCTTCCCTTTTCATGTAACGCGTTGCTGCGATACGTGCTGCTTCGATTTGACGAGCAGTAAGGAAATTTGAGTCTAATGATTTAATACCAAACATCCCGTTTGAAAGTTGATGTCCACGTCCGGCGTTACCTTTCATGCGACCTTTCTGCTGCTTACGGAATTTTGTCTTTCTAGGTTGTAACATTTCTTACTTTCCTTTAAAAATTACTTTCTGCGACGTGCGCCATCACGGCCACCTTTACGATCACCACCTTTTCCGCCTTGCTTTTTGGACATACCTACAAGCGGAGAAAGTTCTCTCTTTCCGTACACCTCGCCTTTCATGATCCATACTTTAACACCTAATCTACCATAAGTAGTGTGTGCTTCAACTAAAGCATAGTCAATATCTGCCCTGAAGGTAGATAATGGAATACGACCATCTTTATAAGACTCTGAACGTGCCATTTCAGCACCATTCAATCTACCTGAGATCTGAATTTTAATTCCTTCAGCATTCATACGCATCGCAGCCGCGATAGCCATTTTGATTGCACGACGGTATGAGATACGATTCTCAATTTGTCTTGCAACACTAGCAGCTACCAAGTGCGCGTCTAGCTCAGGACGTTTGATCTCAAAAATGTTGATCTGTACTTCCTTACTGGTAATTTTCTTAAGCTCTTCTTTTAACTTGTCTACCTCTTGGCCACCTTTACCAATAATGATACCTGGTCTTGCCGTAGTGATAGTAACGGTTACAAGTTTAAGCGTACGCTCAATAATTACGCGTGATACACTAGCTTTTGATAAACGAGCATGCACATACTTTCGGATTTTATCATCCTCAGCAAGTTTGTCTCCATAGTCGTCTCCGCCATACCAGTTAGATTCCCATCCTCTGATAATACCTAGGCGATTTCCTATCGGATTTGTTTTCTGTCCCATACTACGTCTTAGCTTTGTGTATTACTGTTAGCACCTAACACGATTGTTACGTGATTAGATCTTTTTCTTATTCTATGAGCACGACCTTGTGGTGCCGGGCGTAAACGCTTTAACATTGCACCACTGTCTACTTTAATTTCTTGCACGAAAAGATTCGCATTTTCAATGCTTGCATCTTCATTTTTAGCTTGCCAGTTAGCGATTGCAGAAAGTAATAATTTCTCTACTCTACGTGCCGCCTCTTTTTGGCTAAACTTTAAAATACCAAGTGCTTTTTCTACATTTTCACCTCGAACTAAATCCGCCACAAGACGCATTTTTCTTGGTGATGTAGGGCAGTTATTCAACTTAGCAAACGCCACTTGTTTGTTGGCTTCTTTAATTTGCTGCGCTCTTTCTCTTTTACGAACTCCCATAGCTACTTATTATTTTTTTCCTTTATTCTTCGCACCTGCATGACCACGGAATGATCTTGTGGGTGAGAATTCTCCTAACTTATGACCAACCATATTCTCAGTAACATATACTGGTACAAATTGACGACCGTTATGTACTGCAATAGTTTGCCCTACCATATCAGGAGTTATCATAGAGGCTCTTGACCATGTTTTGATAACTGCCTTTTTTCCAGACTCGATATTAGCCTGTACTTTTTTCTCTAAACTGTGACGAACGAAAGGTCCTTTTTTAAGTGAACGTGCCATATCTTATTATTTCTTTCTACGTTCTACAATATACTTGTTACTCGCTTTGGTCTTAGAACGTGTTCTGAATCCTTTTGCAGGAAGACCTTTTCTTGAACGTGGGTGACCACCTGAAGCACGTCCTTCACCACCACCCATTGGGTGATCAACAGGGTTCATTGCTACTGGTCTTGTTCTTGGTCTGCGACCTAACCAACGGTTTCTACCTGCTTTACCAGACACCAATAATTGATGATCTGAGTTAGAGATAGCACCTATTGTGGCTACACAATTAACAAGTATCATTCTTGTTTCACCTGAAGGCAATTTAACAGTAGCATATTTACCGTCTCTTGCCATTAACTGAGCAAATGCCCCAGCACTACGCGCAATTACCGCACCTTGACCTGGACGAAGCTCGATACAAGAAATAATAGTTCCTAATGGAATATCACTTAAAGGCATTGCATTACCTATTTCAGGAGCAACATTGCTACCAGAAACTACTTTTTGCCCAACCTGTAAACCATTTTGAGCAATGATGTAACGCTTTTCACCATCTTCGAACTTAACTAATGCGATAAACGCAGTTCGGTTTGGATCGTATTGAATTGATAAAACTTCAGCAGCTTCATCTTTTCTATCGCGCTTGAAATCGATAATACGATACCTTTTCTTATGACCACCACCTATGTAGCGCATGGTCATTTTTCCTTGACTGTTCCTACCACCAGTTCTTTTTTTCGGAGCTAACAAGCTTTTCTCCGGCTTATCAGTTGTAATGGCGTCAAATCCATTTACAACTCTAAAACGCTGAGCTGGGGTTATCGGTTTTAATTTTCTAACTGACATTTTGTGTCTTTACTTATATATTACTGTAAAAGTCAATAGCATCACCTTCAGCAACCTGAACGATTGCCTTCTTTGTTGCATTGGTTTTACCTCTTTGTAATCCCGTTTTTGTATAACGTACTTTACGCTCCGGATGATAATTTAAGGTTCTAACTTTCTCAACCGTCACACCGTAAGTTGCTTCTACAGCATTCTTGATCTCGATCTTATTAGCCTTAGGATCAACAAAAAACGTATATCTGTTGAGCAACTCGCTATCAGCGTTTGCCTTCTCAGTAATAATCGGTTTTATTAAGATACTCATGCTGATCTATTTACTTAAATTAGACTCAATTCCTTCTACACTGCTTTCAAAAAGAACTACATTGTTTGCATTAACAATTTTGTAAGTACTTAATTCTGAGCTAATTACAACTTCTGAGCGTTTTAAATTACGCGACGACAAATATACATTATTATTTGAGTCACCCAACACAATCAAAGACTTTTTGTTTTCAAGACCTAGATTCGCAAGAACTTTGATAAATTCTTTCGTCTTAGGTGCTTCGAAATTAAAGTCTTCAATTACTGTTATTGCCTTCTCATTTGCCTTCAATGTTAAGGCAGATTTACGAGCCAAACGCTTTACGTTTTTATTCAATTTAAATCCGTAGTTACGAGGCCTTGGACCGAAGATTCGACCACCACCTCTAAATACTGGCGATTTAATACTACCAGCACGTGCAGTACCAGTACCTTTCTGCTTTTTGATCTTGCGAGTACTTCCCGCAATTTCAGCACGTTCTTTAGCCTTATGCGTACCTTGGCGTTGGTTAGCCAAGTACTGCTTCACATCTAGATATACTGAATGTGTATTAGGCTCTATTCCGAAAACAGCATCAGAAAGTTCAACCTTTCTCCCTGTTTCTTTTCCATTAATATCAACTACTGCTACTTTCATTACTTCTGAATGATTACGTATGAGTTTTTATGACCAGGAACCGCCCCTTTTACAACAAGCAAGTTTTTGTCGGCCACTACTTTTAATACACGTAGGTTTTGAACCTTTACCTTCTGGTTACCCATCTGTCCTGCCATGCGCATACCTTTAAATACCCTTGCAGGGTATGATGCAGCACCAATAGAACCAGGAGCACGCAAACGGTTATGTTGACCGTGAGTAGCTTGACCTACACCACCAAAACCATGACGTTTTACAACACCTTGAAAACCTTTACCTTTTGAAGTTCCTGAAACATCAACAAACTCTCCTTCGATAAAGTGTTCAACTGTTATAGTATCACCTAATTTATACTCTTCTTCAAATCCTTGAAATTCGACAACTTTGTACTTAGGCGATGTTCCTGCTTTCTTAAAGTGACCATTAGCCGCTTTAGGAGCACGTTTTTCTGCCTTGTCATCGAAACCAAGTTGAAGAGCTTCATACCCGTCAACCTCTTCGGTTCTGACTTGGGTAACGACACACGGTCCAGCTTCAATAACGGTACATGGTATGTTTTTACCATTCTCGTCGAAGATGCTGGTCATGCCGATTTTCTTTCCTATTAACCCAGACATTTTTAAATTTAGATTTGAGATTTTAGCATCTAGATATTGTACTAGATACTATCCTCTACATTAATAATTATTAAACTTATATTCCAAAATAAACGGGATCAAAACAAATTCGATCCCGAATATTATTTTGTTTCCGTTTTTCCCCCGCCCACAGCGTAAGGGACATTTAAATGATGAGACCCTTCGACCGCTCTCAGGGTACCATCTTAGTTTACTTACACCTTAATCTCTACTTCAACACCACTTGGTAACTCTAGCTTCATTAACGCATCAATCGTTTTTGAAGATGAACTGTAAATATCAAGTAAACGTTTGTACGAGCTAAGTTGAAACTGCTCACGCGACTTTTTATTTACGTGTGGAGAACGTAATACTGTAAAAATCTTTTTATGTGTTGGCAAAGGAATCGGACCCGTTACTACAGCTCCGGTTGTTTTTACCGTTTTTACGATTTTTTCAGCAGACTTATCTACCAAGTTGTGATCGTAAGACTTTAGTTTTATTCTGATTTTCTGACTCATTTCCTTTTAATTTAAGCTTCAACTCCTTTAGCCGCTTTAATAACCTCTTCAGCAATATTTGAAGGAGTTTCAGCATAGTGTGAAAATTCCATAGTAGAAGTTGCTCTACCAGATGACAATGTTCTTAGTGCTGTAACATACCCGAACATTTCAGATAACGGCACTGTAGCTTTTACTACTTTAGAACCAGCGCGATCGCTCATATCAGAAACCTGACCACGACGTCTGTTCAAGTCACCTACAATATCTCCCATGTTTTCTTCAGGAGTAAGTACTTCTAATTTCATTATCGGCTCCATAATCACGGCTTTTGCAGCTTTTGCAGCAGCTTTATAACCAAGCTTAGCAGCCAATTCGAATGAAAGTTGATCAGAATCCACATCGTGATACGAACCATCTTTTAAAGTCACCTTCATCGAATCCATTTCGTAACCAGCTAACGGACCGTTCTTCATTGCTTCTTTGAAACCCTTCTCTACTGATGGTACAAATTCTTTAGGAACGTTACCACCTTTGATGATTGATTCAAAGATTAATCCGCTTTCACCTTCTGGTGCAGGCTCCATAGTAAATACGATATCCGCAAATTTACCACGACCACCTGACTGCTTTTTATAAACCTCACGGTGATCAGCAGAAGCAGTAATTGCTTCTTTGTATTCCACCTGCGGTTGCCCTTGGTTTACCTCAACCTTGAACTCACGCTTTAATCGGTCTACAATAATATCTAAGTGAAGCTCTCCCATACCTGAAATAATAGTCTGACCAGAAGCTTCATCGGTCTTCACCTGGAAAGTTGGATCTTCTTCAGCCAATTTAGCTAAAGACATACCTAACTTATCTACATCAGCCTTTGTTTTTGGCTCTACTGCAATACCAATTACCGGATCTGGGAAATCCATAGATTCTAATACGATCGGAGATTTCTCCGCAGATAAGGTATCACCCGTCTTAATATCCTTAAATCCTACAGCAGCACCAATATCACCAGCTTCAATATATTCAATAGCATTCTGTTTATTAGAGTGCATTTGATAAATACGAGAAATACGCTCCTTTTTACCAGACCTATTATTAAGTACATAAGATCCTGCGTCTAAACGACCAGAATAGGCACGGAAGAATGCTAAACGACCTACGAAAGGATCAGTAGCAATTTTAAATGCAAGTGCAGCAAATGGCTCATTTACATCTGGCTTACGAATCTCTTCTTGATCAGTATCAGGATTCATACCCACAATACCTTCCTTATCAGTTGGTGAAGGCAAGTAACGACATACAGCATCTAATAAGAATTGTACACCTTTGTTTTTAAATGCCGAACCACAGATCATAGGAATGATTGCCATATCCATTACCGCAGCGCGAAGTGCAGCATGCACTTCTTCTTCAGTAATAGAATCTTCATCTTCCATGAATTTTTCAAGAAGGTTCTCATCGTAAGTCGCAACTTCTTCAATTAAAAGTGCACGATACTTACGAGCTTCTTCTTTCATATCTTCAGGAATATCGATCACATCAAAAGTTGCCCCTTGAGTTTCATCGTGCCAAACAATAGCACGATTCTTTACTAAATCGATAATACCTTTAAAGTCCGCTTCGTCACCAATATTTAATACGATTGGGACAGCATTCGACTTCAACATATCTTTTACCTGCTGACATACAGCAAGGAAGTTAGAACCCTGACGGTCCATTTTGTTTACAAAACCAATACGGGGCACCTTATAGTTATCAGCAAGTCTCCAGTTAGTTTCAGATTGTGGCTCAACACCATCAACAGCACTAAATAAGAACACTAAACCATCTAATACACGTAACGACCTATTTACCTCAACAGTAAAATCAACGTGACCCGGAGTATCAATGATATTAAAGTGATACCCTTTTGTATCTGCAACTGGTTTCCCATTTTCAGTTGGGAAATTCCAAGTACAAGTTGTAGCAGCGGAAGTAATGGTAATACCACGCTCCTGCTCTTGCTCCATCCAGTCCATGGTTGCAGCACCATCGTGCACCTCACCTATCTTGTGAGAAACACCTGTATAATAAAGAATACGCTCGGTAGTTGTTGTTTTTCCAGCATCAATATGCGCAGCAATACCTATGTTTCTTGTAAATTTTAAATCTCTAGCCATTTTTATTAGAATCTGAAGTGAGAGAATGCTTTATTTGCTTCTGCCATTTTGTGCGTGTCGATTCTTTTCTTAACCGCAGCACCTTCTTCTTTAGAAGCTGCTAATATTTCAGCAGCTAATTTAGCAGCCATTGATTTTTCGTTTCTCTTACGAGAAAAACCAATTAACCACTTCATTGCGGTAGAAATTTTACGATCTGGACGTATAGGCCTTGGAATTTGAAAAGTAGCTCCACCTACACGGCGGCTTCTTACCTCTACATGAGGCATCACATTTGACAATGCGTCTTTCCAAAGCTCTAAAGATGTTTTCTCGTCGTCTTGTTTCTTTTCTTCTACAATATCAATTGCATCGTAGAATACTTTAAAAGCAACCGATTTTTTACCATCCCACATCATCATGTTTACGAAACGAGTTACTAACTGATCGTTAAACCTTGGATCTGGAAGAATCGGTCTTTTTTTAGCCTTTCTTTTTCTCATTACCTTATTATAATACTATATTATACTATTATTTCTTAGGGCGTTTTGCACCGTATTTAGATCTACGTTGTGTACGACCCTCAACACCAGCTGTGTCAAGTGCCCCACGAACGATATGATATCTAACTCCTGGCAAATCTTTTACCCTTCCACCTCTAACCAATACTATCGAGTGCTCTTGTAGATTATGACCTTCCCCAGGGATGTAAGCATTTACTTCCTTACCGTTGGTAAGACGGACCCTTGCCACCTTTCTCATTGCTGAGTTTGGTTTCTTAGGTGTCGTTGTGTAAACACGCGTACACACCCCTCTTCTTTGAGGACACGAATCTAAAGCAGCCGATTTACTCTTCTTGGTTATTTTGGCCCTTCCTTTTCGTACTAATTGTGAAATTGTTGGCATAAATAATTTATGATATTTTTAAAACCCTCTTTTTGAGGGCTGCAAAGGTAGAAATTTATTCGAAGTATTCAAACACTATGAAATTAATTTTTCAAAGCTCCACAAACTTCCTTTTGTAGCCTCTAATTCTTGCACTAATTACTTAAGACATTAGCATACCATTTAATAAGATATGCTGAGCAACAAAAAGAAGGTTAGATTTAGCACATTCTTCAAATTATAATAGGAAATATTTGTTTTTCTCAAAAAACACGTTGACATGAACAAAACATAACAAATACTTAACAGAAAGTTAATTTTTATGAAAAAAAAGTTGTGCGGTTAACATTAAATTAAGATTTTTGGCGATAGCTAATTCAAATAATTTAAAAAATGAAAACAAAGTTTAGTGGATTTTTAACGCTATTATTGGCGTTTGTAGTACACCTATCCTTTGCGCAGGAAAAGACCATAACCGGTGTTGTCACCGATCAAAGTGGACTCCCTCTTCCAGGTGCTAGTGTAGTTGTAAAAGGTACCGCAACCGGTACTCAAACTGATTTTGATGGAAACTATTCCATTCAAGCTAGTGTAGGCCAGACATTGGTATTTTCTTATGTAGGCCAGAAAACTGAAGAACGTACGGTTGGTGCATCAAACACCATAAACGTTCAGTTAAACGAAGATGCGACAGCGCTTGAAGAAGTAGTTGTTACAGCACAAGGTATCAAAAGAGAGAAGAAAGCTTTAGGTTATGCTGTATCCTCCGTTGGATCCGAAGCTCTTGAGTCTAGAGCTGAAGGTGATGTAGCTAGAATCTTAACTGGTAAGGCATCGGGAGTTCAAATTACTGCTGCCGGTGGTATGTCAGGATCTGCTACCAACGTAACCGTTCGTGGTTTGAGTTCATTTAGTGGTAGTAACCAAGCCTTATTTATAGTTGATGGCGTGCCATTTAGTAACGACACGAATGCTTCTGGGAACTTCCTTAACGGAAATACTGGTTCTTCACGTTTTTTAGATATTGATCCAAACAACATCGAAAGCGTTGAAGTTCTTAAGGGATTAGCGGCAACAACTCTTTATGGAACTTTAGGAAAAAATGGAGTTATTCTGATAACAACAAAAGCAGCTTCAAGTTCAGGAGGCACCAAAAAAACCGAGATTACAGTTAACCAATCGTATTTCGTAAATGAGATGGCATCAATTCCAGATTACCAAGATCAATACGGAAATGGTTTCGATCAAGCCTTCGGTTGGTTTTTCAGTAACTGGGGACCAAGTTTCGATGAAGGTGGAATTGATGGATGGGGAAATAGTGTAAATGCAGACCCAAATAGAGGTTATAATGCTGATGGTACTTTACTTCACCCATACGCAAGTTCAGCATTCTTAAATCCTGATGGACCAAATACAGGATCTAGCCCGTTGGCGCAACAATTTGCAAACCAAAGATACGAGTGGAGACCGTATGATTCTGTAGATAATTTCTTCCGTCCTGGCGGTGTTAGTACAACCAGTGTCAATATTACTGGTTTAGGAAATGAAAATACCTCATACAACGTGAATGTGGGTTATCTTGATGATGAAGGTTTTACACCTGGTAACTCATTAAGCAGATTTAATATTTCCGTTGGTGGTCGCTCAAGATTATCTAATAAGTTTACGGTAACTTCCACAATAAATTATGCGAGATCTGATTATAAATCTCCTCCAATTGCGGCTAGTAGAGGTAATGGTACTTTAGGACTTTCCGTATATGGTAATGTTTTATTTACCCCTAGAAGTGTTGACTTATTAGGATTACCATTTGAAAACCCTGTTGACGGTTCCAGTATTTATTATCGTAATGGTAATGATATTATTAACCCACGTTGGACAGCTAAAAACGTTACCAACAGACAAATTACCAATCGTGTTTTCTGGAATGCTGCTTTAAATTACGAACTAAGCGAAAATTTGAATCTTTCTTGGAGAACTGGTTTCGACTTTTATAACGAAAGAAACATTAACAGCTCTAACAAAGGTGGAGTTGAATTTAATCAAGCTATTTTCGGATTCTTAAATACATTTGACAATAACAATACCATTTGGGATCACTTCCTTTCATTAAATGGTAACTATGATATTTCTGACAAGATTGGCATGACCTTTACAGTAGGTGCAACAGCACGTCGCGATGCATTTGACCAACAAGGTGTTGCAAGTACAGGTCAGATTGTTTTTGGTGTTAAAAGACATTTTAACTACGAAAATCAACTGCCAATACAATCAACCTTTAATCGAAACATTGTAGGTCTTCTAGGTCAAGCAACTTTTGACTACGACAACAAGTTATTTGTCAATTTATCGACAAGGTCAGACTGGGTATCAACTTTAACTAAGGATAATAGGAGTAGAACTTATCCAAGTGCCAGTGTATCATTTTTACCAACTGCAGCATTTGATGGATTACGATCTGAAAATGGTCTTAACTACTTGAAGTTACGTGCTAGTTTTGGTACATCTGCAAACTTTGACTTCCCAAGATTTTATCCAACAGTGGATGTTGTAGAACAAGATACTCAAGTATTTGATGCAGGTGGCTCAATCACAACAAATCAGATTTCTAACTTTAGAGCAAATCCCGATTTAAAACCTGAGTTATTACAAGAATATGAATTCGGATTTGAGTCTCGTTTCTTAAAAAATCGTGTTTCTTTAGATTTCACTTACTTTGACAGAAGAACTAAAGACCTGATCGTAAACGAACCGTTATCACCTTCTACTGGTTTTACTTTTACAAACAGTAACATCGGTGAAGTGAAAAACTCTGGTATTGAAGCAGATCTTTCTATTGATTGGATTAAAAATGAGAATTTCTCTTGGAGTACAAGTGTGAATTTCTTTGCTAACAACGAAGAAGTTGTTGAACAAGAGCAAGACATTATTATCTATGCTGGTAGCACCGCATTGTTCGTAGGTGGTAATGCCGCTGTTGAAGGAGAATCTTTAGGTAGTATTGTTGGTACCGCTTTTGCAAGAGATGATAATGGTAACTTATTGGTTAATGCAGCTGGTAACTACGTAATTGCCGAGCAAGATAATGACGGTAATGTGCCAATTATTGGTGATGCAGTTCCAGACTTTACAATGAACTACATCAACTCAATTCGATACAAAAACTGGAATTTAGGTTTCCAAGTACAACATATTAAAGGTGGAGACATCGTATCAAGTACAGTTGCCACTTTACTAGGTCGTGGTTTGATTGAGGAAACTGCAGATCGTGTTGATACATTTATCGTTCCTGGTGTACGTCAAGATAATGGTCAGCCTAACGATATTCAAATTAACAACTCTACCTATTACTTTAGTAACTTGTTATTCGGACCGGTAGAGGCAAAAGTGTACGATGCATCAGTAATTCGTCTTCAAGAAGTATCTTTAGGATATTCTTTCCCTCAAAAGTTCTTGGACAAAACACCATTTGGATCGCTAACTGTTACAGCACAAGGATTCAATTTATGGTATGACGCTTACAACACGCCTGATGGAGCTAATTTTGATCCTAACGTACAAGGTGCTGGTGTTGGTAACGCTAGAGGATTTGATTTCTTGAACGGACCAAGTTCAAGAAGATATGGATTCAGCATCAGAGCTTCATTCTAATAACGAAAAAGTATAATAGATATAATGATGAAAAAGTTTTTAAAATATATAACCGTGGCAGTCATAGCAGGAGGTATTTTTACTTCTTGTGAAACCACGGAATTAGATGGTCGTATTAGTCCGAATGACTTAGCGGCTGATCAAGCAGATCCCAATTTGCTTCTTAACTCTGTTCAGCTCGCATATGTTTCCAACATGGATGTATTGAGCGACTTAGGAGCTGAGTTAACCCGTATCGATTATATGGGAGGGCGTAACTATTTTAATAATTATCCTGGTTCTACATTAAATGGTGTATGGTCAAGAACCTACAGTAGTGGGGTAAATGACCCAGGAGCTGGTGTAAGTGTTGGTATGTTTACCAACGTTGCTACTCTTCAGGAAATTGATGCAGCATCTGAAACCGATTATTCGTTTCACATTGCAGTAGGCCAAACATTAAAAGCCCACATGCTTTTATTGTTAGTTGATTTTGTAGGTGAAGCTGCCTTAAGCGAGGCAGGGCAACCTGTTGAATTTCCAGCGCCTAATTTAGATGCTGGTGCAGATGTATATGCTGGAGCACTTCAATTGTTAAGTGAAGCCGAAGCATTATTTGCTGCAGGTCCAGCCACCCAAGGTGCAACAGATATGTTTTACGGAGGAAATACCGGTAACTGGATAAGATTAATTAACTCATTGCGATTAAAAGCCTACATTACAACTGGCAATACTGCTGCGTTTAATACAGTTATCGCAAACAACAATTTTATTTCAGATTCTTCTGCTGATTTCGAGTTCCAGTACGGAACAAGTGAATTGCAACCTGATACTAGACATCCGGACTATGCTGCAGATTATACACCTAGTGGAGCAAACATCTACCAATCAAACTGGTTGATGGAGTACATGTTAGATAACAACGATCCAAGGATACGGTATTATTTCTACCGTCAACAAAATGCTACCCCTGGTGCTGATGCAGCTCCAAACGAGGAAACGCTAGCATGCTCGCTAGTACCACCTCCACCGCATTACATTAATGGCGGATTCACTTATTGTAGTGTTCCTCAAGGATACTGGGGTCGTTCACATGGTAATGATGAAGGTACACCTCCAGATAACTTTACACGAACCGCAGTAGGTGTCTATCCTGCTGGAGGCCGTTTCGATGACGATTCTTTCGGATCTGTTGGCCTAGGTTTAGGTGGTGGTGGAGCTGGTATTGAACCAATTATCCTTGCATCATATATTGATTTTTGGAGAGCTGAAGCTGCTACCTCAGAAACTGAAAAAGCTGCATTCTTAAGAAGTGGTTTAGAAAAATCTATCGCTAAAGTTCAAGGCTTTGGAAGTCTTGACGGATCAGCTGATGCAACATTCGCGCCTTCTGGTACTGATGTAAATGGTTTTATTGATTTAGTTGTTGCTGCTTACAATGATGCAGATCCTGGAGATGACAAAGAAAACATCTTGGCACAACAATATTGGGTAGCTCTATTCGGAGGTGCTACTGAAGCTTATAATTACTACAGAAGAACTGGTTATCCGAATACGCTATTGCCAAATTGGGAGCCAGATCCAGGAGTATTCCCAAGAAGTTTCTTGTATCCTCAAAACGAGGTGATAACAAATTCAAACTTAACGCAAAAGGAAACCTTGACCGAGCAAGTATTCTGGGATACCAATCCTGCAGGTCCAGCATTCCCATCAGCAAATTAAAAAAGTACAAAAAATGAAAAAAATCTTAAATAAAAGTTTGCTTAGCATGTTAGCGGGGTCATTGCTTATAATTACCTCTTGTGATAGCGATGCTTTAGTAGACGACGTAGTAGATGGAACAACGCGTGGTGCTGTACTTCGTACTCGTGCAAGCAGCGGTTCATTTGACATGTTTAGAACGGGTGATTCGTTCAACCTAACATTAGAAGAGCAAGACCGCCAAGGTGGTGAGCTTCTAGACAGAGTAGAAGTATTACTTACGTATGATGATAATAATGATCAGAATGGCGATGATTCGGCAGAATTAGTTCAAATTGCCGTACTTCCGGCAAGTGCGTTTAATACTAACGATCGCGGTTTTCCTGAGACTGATTACTCATTTACATTGCAGGAAGCATTGACAACGTTAAACATTACTTTGACGGATGTACTACCTGGTGATAGAGTATTAGTTGATTTAGTATTGTACTTAACTGATGGACGTACTTTTGGATCAGATAATTCAGCAGGAACCGTTACTGGTGGTTCATTTTATGCATCGCCGTTTCAATATATCTTAACCGTTGATGATGGTATTGATTTTGAAATAGATGACGGAGAAAGTACAAATGAAATTGATTTAACAGAGGGAGAAGTTATTGAAGACTACTCAGTAACTATTACCATTGATGACGATGAAGATGGTGTACAAATTCAAACGTTAAATGTGTATCGTGAATTTTTAGATCGAACTATCGGCGATGATGGTACCAATCTTTCAGAAGATGAAGCGCTATTTGATACAGTTGCTGCTGCTGATCTGACTAATGATGATGGTGTTCTTTCTACGACTTTTACATACACGATTGCCGATTTACTTGGCGATGATTTGACAGAAGATGATTTAGCTGTTGGTGACCAATTCAGAATACGTTACGAATTGGTAACAGCAGATGGAAGGGTTGTAACTACTGATGAAATAGATTCAGAATATTTTGATACTATTGATACCTCAGCGTGTGTTCAGCTTAATTTAGATGCACCTGTACCTGGAGAATATACTGTTGTAATGAATGACAGTTATGGAGATGGATGGAATGGTGGTTTTATCACTGTAACTATTGACGGTGGTGAAGGACTTAGATTCTCTGTAACTGAAGGTGAAGATGAAACACAGAAGTTTACAGTACCTGACGGTGCTACAAGCCTTGTGGTGACATACACCAACGGAGACTGGGATGATGAAAACTCATTCAACATTGTTGCTCCGAACGGAAATTCAGCTGCGAGTGAGGGTCCATTCCCAAGAGATAATGACGCGCCACCTGTGGCTACTGTTATTGAACTTAAAGTTTGTGAATAATTTATTATTCAAATAAGTTAAAAAGACCGCCTTAGTGCGGTCTTTTTTAATTTTTATTTATCTTTTCACCAATAAAATAACACACAACTCAGTAATGTATGAATAACAAAAAGCTATACATACTAGTTTCTTTTCTAGCAATCATTTTAGCCGCCTGCAACAAAGATTCGATGGGGAATGAAGCAGAGGCTGAAAATCCAATTGAGGAACCTGAGAATCCGGATTCTAACCCAACCGATGGCGAGGAGGGCCCAACTGATAACCCAAATGCAGGTGAGCGTGTTGGGAATGTTGAATTTTTTAACAACGATTTGATAAGTCAAGATCATATCCTTGTAAATGACGCTGGTGGTAATCGCGTTTACTTTATGGATAGACAAGGGAAAATAACATATGATTGGCCTCTAAACAACGGAGACTTAGGTAACGATTGCAAAGTATTGGAAAACGGAAAGCTATTGGCCATGCTTGAATCTGACGATCCACAAATTCTGATTGGAGGCTTTGGAGGAAAAATTGAAATCATCGATTCAAAAGGCAATGTCGAATGGTCATTTACCTATAGCGACGATTCCAAAATTTTACATCATGATGCAGAAATAATGCCTAATGGGAATATTTTGCTTATGACATGGGAAAGAAAATCAGCAACAGACGCTATTGAAAATGGATACAAACTCCAAAATGATTTATTTCCTGATGGGATTATCGAAGTAGACCCAAGAACTAATCAAATTGTATGGAAATGGGAAGCATGGCATCACTTAGTACAAGACCACGACCCAACGAAATTAAATTATGGAGTAGTTAGTGAAAATCCTCATAAAATAGATATTAACTACAACCAGCGTGAAGATGGCGATATTACCCATGGAAATGCCATTGCTTATGACCCACAAAGGGATCTTATATATTTAAGTATAAATTTTTACCACGAAATATGGGTAATTGATCATAGCACAACCATCGAAGAAGCCAAAACAAATAGCGGAGGCACTTATAATAAAGGTGGTGACTTAGTATATCGCTTTGGCAATCCGGAGGCATATCAAAATGGAGCGGGTACAAGACTTTTTACAAATAATCATTTTCCAAATTTGGATTCTGAATCCGGATATACAAAATTACTTGTGTTCGGTAATGGCAATGACAAAGAACAATCCACCGTATACGAACTAGCGTTACCGGAAGTTCTTCAATTAGGAATCGATACGGATAACGAGCCAACTATTCTATGGAGCTTCACACATCCTGATTTGTACTCACCGAAGGTTTCGGGTGCTGTGAAACTCTCCAACGGAAACATATTAATTACGGAAGGTGATGATGGAATTTGGGAGGTAACTAGAGAACATGAAGTAGTATGGAAATTTAAAGGTGACGGTTTCTATTGGAGAAGCTATGCGTATAGCAAAAATGCCACTGCAATACAAAACACGAAGATTACTTTCTAAAAGAATTTAACTTTACAACTCTGTAAAAAACATACATTTACTATCTTTATAAAAATTTTTATCATGAAAAAAACACTTTTTGTATGCTGTTCAATGTTCATCTCTTTAGCGCTACAGGCTCAGTACTCGGGTCAGGTTGCAACTAATCTTTCTTCAGGAGGCTCTAGTCAGGGCACAACGGCAGCTGCCATAACTCAATTTTTAGGCCCAGTTAATCAGGCGTTAAACAAGCGTACTTTTCGCGCTGAAGATTTTCAAGGTTCTCCTTATACCAATAATGAATTCCAATCAACAATACTAAGCTACGAAGGCGAAAAGGTTGGAACGATATTTTACCGGTATAATGCACTTAATGAAGAAGTAGAAATTAAGCAAAATAATCTTCCTACTGAGGGTATTAGAGCTTTAGGTCGCGATAAAAAGATAAACATAATCGTGGAAAACAAACCCATGAGTTTTAAAACATTTGTTGACAAAAAGAACAATACACTTAACGGATATCTAATCAGTTTAGTCAACGGTAAAAAATACGAATTATTTAAGCGTATTAATGTGAAGTTTACGGAAGGTTCCGCATCTCCTAACTCATTTGTCAAAGCTTCACCAAGTAGATTTTCTCACTTTATCGAATACTACATTCAGGAAAAAGGAGTGAATAGAATTGATGAGATTCCTCTTAAAAACAGAAAAATGGTTGCTCTTCTTAAAAATAAGGAAGATGGTTTAAAGAGTTATTTAAGTGATAATAAACTTGACATATCCAAAGAAAACGATTTGATAAAAGTCGTCAACCACTTAAATCAATAAGAATTTAAAAAAGTCACCTTGAAGGTGACTTTTTTTATACGTATATTTAGGTGAACTTAAGCAGCTAAATAACCAATCTCTAGATTTTGATGAATACCCAACTTTGGAAATTATGTGGTTTATTCCTTTTGGTTTCCTTTTTTAATTTTTCCCCCTCCTATTCGCAAGAAATTGAACAGTCTAATACTTCTAAATTTAAAGATCAACTACTTGCACTTGAAAATAAATACGGTGTTACATTCTATTACACAGAGGATTGGCTAAACAACTTGACCGCGCCTAAGACAGTGAATGCTGGAAACCTGAATGAACAGCTGCAACAACTATTAAAAGACACTTCACTTAATTTTTACTTCTACGACGATAAGACAGTTATTCTTACCAACGGTGTTGCCATTTACAACGAACTCCCAGATGGCTTTTTTATAAGATCAGACTCGACAACAAGTACTAAACCGACAACGATAAAAAGATACTCTAATCCTATTTTTGTCGAAGAATATAGGGAACAAACCAAATCCCAATTCAAAAGGGTGACCGTAGGCAAAACATCAAAAAATGCCTCTTCTAATACAGCACAGCTTTCAGGAACCGTATACAATCAAAACACCAACGAACCTATTCCCAATTTGGTTGTTAGCGTTAAAGGTTCCAACAAAAAAATAACAACGGATCAAAACGGAAACTACTCCCTTGAGTTGCCCTTAGGAAAGAATATTATTACTACACGTTCACTCGGTATTGAAAACGCGACGTTCGAAGTTCTTTTATTTAGTACGGGTACATTTAATATCCTACTTAATGAAAAAGTAGAACGTCTTGATGAGGTTACTGTAGAAGCTAATATCAAAAAAAATGTCGAAGAAGTAAGTCCCGGAACTACAAGAGTAGAAAGTGAAAAATCGAAAAATATACCGCTTGTTTTTGGTGAACGAGATATATTTCAAGTCGCCACCACCCTACCCGGCATTTCTAAAGCGGGTGAGGGCGCAGCTGGATATAACGTGCGTGGAGGAAAAACTGATCAAAATCTATTTCTGATTGACAATGCAGTACTGTATAATCCCTCCCATTTTTTCGGACTTTTTCAAGCTTTAAATCCCTATACAACCAAAGGTGTTGATATTTACAAAGGCAATATCCCAGCTCAATATGGAGGTAGACTTTCATCTGTATTCGATATTAAATCAATAACAGGCAACACACAAAATTTTCAAGGGGAAGCGTCAATTGGTCCCGTTACCGGAAATATAGCGTTACAGATACCCATAAAAAAAGAAAAAAGTTCATTAGTTGTTGGCGCGCGTGGCACCTATTCTGACTGGATTTTACGAAGCCTAGATGATCCACAACTCAACGGAAGCAGCGCTAACTTTTTCGACGTTATTGCCAAATATGACCATAATTTCAATGAAAATTCTAATTTGAGTACTTCAGCTTATTACAGTCGCGATGCATTCAATATTACAGCGGACTCTCTTTTTTCATATCAAAACAGAATTTTCAATGCAAAATGGAATCATAAACTTGGTGAAAAAGCTCGTGGAAGCCTATCGGCATACAACAGTGATTACCGCTTTGAAATTGATTTTGAGGAAGATTCAAATACAGACTTTATTTTGGACTATAATGTGAACGAAACTGAATTAAAATATCACATTAATCATATAATCAGTCCTAAACACAAATTGCAATATGGCCTTTCTACTAAACTATATCAAGTAAAGCCTGGTACAATAGCACCGCAAGGATCAGAATCACAAGTTGAAACAAGAGCAATACCTAAAGAACAAGGACTAGAGTCAGCATTGTATATTGGTGATCTTTACAAACTCAATGATAAACTTGAAATTGATGCTAGTGCGCGTTTTTCAATATTCAATTCATTAGGGCCGGCCACGGTAAGAGAATATCTAGAAGGTGTGCCGCGTAGTGATGAATCACGAATCGTAAATGAAGAAGTAGGCAATAACGAAATTATCGAAACTTACGTTGGTCCGGAATTTCGAATATCAGGACGTTATTTAGTCACTCCAACCCTTTCTATTAAAGCAGGGTTCAATAGTGGATATCAATATATCCACTCTTTATCAAATAATACAACAGCTTCACCCCTTGATACCTGGAAGCTATCAGACAATAATATTAAGCCTCAAAATGGGTATCAAGTTTCACTTGGCCTGTTTAAAAACTTAAAGGAAAACCAATTTGAAATTAGCCTTGAAGGTTACTACAAAAGATTTGATAACGCCCTTGATTTTAAAACTGGAGCTGATTTATTGTTAAATGAAACGATCGAAACAGAAGTGCTTCAAGGAAAAGGAAAGGCTTATGGTATTGAATTTCTTGTAAAGAAAAATTGGGGTAGACTCAATGGGTGGTTAAGTTATACTTATTCTCGTTCGTTATTGCAGTTTCAAAGTACTTTTCCTGAAGAAGAAATTAATAATGGTGATTTTTTTCCAGCTAATTTTGACAAACCCCATGATATAAGCCTTGTCACTAATTTTAAAATCTCTCAACGCTTTAGTTTCTCTGGTAATTTTGTGTATCAAACAGGTCGTCCTATCACTTACCCTATAGGGACTTACCAGTTTAATAATTCAGAGTTTGTTATTTATAGCGAACGAAATGAGTTTAGAATTCCAGATTTTTACCGACTTGATCTGAGTTTTAATATGGAAGGTAATCATAAGCTAAACAAACCTGGACACAGCTTTTGGACATTTTCCGTATACAATGTGCTAGGTAGAAATAACCCATACTCAATATTCTTTGTTACCGATGAAGGCCGAGTAAAAGCATTGCAAAGCTCTATCTTTGCTATCCCAATTCCCTCAATTACCTATAATATTAAGTTTTAATCTGGAGTGAATCTTAAAAAGAACATAACACAAATTATAATCCTAATCATATGTTTAGGAATCGGTTCATGTATTGAAGAAATACCACTTATATCTTCACAAAGTGAGCAAAATTCTTTCTTGGTGGTTCAGGCGGAGTTAACAGACAGTTTAAGCACTCAAAAGATTTTTTTATCAAGAAGCTCTTTATTAAATAGTGAAGAAATACTCTTTGAGCAAAATGCTCAAGTTTCAATAGAAGATTCTAGTGGAAATATATTCTCTTTTCAAGAAATTAGCCCCGGAGAATATCACTCAATAGCACCATTTAATGCTACGGTTGATGTTTCTTATCAATTAAACATTAACACCAACGACAACCTACGTTATACATCGAGTGCTGAAATGCTTTCAGGAACAGCAAAAATCGACCGCTTGTACGTTGAACGAATAGTATCTGATAAGGGAATCGAAGGTGTTGGCGTATTTGTTGATAGTGAAAACCTCAATCTCAACGCTCAAAATTATCGTTTTGAATACGATGAAACATTCAAAGTAATTGCACCTTTATGGAATGCTTTTGATGCAATTGTTGTATCCACTAGTCCACCAGAAGTTGATATAGAGCTGCGTGAAAAAGAAGAACGCATATGCTTCGAGGATCGTTTTTCAAGATCAATCATACTTGGGAGCACTAGTGATTTGAGTAGTAATTCACTGAATCGGTTTTTGGTAACTTTTTTGCCAAGAACTGATTATGCAATCTCACATCGATACTCCATTCTGGTAAAACAAAAAGCTATTTCCGCAGAAAACCTAAGCTTCTACCAAACACTGAAAGACCTGTCAAATTCCGAAAGTATCTTTACTGATACGCAACCTGGTTTTCTCGAAGGAAATATACGCTCGATAGATAATGAAGAGGAAAAAGTAGTAGGACTGTTTGAAGTTAACTCAGTACAATCACAGCGTCTTTTTTTTAATTATGAAGACCTATTTCCAGGAGAAGAACTTCCTCCATATGCAATCAATTGTAATTTGGTTTCTCCTCCTCTAGTTACACCGGGTGGTAGATCACCACTAATAGAGGCGATACTGAGTGGACGGTTAAAATATTTCGCATTAAATGAAGGCCAAATTCCTGATGGTGGACCGTTTTTAATGACGGCAAGAGCCTGTAGTGATTGTACAGCTTTAGGTAGCAACGTAATTCCCGAATTTTGGACAGAATGAAACAGAGACAAAAACATATCATTGCGTATTTTCTGCTTTTTATTTTCTTGGTATCTTGTCTTGAAGAGGTTCCTTTAGAAACCCAAAATTCTGAAATTGAAAATTTAGTGGTTGTCGAAGCAACAATTACTGATCAAAATATACAGCAAACCATTAAATTATCGTTCTCCAAGAAGTTTGAAGAAGAGACTTTTCTACCATTGAGTAATGCTCAAGTAACTGTTTTAAGCAGTGAAGGTGGTTCATTTTCATTTTTCGAGCAATCTCCAGGTATATATGTCTCTACAAATACATTTAGCGCCAACCCTGAAAGCACCTATCAACTTAACGTAGAAACTCCCGGAGGCCGAAGAATCATCTCTGAACAAGAACAAATTGCTGGTTCAGCAAATATTGAGGAAATTTTAGCGGTACCGACTATTAACGACAAAGGTATTGAAGGCATTGCTTTACGAGTAGCAACCTCATCCTTGTTCGGTGTTACCAGGTTTTTTAGATATGAATATCAAGAAACTTACAAAATTATTGCACCCAATTGGAATCCTTTTGAATTTGATATTATAAATGACCAGTTCCCTGATTTTGAAGTTGGCATTAAGCCCAGAATTGAAGAACAACAAACATGTTTTGGAAATAATTCATCACTTAGCATCATATTAAATGAGACCGTATCTAATGATGGTAATGACGCTTTCGAATTTAGATTTTTAAGCCGCGAAGATCCTTTTCTGGCACATCGATATAGTGTTAATTTGGTTCAATACACCCAATCGGCAAAAGCAGCTAATTATTGGAAAACATTGCAAGATTTTTCCGATCAAGAAAACATCTTCTCCCAGGTTCAGCCAGGATTTCTTAGTGGAAATCTGGAAAGCATATCAGATGATAATTTGGTTGTCGGTTTTTTCGAAGTGGCTTCTGTAACACAAAAGCGTGTTTTCATAAATAGAGATGATTTCTATAATCAAGAAGAAAACCGACCTTATTTTTTAGACTGTTCTGCAATTGGCGCAACTCCTTTGTTTTCCCTTGGAGCCCACCAAATGGGCGTTACAACCTCTCCCCTAATTGACGCTATCAGAGCTGGACTTATTGTTTATTACGGTGTAAATGAAAATCCGACCGACGTATTAGGACCTTACTTTGTTACTGCGCGAGAATGTGGAGACTGTACGGCACTCGGGTCGAATGTAAAACCAGAATTTTGGACTGATTAACTATGACATTACGTATTTATATAGCATCCGCAATTATCTGCCTTTCTGTTTTCAAAGCAAATGGTCAAGTATTGATAAATAATGCTGAAGATCTTCGAAGTTTAGAACTCACACCAATGGAGACCGCATATTTACATTTAAATTCTAATGTATTATTTCCTGGAGAATATTTATACTACAGTTTTTACTGTATTGACGCTAGCACCTACAAATTGAGCAACATTAGTAAAGTCGGTTATGTACAATTAATCAATTCAAGCGGTGAAACGATATTAAATCAAAAAATTCGTTTAAACAAAGGAAAAGGTCAAGGCGAATTATTCATTCCTTCATCTCTAAATTCTGGAAATTATAAACTCATAGGATTTACCCGGTGGATGTCAAATGAAAATATTGATCAATTGTTTCAATCTGATATTTTACTGGTGAATCCGTATCGCACAAATCAATTTAGCGATGCTAATACAACTCTCAGTGAAGAAAGCATGACAGAAAAACCTAATGCTTCCTTAAGCGACTCAATCGTAGGTATTAGTATTGGTAAAAATAGTTTCAGCCCTCGAAGTAATTTACAACTTACTGTCCAAAACCTAAAAGGCACATTGGGAGCAGGCAGTTACTCGATTTCTGTTAGAAAAGTAGATGACCTAAATATTCCAGCCCCTACAAACCCCATTCAATACAGCAATAAATACGCTAAGCTCTCAAAAAAAATATCAAAAAAAATTGGTGACACCCTCGTAATACCCGAGCAAAAAGGAGAATTAGTTTCTTATCAGTTAATCGATAATCAAAGGCAACAACCCAAACCTAATGTCGAATTGGCGGTATCACTTCCTGGTAAGCGAAATGAGATAAAATATGCGAAAACCGATCAAAGCGGAACATTTTATTCGTATTATAAATCACCAATAGCCAGCGACAATATTTACGTACAACTTATCACTGAAGATAATAGTACTCATACATTAAAAAATTCTAAACTTAGTGACCGATTAATTAATACCAAACTCCTAACTTTCGCCAACCATAAGGTATCAACAACCGATAGCATACTCATAAAGAATAGAAGTATTCATAATCAAATTCAAAATGCATATCGCATAAACAAAAAAGATACACTGGTTAGTTCTGAACCCGAAAACCCATTTAGCAGCGATATTCCTGAAAGCTTTGTATTAGACGAATACAAACGCTTTAAGACAATGAAGGAAACTTTTGTTGAGATTGTTGTTAATGTCTCTATCAAAAAAAGAGATGGCAAGGATGTTATCTGGATCGATGAAAATACATTGAGTAACTCGAGAAGATATAAAATAGAGTATTTAGCACCTTTGGTACTGGTGGATGGTATTTATATTAAGGATCAACAAACTATTCTCGATTTTGATGCCACAAAAGTTAAAGCTGTTTATTTGTTACGTGATCGATTTTCATTAGGCAGCAAGGCTTTCAAGGGAATGATCTATTTAGAAACCTTTGATCAGCAAAATCAACCATTAATAACGAACGAAACAATTTTAGTTGCTAAGGGTAACTTTGCACAGGAAGATCGTCGCTATTTCAATCAACTTTATAGTGATAATACTGAAGATAATAGAGCGCCTGATTTTAGAACACAATTGTATTGGAATCCAAACTTTAATCTAAAAGATGATGAAATAAATTTTGATTGCTATACCTCTGACGTTAAGGGTGACTTTGAAATTATCCTGAATGGATACACTTCTTACGGAAAACCTATTCATCTTAGAAAGACTTTTAGGGTAGAATAGCCTATTCTATACTCCTAACCTGCAAAGCATCATTATTGATACCGAACAATACCAACTTCCCTAAAGTATGATGATCAATCACTAAGGCAGATTTAATATTTCCTTCTACACCCAAATTTGTGAATATGTTATTATTATATTCCAAAATAGCACCAGAACCATCCAATCTTGGTGTTTCCACTTCAGTATCATAAATATTACCTACGAGAATCATATCTTCTTCTTTGTCATTATTCATCTCAGTAGAAATACCATTTAGAATTGGAAATTTTTGATATCTACTGTCCAAATGTTTAATCTCATAGGTTCCACTGGCATTGCTTACTAATAAAATAGAGCTAAAGGTGTTTACTTCTGCCTTGTAGGCTGTCTCTAGCCTATTTTCATAAATATCACTCATACTGGCATTTGCATAATCAGCATAGGTCCCATATTTCTCTGAAATAAAAGGCATTTGCTCTGTAGAGCATTCTTTACCTCTTGAAGGCACATATTCTCCATTATATTTCTTACTGAGCACCACATCAAAGGTTCCGTTACCATCAAAATCATCCGCAAATACCTTGAAAGGTTTCTTTTTACTTGCCGAGTGCTTAATGTTAAGACCTACATTACCTAAAACAAAATCTGGGTATCCGTCTTTATTATGATCTGTTTCAGTAACACTAAACCACCACCCTTTTTCATTATCCAAATTACTTTTAGAGGCAATGTTTTCGAACTTACCATTTTGGTTTTTGAAGATTCCAGGAGCGCCCCATTCGCCTACGGCAATAAAATCTTCCCAGCCGTCATTATCAACATCTACAACTTCAACATCATTTACAATTCCCATAGAAGCAAATTCCGGTGCAACAGTATCAACAACTTCTTTCAGTTCTCCATTGTCATTTCTAAATATAAGTGATATACCTGGTTTTGGGTAATGTCTTGCCTCTATTCTATTACCTACTATAATATCAAGATCCCCATCCTTATCAAAATCAATTGCATTTACCGCTTTACCGCTTTGGCGTTGCTCATTTAATCTCGAATTCTTTTTTCGTTCAAAATTCCCATGACCATCATTAATATATAAGCGATCTATATAGTTGATTGAATTATATTCCCACTCATTACCACCGCTTACTACATAAAGATCCTGATCTCCGTCATTATCAATATCAAAAAAAACTGACTCCATATCTTCGTATATAGCATCCTGTTCGAATGCAGTTATCAGTTTATTTTTAAATCCACTATTGGTCTGAATATATAACTGGGAAGCTTGCCCTGATGCACCTCCAAAAAAAACATCTTCAAGTCCATCGCCATTAACATCAGCTTTTGATATGAATGGGCCTAAGGTGGATTGTTTGTAAGGTAACAATACTTCCTCTTTAAAGTCATTAAATACATTTTCTTTATGAACAAAGTCCAGGCCTATATTGATGGGATCAAGCTGCTTTATAATGCTTGCAGCAACAGGGGGGCGTGATAACACTGTAGAGGCATCTTCCTCTTTTACAACTAATACTTGATTTGTCTTTACCGAAGTAAGTATTTGACTTTTCCCAGAAGGCCAAGTCACTATTACACTATCAATACTCCTTATTGAATCTAAACCGAAATACAATGATGGATCTACGGAAGATAAATAGCCCCTTGTTCTTTTACTCTTTCCAATTTTTTCTTTATCCCGATATTTTAAAGAAACGCTCGCAAAACTTTCAGAAAGGCGTCCTTGAGGATTTACCTTTAGATAATTACCACTATTGTTTTCAATGCTTAAATTTTTATAGATACCTGCTGCCTCATCGATGTTATTGACAACGATATCCAAATCACCATCATTATCAAGATCTGCACTTACAGCACCATTTGAAAAAGTTGCTTCGCCAAGTCCCCATTCTTTAGCTATTTCCTCAAATTGCAAATTTCCTTTACCGCTGTACATTAAATTTGAAAGTTTTTCAGATGGCATTTGGTAGTACAATTCCTTTTTTACCTTTAAAGGGACACGACCTCTATACTTGGCCTTAGCAGCCCTTATTTTGTTCTTAAGATCATTATCCAAAGCATATCGTCGATATCCATTAGTGACAAATATGTCTTTTTTTCCGTCCAAATTGAAGTCTTCAATAAGTACCGCCCAGCTCCAATCAGTTTTAGCAACACCCGACATGTGAGCCACATTGGTAAATCTATTATTACCTTCGTTTAATTGAAGTGAATTAAACATATACTGATAAGGCATTTTCAAGCTATCTACCAGTAAGCTGAAGTTTTCAACATTCATTGAAGCCATTAGTGTTTTAGCCCGGTAATGGTCACTCGAAGCCATATCAAGCACAAACAAATCTTCTCTACCATCATCATTAGCATCTGCAATATCTACGCCCATACCGTAAAAGGAAAGTTGCTTTGTATACTCCTTAATCTTATTGTTAAATCCTCCTTTTCCATTGTTGATATACATCGCATCTGGAACATAATAATCATTTGCTATATAAATGTCTTGCCAACCATCATTGTTAATATCAGCAACACACAAACCCAGACCAAATGCAGGTTTTAACAGCCCAGCTTCCTCGGTTATATCTTCAAAAATGCCATTATTATTTTGATACAAATGAGCCGAACTTTGCTTCAACAATACTTTATCAGCAGTAAGAATTTTATAAAAAGTCGAAGGATCAGTACCATATAACTCATTTTCATTGGAAACGATACAATCAAGGTCCCCATCTTTATCATAATCAAAAAAAGACGATTGTGTACTAATGCTAGAATCGGCTAACCCCAAGGCCTCGGCGCTTTCCTCAAATGTTAGATCATGTTGGTTAATGTATAATCTATTCTTTCTAGCTTCGCCACGATTAGGCCCTCCTTGAGAGACGTAGATATCTAGCCAACCATCATTGTTCACATCGGCAAAAGTCACTCCGCTTGACCAGCCTTTGCCTTTATTTATTCCTGCTTTTTCCGAAATATCTTGAAAGACAAAATCTCCTTTGTTCAAATACAGTTTATTTTCTTGTTGATTGGCACAAAAAAATACATCTAACAAGCCATCATTATTAATATCTCCTACACCAACGCCCGAACCATTATAGAAGAAATCGTAGTCAAATAAGTTTTCTTTGGTATCAATATGATCGGTAATGGTATTTGAAAAAGCAATGTTAGATTGATCACTAGTTATTTTTTCAAACACTTTTTGAACCGCCATTTCAGGTGCAGTCTCTTCCATTTTCTTATTAGAATCACAGGAAGAAAAAATGAAAATCGCCGCTAAAAAATATATCCCAAATCTCATATGTACACTATCTAATGCGAATATCTCATTTTTTTTGAATATTCTAGCGAACAAAAGGTTCTAACAAGCATTTTAAGCTACTTTTGCACCATGAATAAGGCAACTCAAATATTCGGACTCCGAGCAATTATCGAGGCAATACACTCCGGAGATACTATAGAAAAGGTATTTTTACAAAAAGGACTTCGCGGATCGCTTTTTAAAGAATTAGAACAAGCAGCGAGAAAAAATCGGATTTCAGTAAGCTATGTCCCTATTGAAAAACTGAATAGACTTAGCAACAAAAATCATCAGGGTGCTGTTGCTAACCTCTCACCCATTGCTTACCAAGATCTTGAAACGGTAGCTCAAAACGTTATAGACACTGGTAAAACGCCTTTGTTTCTTTTGCTTGATGAGATTTCTGACGTTCGCAATTTTGGAGCTATTATTCGTACTGCTGAATGCACCGGTGTTAACGGAATTATCGTTGCAAAACAAGGAGCAGCGCCAATTAACGGAGACACTGTGAAAACAAGTGCTGGAGCAGTATTTAAAATTCCTATTTGTAAGGTAGATCATATAAAAGATGCTGTTTTCCTGCTACAATCAATGGATATAGCAATTATTGCAGCTACTGAAAAAACCGATGACAATGTATATGATGTTGATTTTAAAGTTCCTGCTGCCATTATTATGGGTTCTGAGGGAAAAGGCATCAATCCATCGGTTTTAAAACTTGTTGACCGCAGAGCTAAACTGCCTTTATTAGGTGACATAGAAAGCTTAAACGTGTCAGTAGCTTGTGGCGCCTTTTTGTATGAAGCAGTAAGACAACGAATGTAACACTACTCTTCGTCAGAAGATTCCTTTTTGCTTTTAATAAATTGATAATTGTACCGTATTGAAGTATTGCCTTCATCATGAGCATTTTCCATTTCTGAAGTAGGAACAAAATTTCCGTTCTCATCAAAATGTTGCAAAAAAGGATCCTCGGTTTCATTGTAGTTATCGCCTTCCCAATGATACTTCTCGGGTATAAACAATTTTGCATTGATAAAAAATGCGAATATCACTCCCGTAATCAAACCAGCCAGATGTCCTTCCCAAGACATATTCTCTTTTACTGGAAAAATATACCAAATCATACTACCGTAAATGAATACCACCACTAACGACAATGCAATTAACCTGTAATATTTTGTCCTAACTCCTTTAAAAAAAATAAAGCTCACCAACACATAAATTAGCCCGCTAGCACCAATATGATTCGCTGGACGGCCAATTAACCATGTTAACAACCCTGATATTAAAATACCCAGTACCAGCACCTTTATTGCAATGGGTCTATAAAAGTAAAAGAGGCCGAGTGACAATAAAAATAACGGAATTGTATTATGGTATAAATGCGATAAACTACTGTGCAAAAAAGGACTAAAAATAATCCCTGACAAACCTGATAAGGTTCTGGGCCGTACCCCATAACTACTTAAGTTTATAGAAAAGCGCAGCTCTAACCAATACACTACCCAAATTATTAATACGAGTAGCATGGGAAATGCTATGGTTACCGCTGTAAATTGAAAAGGGTCCTTTTGTTTCACAAATTAAAAATACCAAAAACAGCACCAAAAGTTTTTTTGCTGCAAAAATGTCATTAAACAGGTTGTTAATTATTATGAAATATCTCTGTAATAGAAACAAATTATTTATGTTATTTTGAAGTCTACTATGATATCATAATGAACGAACCTTTAGCCGAACGTATACGACCAAAAACACTAGAAGACTATATAAGTCAGCAACATTTGGTGGGTGAAACAGGTTCGTTGACCAATCAAATAAAGCAGGGTTTTATTCCTTCGATGATATTTTGGGGACCACCGGGTGTTGGCAAAACGACCTTAGCGAATATTATTGCCGAAGAATCAAAACGGCCATTCTATACACTTAGTGCCATTAATTCTGGTGTTAAAGACATCAGAGAAGTAATTGATAAGGCAAAACAGAGTGGTGGCCTGTTTACTGCAAAAAACCCCATTCTATTTATTGATGAAATCCATCGGTTTAGTAAGTCACAACAAGATTCACTACTTGCTGCCGTAGAAAAAGGTTGGGTGACTTTAATTGGAGCTACCACTGAGAACCCGAGTTTTGAGGTAATTCCTGCTTTGCTCTCTCGCTGTCAAGTATATGTTTTAAATGAGTTTGGGAAAGCCGATTTGATATTTTTACTAGATCGCGCCATTAAAGAAGATGTTTTAATTGCGGCAAAGAACATTACTTTAAAAGAGACTGATGCCCTGCTAAGGTTGTCGGGAGGTGATGCAAGGAAACTACTAAATATTTTCGAGCTTGTTGTGAATTCAGAAGCAAGTGATACCGTAATCATTACGAATGATATGGTCTTGCAAAAAGTCCAACAAAATACCGTGCGTTATGACAAAACCGGTGAACAACACTACGATATTATTTCAGCTTTCATAAAATCGATTAGGGGTAGTGATCCCAATGCTGCTGTTTATTGGCTGGCACGAATGATTGAAGGTGGGGAAGATGTAAAGTTTATTGCTAGAAGATTGCTCATTAGCGCATCAGAAGATATAGGACTTGCTAACCCTACTGCTTTGGTAATTGCTAACAATTGCTTTCAAGCAGTAACCACCATTGGGTATCCAGAAGCGCGTATTATACTAAGTCAATGCACTATCTACTTGGCTACTTCACCAAAAAGTAATGCGAGTTATATGGCTATTGGCAATGCTCAAAAAATGGTTAGAGAAACAGGAGACCTTCCAGTACCGTTACCCATCAGAAATGCTCCCACCAAATTAATGAAAGAGCTAGGTTACGGACAAGAATATCAATATGCACACGATTTCGCTAACAACTTTGCTGAAATGGAATTTTTACCTGAAGACATAAAAGGCAGCACCATATACCAACCAGGAAACAATAGTCGTGAGAAAGCAAATCGAGATTTTCTTAAAAATCGCTGGAAAGAAAAATACGGTTATTAAAATTTAATCTTCACTTGTGCTTTAACCACTTTTCCATTTTCAACTACTTCAACAAACCACTTATTCTCCACTTTTTTAAGTAACCCTTTATACAAATCACTATCGATAAGAAAAGAATTTTTATCAGAAGTCTTAAATATTTTAGCAACTATCTTCGGTGTTGAATTTACCAGTTGATAACCTCCATCAATAGTTTGAGCATATAACACATCACCATTAAATGCAAATTTTGTTTTAGAAGTAGTGTTATTATCCGATTTAGTTACTTTAACAATATCCTTTTTCCCTGTTTCGCTTTTTGGCTGCACTTCGATTTCCTCAAAAGGACCATTGTCTTCTACAATTGTAACGGGGGTTGTAACATCAGGAGCTTTCTCATCAACAACTACTTTTAGTTCTTCCTTTTTAGGTTCTTCATAGGTGTAACTTAAAAATTCAACTGATTGGAATGCTTGTTTAATTGCTTCGTGATAGGCCTTTTTGTAATTCTTTTCCTTACTTTTTCCTTCTTGTGAAACAAACACTTGTTCTTTATAGCAATTTTTTAAACTGATCACCATTCTCGTAGTTAACAAGCCTGACAAATTATCTACAGAAACTTGAAGTCCTTTACAGGGATCCTTAATGTAGCTTTCCGGAAGTATTTCATCATCATAAAAGACCTCAAAACCTTTTTGTTTAAAAAGATGTCTGGTCAAGGTACTAGTAAAATACTGATCATCTTTTTTTACAAAGTCAAAACGCTTGGGAATTACAACATATTTGTATTTATTTAATGTCTGTCCTATAAGAGGAAAACCAACAAAAAGGGCAAATAATACTAAGATTGCTTTTTTCATTAATGTTACTTTTTATTTGTTGGCACAACAAGATTTAGACCAAACTGTACCGATACTTTTTGAGCATCGGCTAAGTTAGCATATCCTAATAAATTATCAGCCATTAAATACAAGTTTACCGGTCCCAAGTGTGCGGACATCCCCGCACCTAAGTTAGTTGCAGAAAATGGGTCTGCCGTATAGGCCAACTTTACACGTAAACCATTAAAAAGTCTACGATAATAAAACAAACTAGCAGCTACTTTAGGACCTCTAGATCGACCTATCATAAAGGCCTGCCCTCCTACTTGATTTAAATATGTTGTTTTAGCTGTTTGCCGACAGTCGCAATCTTCACCTGTTCTAGCGACACCCCATTCATAACGCAGCGCTGCGTTAAACTTAGGCGCACGCCATCTTGTATATGCTTTTGTTATCGTATCAATAGGAAGTGCTTCTTCTAATGCTTGAGCAACATCTTCATAATAATCAACATTTGGTTGGTTAACAGTTGGAGCACCGGGAAATAGCAATTCAAAACCGTCATAGACAAAGCTACCTTGCAATTGATAAGATTCCACGTCCTTACTGTGCCTGATAAAACCAAGATCTTGTATGCTGGCAGCAAAACTTAGTTGCTCGTCAAATCGGTACGTAAACCCAGCATCGACCCCAATCCCGAGATTTCCACCCAATAAAGCTCTTTTCCTAAAAGTTGGTACGATATCAGCACCTTCAACTGGTGGATTAGCATCACTATCACTTCTTAATGATGCAATTCCCGAGGTTTGTACCAGTAAATCGGCATTGATTCGATGTTCAAAAAAGTTATTATCTGATTCTCTTGTAATAAAAGTTCCTTCGTTGTTCGTGCTTGAAGCACTGGCAATATTCGAATAAATCTTAAACCTGCCTCCTACTGTAAGTTTGTTATTTACCCTTTTATTTACCCCAACATGAAAAACCGTAAGTAAATCAGCCTTCAAATTTAAATCTCCTAAACTAAACGGTACATTAATGTTGGTAGCATTACCTTCAAAAGCCAATTTCACATAATCATTTGGCCAATACCCAAAAAAATCAAATTCCTGATACATTCCAAATGAATAACGCACGTCATCACGATATTGACCGCCTACCTTAAAGCCAACATTAAATATTTCCAATTGTTGATTAATTGAGGTGAAATCTGTTCGGTCTAACTTTGCAATTGCATTTCTGATTTTAATATTGATATCAACGCCATCAACAGCAAATACATCATATACGGAAACTCCTCCAGTGATACCCCCATCCACAGAGATCCCAGAAAGTAAAGGAATACCTGTATACCATTTATAATCAACTTCCTCACCAGGATTTACCATTAATGATTGTGGTATTTCCCTGAAACCAAACAATAAGTTTTTATTTTGTGCACCTGCAAACCAAAAACTTAATAACAATAGCGCTGTTATTATTTTTCTCATAAATCGAAATCAAAAAAGGCAGTTGCCTTTGATTTTAAAATAAACTCGCTCATGGTGGTAGCATCAAACTGTGTTGCTGATGAGTTTATAATTGTGGCAGTAAGTATTATGTTTCTTGATGAAGTAAATTGTTGCAATGAAGCATCTTCAAAAACCTCTGTTCTATCAACAATTATGGGATTTGCAAGAGATCCCTGTGGTATAGGAATATCAAACTGGTATTGTGGATTAAAATCTTCGTCAACCAATAAAAAATTAAGGTTAAAATCGGCTTCAACACTATTTTCGATATTAAATGCAAGCTCTGCTCTAATAACATTTTCAGTAAAAAAATCTTCACCGATAACATCAAAACCTAAAGTATCAACAATAGATTGGTTTTGTATGATTCCCGGTTGAGCATATTGTAATGGGCTAGCAGAAAAAGTAACCAAACTTGCGGTTAACACCGGTTGAATACTTAAGTCTTTAGCTTGTTCAAAATCTACTTGTTTTGTACATGCAGCAGCGCAAAAAACAATGAGTACCACTAAAATTGATCGCAGCAAATTCTTCATATGCATTAAAACGGGCGTGATGATAAAATAGTATTAAATACTATTTAATTAGAAGTGATTTTTAAGCTGTATCAGTCTTGAGACATGAAAATCAGCTCTTTGGTTATTTAGATCGGGTTCAAAATGAATAGCATGCATCCCAACAGCAGTGGCCCCTTGAATATCAGCTTCGATATTATCTCCAATCATTACAGCGTTTTGTGGTTGTACTTGAGCAGTTTTTAGGGCAAACTCGAAAATTTTGGGGTTTGGTTTTTTAACACCTACAGATTCTGAATCTACAATGATATTAAAATAGTGACTAATCTTACTGGTTTCCATTTTTACACGTTGAACTTCCCTGAAACCATTAGTAATAATATGTAGTTTGTAATTTGGTTTTAAATAATCTAGAATTTCATAGGTACCTTCAAATAAATGATCGTTATCTGGTAGTTTTTCAATGTAGTCATGAGAAAGTTGGTGTATCAAACGATCAGTTGCAGGAAATTTAATTAGATCAAATGTTTTTTTTAATCGACTATACCTTAAATCTTCTTTAGTAATACGTTCTTCTCGGTACAATTTCCAATATTCAAAATTAATAGGAACGTATACTCTAAGAAAGTCATCTAATGATATTGACAATGAATTTTTAGAGAATATTTTTTGAAACGTAAGAGCAGAATTTTTTTCAAAATCCCAAAGGGTATGATCCAAATCAAAAAAGATATCAGTAACTCTATTTTTTAGAACCAAAGCGTTGTAATGTTTTAATATATATTTCTCGCCAGCCTTTCCACTCGTTTTCTATTAAGGTGGTGTTATGTAATTTAAAAACAAAATTACCATTTACCGCTTCAATGACCTCACCTATTCTTGTTATTTTATCAATAATTTGTTGGGTATTACCAATCTCTTTTAAAGCAAAATCTGTAGTAACCACAGGGTTTATTTTAAGTGGTGTTGGCATCTCAGCGCCTATATCATAAAAGTAAAAAGGTGTACATGTACCAGCTCTAAAGCCTATAGTATTTGGGTATCCCATGGTATAATCTTCATTCACTTCGGCATCAATCAAGTTGCGATAGGTATCGGGAAAATCGAGTTTGTTATAGTGCTGCATTACCCTAACAACTGGCCGATGTATAAGGTCTGAAAGTCGTTTACGTTCCTTTTTTAATACATCGATATTTGAAAAAGCCTCGTAAGAAACCAACAAACTGGTTATCGCATAATCAGAAACCGATTTAATTAATGATCGAAATACGTTGCTATAAACTGATATATTTTTATCGTAGGTAGCATACTTTGCAAACAGGAAAAAATAAATTGCTTTTACCTTGTACGTAAGATGCAGATTAATAAAATCATCGAAAGTGTCATAGGGATCTTTTTTGATACCAAATAGTACCGCATATCGAAGTAGTACCTTACGCAACCGAAATCGAAACAGGTCGCCAAAAGTACCTGAAATAGTTCTCAAAATCCCCACTTTTCGATACCCAAACACCAACGGTACCGATATAACAGGTGTAAATTGAAAAGGTGTTTGTTTTACGTTTAACTCAGGAAAACGTTCTTGTAAAATACCTAGTAGTTTATAAGCCCATATATCTATAACAGGCTGTTCAAGAAACTTATGTTTAAAAGCTAAACTTTCATTTACCGGATAGCGCCCATGCTCGTCTTTAACATGTGGTATATACTCCTCATATCTACTTAGCAAATAAAAAGTAGCGGCAAAAATATCATATGGCAAAATACTTTTATCACTATTTGTTGAAAAAAAGCAAGCTACTTGATCCCATTGCTGTACATTGATCTCAACATCACCCACACCATGATCAAACAAAAGCTCATGACTCTTTACAAAAAACTCATTTTGCAACGGTTGTTTTGTATAGGTCATTTTTAAAGGGCCATGTGCTATAAACTCTTCAACTCTGGTGGTGAATTCAATGGGTATTTTAAGTACACGAGTAAACACATGCTTAAAAGCATATCGAAGGCGAGGGGTTAGTTTGTGTGTGTATATTAATAGCATAGATGCGCTATACGGGCTTAGAAAGCTTAAAAATAGTGTTTTGCTTACTATTTTTGTTCTTAATACTACTTTTGAACACAGTATTTACGCAATTTGTCACTGCTTCCCGCTAATTGGGTAATTTGAAGATTACATTAAATCACTATCGACAAAACTACAATAACCACTATCGGCAATAATAATGTGGTCCAGCACCTTGATATCAACACTTTTTGCCGCTAGCTTTAGTTTTCGGGTAGTTTCGATATCGGCTTTACTGGGTTTTAGCGTTCCTGAAGGATGGTTATGAACTAAAATAATTCCGACAGCATTTAATGTTAGTGCTTTTTTAAGTACCAGACGTGTATCGACAATTGTTTGACTAATACCACCCTTACTTAGCTGCATTTTATGTAACACTCGATTTGCGTGGTTTAAATAAATAATCCAAAACTCCTCATGATCAAGGTCGACCAGCAAAGGTCTCATTAAAGCATTTATATGTTTACTAGATGTTATTTGGGTAATTTGCTCCACATTTTCCACTCCTCTTCTCCTACCCAATTCAAGCGCAGCAGCAATCGAAATTGCCTTGGCCTCACCAATACCTTTAAATTTCATCAATTCATGAATAGAAAGTTTCCCCAAATCTTGCAGATTGTTGTTAACACTTCCTAATATTCGCTTACTCAAGTCAACCGCACTTTCATTTTTATTTCCCGATCCGATTAGAATAGCTATTAACTCCGTACTGGTCAAAACCGAACGTCCCTGCTGTAAGAGCTTTTCCCGTGGCCGATCATCTACCGACCAATTTTTAATAGAAAAGGACTCTTTCTGTTTACCCATGAGTAGTTTTTCTCTAAATATAATAAACTTAGAAAAAAGTGATAATTTTAAATACTAATAATAAGAATACTAGGTCAATGAAATCATTATTAAGTGAAGGGGCATACAAGGAGATAAAAAGCAGAATCTCAAACTTGAACGAACAGTCTCATGCCACCTGGGGTACTATGAATGTAGCACAGATGTGTAAACATTGTCAATTTGCGCTGGAAGTACCATTAGAAAAAAAGGTCATGCCTACTCCAAATCCGTTAATGAAACTAGTATTTAAAAGCTTTAAAAGTTCCATGTATAATGATAAACCTTGGAAGAAAGGCTTACCTACACCTAAAACCTTTATGGTAAAGGAAACCCCTGATTTTGAAGAGGAGCGGTCCAAGCTTAATATTTTGGTCGATGAATTTTATGCTAAAAATGACCAAGAAAATTGGATAAAGCATCCGGCTTTTGGAAACTTCACTCCGGATCAATGGGGCAAATTGCAATACAAGCATTTAGATCACCACCTAAGGCAATTTAACGTTTAAGTATAGTTTTTTATCGATTTTTTAAAATGTCCCAGATAATATAGCGTTATCATTTAGGTTATGCAGAGAAATCGCTAAACTAACTGTTTGCTAACGTCAAAAAACAAATTTTATTATTGTATTTTGACGATGATTAACGTCTTTTAATCGGTAAAACAGTTAAAATTGTTCAACTTTAGCCTATCTTTGTTTAATAAATTAAGTTCAATTTAAAAACCTTTTATTATGGGGGCACTATTAGTATTAAAGGAAGCTTATAGAAGAAAGCTTGCGAATGTAAAGGGCATTGAAGCCGTTACAGTAAAAACCTTTACTTGGGTTTATTTGACGTTGATTGCATTAGGTCTTTTGACTTTCGCATACAACGCAATCGTAAAATTTCTTTAATTAAGCATCTAACGCGTATGAAATAAAATTACTTTATTTTAGAAACCCTGACAAACATCACATCGTCAGGGTTTTTTTATGGCCAAATTTTAGGCTATAAGCTTTTCAAACTGCATTTGGTCGATTCCACCATAATTACCAGAGCTCATTAATAACAATGAGGTATTTATAAAATCTTGTTCTTTTAAAAAAGAATGGAATGTCTCGGGTTGAGTGAATACTCTTAAATCTTCTCTCTTAAAGGCATCTTTTATTTCAGTTTCGCTTAAATTGTCAAGCCTTTTAATGGCTACCGCTTTTGGTGAATAAAATACTACAGCGAGGTCAGCAGCAGCCAACGCACCCTCATATTCTTCAATGAAATCCTTATTTAAACTACTGTACGTATGCAACTCAAGGCAAGCGATAAGCTTTCTGTTATGATACTGTTGTTTTACAGCAATAGTCGTCGCCTTTACCTTGGATGGTGCATGCGCAAAATCTTTAAATATTATAGAGTTTTTATTTTTGGCAATTTGTTCTAATCGTTTTGAAGCCCCTTTAAAACTTGCGATCGCGTCGTAAAAATCTGCTTCATCAACACCCATATGCTGACATATCCATTTCGCTCCAGCCAGATTATTCATATTATGTGCTCCGAAAATCTCAATTGGAACATCTCCTTCAACCGTTTCAAGTAAAGTCGTGCCATGCTCTACCCGGTAAGATGGAGTTGTATAAGCATTTCTTTTAATAGTGTTTTCAGAATCTTCAACGATACGCTTTACTTCAGGATCTTCCTCATTGTACACTATGATTCCGCCATTTACTATGGTATCAACAAATATTTCAAACTGCTTTGTATAATCATCAAATGTCGGAAACACATTAATATGATCCCATGCGATGCCACTTAATAACGCAATGTTAGGTTTATATAAATGAAACTTTGGTCGTCTATCAATTGGTGATGACAGGTACTCATCACCTTCAAGTATCATAAAATCATTATCATCTGTAATCTTTACCATTGTATCAAAACCCTCCAACTGTGCTCCCACCATATAGTCTACATCGCGATTATAATACTCCATTACGTGCAAAATCATACTGGTAATTGTGGTTTTACCGTGACTACCACCAATGACCACTCGAGTTTTATTTTTTGATTGTTGATACAAAAACTCCGGGTACGAATAAATAGGTATTTCAAGTTCTTGCGCCTTTTTAAGTTCGGGATTATCGATTTGCGCATGCATTCCCAAGATTACCGCATTTATGTCTGTAGTTATGTTCTCGGGAAACCATCCTTCGTGCTCAGGAAGCAATCCTGCATTCGCAAGTCTTGATCGGGAAGGTTCAAAAATGACATCGTCGCTACCGCTTACCGTATCTCCTTTTTGATGTAATGCCAGTGCCAAATTGTGCATCGCACTGCCACCGATAGCTATAAAATGATATCGCATAATTAGTTTTTGGTAAATATAATGTTGGAAACGTGATTTTGAAAAGTGTATTCAATAATTAAAGCGCTAAAATAATGCCTTCTTCTTTCTTAGAATACTTGGCCACTTCTTTATTTTTTTTTGCTTTATTTAAATAGGCAAGCGCTTTCTTTTTATCCTTCTTTAATCGATATGCTTTAGCACAATAAAAGTAAGCCCATTCTTTAGCAACACTATCACTTCTTTTATGTTTTTTAATAAACCAATCAAGGTGCTTTAATGCGAGATCTATACCCTGATTATTGTTTATTGCCGCTTTGGCCAATTGGTAGTGAATAGTATTGCGCTTATATGATTCTGAGATCAAGTTACAGCTCATCAATGCCAACTTCTGATACTTTTTCTCAAGCTCATACTGCTTTTTGTAATTTGCAATGTATGCTTTTGCCAAGTGCCCTTCAACTTCAGAAATTGAAGCAAGTTCTTCGGCATACAACTCAGCTTTTTTATAGCTACCTCCAATGATGCCGGGTAATTGTAAATAGGTTTCTAATAACGCCCATCTCGCATCAATATGCTTATTGTCAAGTACTGCTGCCTTATGAAAAGCCTTCTTCATTTTCTTCACCAATCCTAGTGCCGACAACTTGTTCTCTAACGCTTTCATCCCCAAAACACCTCCATACCAATAGTGGAAATCAGCATTATTTGTTTTAATTGTTGTTAGTAGTTTATAGTGATTAATGGCACTATCCCAGTCTTTGTTATTACCCGCAATATGGCCTAAGTAAGTATGAGCTACTATGTTTTGTGAATTGTTAGCAAGTAGTTCGTTTGCCAATTGACGTGTTTTTTCAAACTGTTTTGTTTCAAAAGCTAATTTGACTGCCGTTTCTTTATCATTTTGAGCGAAAGTGAGTTTAGAAATGCATAACACGAACATCAACAATTTTCTCATGTAACGGTTTTTATCAATTAACGTAAATGTGTAGCAAAGCGTTTAAATGCAATGTTAAATTTATACATTCAGCGTTTTCCAAAGCATGTCTTTCAATTCAGTAAGTCCTATTTGCGCAACTGAGGAAATAAATAAGTACGGAGCATTTAAATCTTTGTCGAGTTCAGCTTTCATCTCTGCTCTTAACTCATCATCCAGCATATCACATTTAGAAATAGCCACCAAACGGTCTTTATCCAGCATCTCAGGATTATATCGTCTAAGTTCATCTAAAAGAATCTCGTATTCTTTGACAATATCTTTAGCGTCAGCAGGGATTAAAAATAATAGTACGGAATTTCGCTCAATATGACGTAAGAAATAATGACCTAGTCCTTTTCCCTCGGCAGCTCCTTCAATAATACCGGGAATGTCGGCCATTACAAACGTTTTATAGTCCCGGTAAGCGACGATTCCCAGATTGGGTTTTAAGGTTGTGAACTCATAATCGGCTATCTTGGGTTTTGCAGCTGTCATGACGGATAGTAATGTTGATTTTCCAGCATTAGGAAAACCAACTAAGCCCACATCAGCGAGTACCTTCAGTTCGATAGTAATATTTCGTTCTTGACCATCTACACCAGGTTGTGCATATCGTGGTGTTTGATTCGTTGGACTTTTAAAGTGCCAATTACCTCGACCCCCCATTCCTCCTTCAACAACAATTTTTTCTTCGTTAGCCTCCGTTATTTCAAAAAGGACGTCGTCAGTGTCAGAGTCTTTTACAACTGTACCTAAAGGCACATCGATATACACATCAGCGCCATCAGCACCTGTACTTCGATTTTTAGAGCCGTTCCCACCGTGCTCTGCCTTTATGTGACGTTTAAATTTTAGCGGAAGAAGTGTCCATAAGTTTGGATTGCCACGTACAATAACATGGCCGCCTCGACCACCATCACCACCATCCGGACCACCTTTGGTAATGTATTTTTCACGATGAAGATGTACAGAGCCCTTCCCTCCTTTCCCGGAGGAGACATGCATCTTTACATAGTCAACAAAATTACCTTCGGTCATACTACGGTTTTATAGTGAATCAATTGCCTCGCTTAAACGAATTGAAATCTCTTCAATGGAACCTACACCATCCACACCGATAAACTTCTCTTGTTTTTGGTAGTAATTTTTTAAAACCGCTGTTTGTTTATAGTACACAGCAATACGGTCACGAATTACAGACTCATTAGCATCATCTGGTCGACCGCTGGTTTTTCCACGTTCCATTAAACGAGAAACTAAAATCTCATCATCAACCTCTAAAGCAATCATAGCATTTACCTGGCTTCCCTTTTCAGTTAAAAGCCTATCCAAAGATTCAGCTTGCGCTTCTGTACGCGGAAAACCATCAAAGATAAATCCATTTGCATCAGGATTCTTCTCTACTTCAGCATTCAACATTTTAATGGTCACCTCATCAGGAACCAAATGCCCTTTATCAATATACGATTTTGCCAAAGTGCCAAGATCTGTCTTATTTTTAATGTTATATCTAAAAACATCGCCGGTTGAAATATGTACAAGATTGTATTTTTCTTTGAGCACATCAGCTTGTGTTCCTTTACCTGCACCCGGAGGTCCAAATAACACCAAATTTGTCATGTAAGTTGTTTTAAGTTGATAAATATCAGATAGGTTCCTTCCTAACCCATCGTAATCCAGGCCATAGCCAACGATAAATCGATCAGGAATTTCAAATCCGATATAGTGAATACTATGTTCTTTTGTATACGCAGTTGGTTTAAAAAACAAAGAAGCGATTTTGAAATCATCTACTCCTTGATTTTCCAGTAGTTTATAAATTTCGGTGAGGGTGTTACCTGTATCAATAATATCTTCTAAAATCACCACCTTTCTTTGGCTCAAATCTTGATTCAAACCTATTTGTTGTAGTACTGTTCCTTTTGAAGCCGTACCCTCGTATGATTGCATTTTAATAAACTGAACCTCGCAGTCACCATTGTAATGTTTCATTAAATCAGCAACAAAACGAAAAGCACCATTTAAAACTCCAATAAAAACAGGAACTTCATCGCCACAATCTGCTTTAATTTCAGCAGCCATTTTTTTTATGGTACTGTCAATACTATCAGCCTTGATATACGGAGTAAAATATTTGTCGTGGAGTTGTATCAATTCCCTAATAAATAAAGGCGCAAAGATAAATAATTAGCACGAAGTACAATTCTTTAAAATAGGGTATTATTCATGATTAAAAGACTTCTTTCAAAAATTAGATAAAAAGGGCTATAAACAGAAACCATTATTAAGTGTATTTTTGTGGCATCATTTAAAAATACCCCGTGACTGATTACTTTTCATCGCAATTTAAATTAGGAATTTTAGGAGGCGGTCAACTTGGTAAAATGCTACTTGCCGAGACCCGAAAATTTGATATTCATACAGTCGTTTTAGACCCTAGTGCAGATGCACCAGGCAGATTGGCTTGTAATGAATTTATACAAGGCGATTTAAAAGATTTTGATACGGTTTATAATTTTGGCAAAAAGGTAGATGTTTTAACCTTTGAAATCGAATTGATAAACGTCGATGCTTTAGAAAGATTAGAAAAAGAAGGCACCGTGGTCTATCCTTCTTCTAAGACCATAAGAACAATTCAAAACAAAGCCGTTCAAAAACTGTTTTATGTAGATCATAATATCCCAACAGCACCATTTTCAAGATTTGCGTATGTGCATGAAATTGAAACAGCACTTTCACACGAAAGTATATCTTTCCCTTTTGTATGGAAAAGTGCTCAGTTTGGATATGACGGTAAGGGGGTAAAGGTTATTAAAAATGCTGAAGACCTAAAAGGTTTACCCAAAGGAGAATGCATAACCGAAGAGAAAATTGCTTTTAAGAATGAACTAGCAGTAATTGTTTCCAGAAGTGCCTCGGGTGAAATGAAAACCTATCCGGTGGTAGAAATGGAATTTCATCCCGAAGCGAATCAGGTAGAATATGTCATCTGCCCAGCAAGAATTAGTGAAGAAGTTGCTAACAAAGCTAGAGCGGTAGCACTAAAGGTAAGCGAAGCTTTTGAGCATGTAGGGCTTTTAGCGGTTGAGATGTTTCAAACGCAAGATGATGAAATTTTAGTAAATGAAGTAGCGCCGAGACCTCATAATAGTGGCCATTATAGTATTGAGGCTTCATACACTTCACAGTTTGAGCAGCATATTCGAGCCATTTTGAACCTGCCCCTAGGTAATACAGATAGTAAGGTAGCTGGGGTGATGGTTAATCTAGTCGGAGCCGAAGGGTTTGAAGGAAATGTGTGCTATGAAAATATTGATATGGTACTAAATATGCAAGGTGTAACCCCTCACATATATGGCAAAAGTACTACCAGACCATTCAGAAAAATGGGCCATATTACCGTTGTAAACGAATCGATAGACAAGGCAAGACAAATTGCACAAAACGTTAAAAGTTTAATACAAGTAATTTCAAAATAAAAATAAATGGGTAAAGTAGGAGTAATTATGGGAAGCACATCAGATCTTCCGGTAATGCAAGAAGCCATCGATATTTTAAAGGGATTTGATATTGAAGTAGAAGTAGATATTGTATCTGCACATCGGACACCTGAAAAGTTATTTGATTATGGCAAGAATGCTCATACAAATGGATTTAAAGTTATAATTGCTGGCGCTGGGGGTGCGGCACATTTACCAGGAATGATTGCTTCATTAAGTCCGCTTCCGGTTATTGGTGTTCCGGTCAAATCACGAAACTCTATTGATGGTTGGGACTCTGTATTATCAATTCTGCAAATGCCTGGTGGTGTTCCTGTAGCAACCGTTGCGTTAGATGGCGCAAAAAACGCGGGTATTTTGGCAGCCCAAATAATAGGGGCTTCTGATACATGTGTTCTTGACAAAATAATAGTTTACAAACAGGGGTTGAAGCAAAAGGTAATCGAAGGCGCCAAAAACCTCAAAAAATAGCAAAAAAAACCCTGAATATAAATCAGGGTTTTTACGGGCTATTAATCAATTAAACACCATTTAGTAAAACTAAACAACCATCTAATGAAGTTTTTAAGTAGACTTTTAGTCTAGTTATTTTTTCTTATTTTAAAATTGCCTTTTTCAAATGAATTTTGAAAAAAGTCAATCATAATTTTTGTTCTTTTCGACTAAAACCTTCCAAACATCGACTAAATACATAAAAATGAATAGTTTACTGCGAGAATTTGATACTCAACACGATACAACACCTTTTTCCAAAATAAAAAATGAAGATTTCTTACCAGCATTTAAGAAAAGCATAGAACTTGCAAAAAATGAAATAGACCATATTGTAAAAAATGAAGAAATACCTGATTTTCATAATACTATAGAGTCATTAGAATACTCTGGCGAAAAACTAGGCCGTATTTCAAGTATTTTTTTCAACCTGAATTCTGCAGAAACGAACGATACTATTCAGCAAATTGCACAAGAAGTTTCGCCTTTACTTTCGGAGTTTCAAAATGATATTACGCTAAACGAGCGATTGTTTGAAAAAGTAAAATATGTTTATGATCACTCTGACAGATCCAAATTATCTAAGGAGCAACTAACACTTCTTGATAAAAAATACAAAAGCTTTTCGCGAAACGGTGCAAATTTAGCGCAGGACAAAAAAGCACAACTTCGTGAAATTGACAAAGAACTTTCAAAACTTAAACTCACTTTTGGGGAAAATGTATTAGCAGAAACGAATGCTTTTGAAATGCATGTAATTGACAAATCAGAGTTAAGTGGCTTACCGGATTCTGCCATAGAGGCTGCTGAGGCCTTAGCAAAAAGTAAGAACAAAGAAGGTTATATTTTTACTCTAGATTACCCCAGCTATATTCCTTTTATGACCTATGCAGATAATAGAGCTCTACGAAAAAAAATGTCATTGGCATTTGGGTCAAAAGGTTTTCAAAATAACCAAAATGACAATCAAGAAAATGTTTTAAGACTGGTGAATTTAAGACATGAACGCGCGTTGCTTTTAGGGTATGAATCCCATGCACATTTTGTTTTAGAAGAACGTATGGCCAAATCCCCTAAAAAAGTGTACGCTTTTTTGGAAGATCTTCTATTAAAAGCCAAACCGGCGGCTGAAAAAGAGTTTTCAGAATTAGAACAGTTTGCAAAAGAGCTCGATAATATAGACACTCTTCAAAAATGGGATGGAGCGTACTACTCTGAAAAACTGAAACAAAAACTATTTGACTTAGATGACGAGCAGTTGAAACCTTATTTTAAACTTGAAAATGTAATTGAAGGTGTATTCAAAGTTTCACAAAAGCTATTTGGAATTCAGTTCAAAGAGGTGAACAATATTGATACTTATCATGAAGAGGTCAAAACCTATGAGATTCTTGATAGTAAAAACCAATTAGTTGCTGTTTTTTATGCTGATTTTCACCCAAGAAAAGGAAAACGCGGTGGCGCATGGATGACTTTATTCAAGGGCCAACAAATTCGAAATGGAAAAAACGAAAGGCCCCATGTTTCTAACGTATGTAACTTTACTAAGCCAACTAAAACAAAGCCATCCTTACTAACATTTAATGAGGTTACCACCCTTTTTCATGAGTTTGGACATGCCCTACACGGCATGCTTGCCAATACCACTTATCCAAGTTTAGCAGGCACCAATGTGTACTGGGATTTTGTTGAGCTTCCGAGTCAAGTATTAGAAAACTGGTGTTATGAAAAGGAAGCACTTGAGTTATTTGCTTTTCATTATGAAACCGGCGATGTGATTCCTATGGAATTAGTTGAGAAAATAAAAAGGACAGCTACTTTTCAAGAGGGCATGAAAACACTAAGACAGCTTAGTTTTGGCTTACTTGATATGAGCTGGCACAGCGGCGATCCCTCTTCAATAGCAAGTGTAAAAGAATTTGAGATAGAAGCCTTTAAGGGCACCTCGTTATATCCTGATGTTGCAGAAAATTGCATGAGCACTTCATTTTCTCATATTTTTCAAGGCGGGTATTCTTCCGGTTATTATTCGTATAAGTGGGCAGAAGTTTTAGATGCTGATGCTTTTGAGTATTTTAAAGAGGAAGGTATTTTTAATGAAGATGTAGCAACGAAGTTTAAAGACCATGTACTTTCTAAAGGAGGTACCGAGGACCCAATGGATTTATATGTACGATTTAGAGGAGTAGAACCTAAACCAGAGGCTTTGCTTAGAAGAGCAGGACTTATGAAGGCCTGATGTTAATCAGATAGATCATCAGAACTAGATTTATTGTTAAGCTATACGGGATACTGAAGGTCATTTATTCTTCTCTTCAATCCACTTAGCCATGTATTTGGTGCTTTGTAGTTGATGATATTTTAACAACTGTCCTACTATGTTGCGTTGACGCAGTTGTTTCTTGTTTCTGATTGCCTCGTTCAAAGCATCAATCAATGATGATTGGTGCATTTCTTTTTTAAAAAGGCTATTAATAATATCGAAACCTACACCTTGTGCTTTTTGCCATTCGCTACTGTTTTCATATAACAAAATGGCATTTTTAGCAATAGCGTGGGGTTCATCTTCAATACAACCGGCCCATTTTTTGCCAACAGTCATACCTTCAGCGCCAATACTGGTTGTTACAATAGGTGTGCCTGCATTCATGGCATCTATAAATTTTCCTTTAAGACCAGCACCGAACCGCAAGGGAGAGAGACATACTCGTGCTTCTTTCAAAACTCTATTCGCATTTTGAGCTCTGCCATGTATCAAAAATCCACCTTTCGGGTCATGCATTCGCTGTGCTTTTTCATATCCGTAAGCACCATAAACATTCATAACCGCAGCGGGTAGCTGCTTTTTTATAATCGGCCATATGGTTTCCTTCAAAAATAACACACTATCTAAGTTAGGAGCGTGAAGGAAATTACCAATAGTTATAAAGTCTTTACGATGATTAAAATTTGGTAGCTTTTCAATTGAATTAGCTTGAATTGCAGCTTGTACAAAGGGAATATAATGAAGTAAATACCTAGGAAAATCAAATTCGCTTTGCAGAAGTTCGTATTCAAATGATGAGATGATCAAGTTAAGATCGCACCGATACATTGCAGCAAGTTCCCGTCTAAAATAATCACTTAATAAATCCTGTTTTTCTAATTTCTTCTTAGCTTTAAACACTTTTTCTCTTGCTTTCCGCAAAAAATGTAAATCCTCAGTATCTAAAATCTTTACCGCATCTGGACAATGTTCTTCTACCCTCCATCCAAATTGTTCTTCAATCATAAACCGATCGAACATAACTACTTCGGGTTTCAATATTTTAATAAAATTATCGAAGGAAACGCTATTTAACGTTATTTTTTTCGTTGTTATGCCTAGTGAATTTAGATTAAACTCATTGCCACTAGGTACTGCGGTGGTGGCAAATGTAATGTCCCAACCATCGTTTTGAAACATCTCAATTAATTGCATCAATCGGGAACCTGCTGCAGTTGAATTGGGCTCCGGCCAAACAAATCCGATGATCAATAATTTTTTCATTCTTACAAAAATAAGCTTTAAGAAATGAGTTAAATAAACTTTCAATAATTATTGAAAGTTTAAAAATTATTATATATTTGTACTATGAATTACGAAGAAGCAAAAGATAAATTTATTCAAACCTGGGGTGCATTGGGCTCTACGTGGGGCATTAACAAGGCAATGGCTCAAATTCAAGCGTTGCTTTTTATATCTACCAAAGCTATGACCATGGAGGAAATTATGAATGAATTACAAATTTCTCGTGGTAATGCAAGTATGAATCTACGTCAATTAATGGACTGGGGTATTGTTTTTAAAGAGTCAAAAAGAGGAGAGCGAAAAGAGTATTTCAGTACTGAAAAGGATGTACAAGAGTTGGCTAGGCAAATTGCAAAAGAACGCAGCCGGCGAGAGATCAAACCGGTGATAAAAGTACTAAAGGAACTTTCTGATATAAAAAAAGATGGATCAGCGAAGAATGATGAGTTCATCAAACAAACAAAATCATTACACGAATTAGCATCAACAGCTGATACGATGCTTGAAAAAATGGTGAATCATAAACAAAATTGGATTACAAAATCAATCTTTAAAATGATTAAGTAAAAAAAATTTCAATATATATTTCAATAATTTCTGAAACTTTAAAATAATTAAAAATGAAGACTTTACATTCCATCAACATTTGGTCCTATAGCATTACGCTTCTTTTGTATTTAACCATCTATCTGGGAATGCTAGCGCAGATATTGCTCGGTATCATACAGCTAGTCATGTTTTGCTTTCTGATTTTTAATTCGAAAAATGTCCCATTAACGACCAAAAAGCGATTATCTATATACGGAAGCTTGGTCATTATATACGGATTGATTTCAATTTTAGTAAAGGACCTGAGCTCAACTAATGATATTTACATGTTATTCTGGACATTGATCCCCATGTTACTCGCTTCCTTCTTTGTTTTTATTACCTACAAATTAAAAAAAGAGCTCATATAAAACGAGCCATTACAAGTCTTGATATCTACCGAGATGACTATTGGCGCATTAGGTCTGACCCTTTAAAAACAACAAAAACAAACAGATGAAAACACTATCAAATCATACACTAGTTTACGACAGTGATTGCCCACTATGTGTTGGCTACACAAACCTTTTCTTAAAAAAACAAATGTTAGATGGTCAAGGCAGAAAAGCATTTTCGCAACTAACCGGCAACGAATCTGCAATACTTGACATGAACCGCGCGCAAGATGAAATAGCCTTGATAGATAAAACCTCCGGTAATGTTATATATGGCATGGATAGCCTTTTACTTGTAATTGGAAATCGGTATAAGTGGATAGGTAAAATTGGGAAGAACCCCTTAGTTTTCTTCTGCTTAAAACGCTTATATAAGTTCATTTCATACAATAGAAAAGTCATTATACCAAACCCAAAAAGCAGCGAAACTATTGAATGCACCCCTACATTCAATAAGGAATATCGTTGGTACTTTATACTTTTTGGAGCTATGGTATCAACTATACTTATTCATCAATACCTTTTAATGTTACCCAACTTCATTAAAGACAACGCTCTTGAAAAGGCTTTGCTTATGTGTGTATTGCAAATCCCCTTTCAAGCATTGATATTAGGCCTAAGCAATAACAAGGGAATCTTGAATTATCTTGGAAACATGATAGCCATTTCGCTAATTGGGTCATTACTACTGATTCCAATTTTAATAGCAAGTGCAATCATCTATCAGGGAGAAACTTTTTTAATCGCTTACTTCTTGCTTGTATTTGGGTTTATGGTGATACAGCATATTAAACGAGTTGAAAATTTAGAGTTACCATCGTACGTAACAATAAGCTGGATTGTATATAGAATTTTGTGGATTCCCCTTTTAACATCAATACTATGAAAAAGATAATTATAGCAGGCGGCACGGGTTTTTTAGGACAAGTCCTTATGCAATATTTTAAAACAAAATGTGACCGAATTATCATTCTTTCAAGAAGAAAACTGGCTCAACAAGAAAACGTACAATACCATCAATGGGATGGTGAGCAATTGGGAGATTGGTCGAAATACTTGGAAAATGCTGATGTACTTATTAATCTAACAGGAAAATCAGTCGATTGTCGTTATAACACAAAAAATAAAAAGCGTATTCTAGATTCAAGAGTAAACGCCACTGAAATTCTAGGTCATGCGGTTAGAGTATGTGATCATCCGCCCAAGGTATGGATCAATTCTTCAACGGCAACCATCTATCGACATAGTATGGATAAGGAAATGAACGAAGAAACTGGTGAAATCGGAAATGGGTTTTCAGTAAGTGTTGCAAGGGAATGGGAAGCTTCTTTTTTTGACCAAGTAACGCCCAAGACAAGAAAAATAGCGCTAAGAACAGCGATTGTTCTTGGTAATAAAGGTGGGGCATTACGACCAATAGTAAATCTAGCAAAATTTGGTTTTGGCGGTAAACAAGGATCAGGAGAACAGTATTTTAGCTGGATACATGAAGATGATTTTGTTTCAGCAGTTCATTTTCTCATTGAAAACAACAAATTAGAAGGTGTCTTTAACATTGTAGCACCAAAACCGACAACTAATGCCAACTTAATGAAACGTATTCGCAACACACTTAATATTCCATTTGGTATGCCACTACCTAAATCACTACTTGAAATTGGTGCGATCTTGATAAATACAGAAACCGAACTTGTATTAAAAAGTAGACGTGTGGTTCCGAAACGTTTGCTCGATGAAGGATTTATATTCAAACATCAAGATTTAACAAAAAGCTTGGCGCATCTACTTTTATAAACCTAAAAAGTGAAATAATTATTCTATTTTTGGCAGGTCTGAAAAGCATTATGGCAAAAGAAACGATAGAACCTAATAAATGGATAGACCGCTATGCGGATTATCTTTTCAATTACACGATTACTCGTGTAAATGATCGAGAGATTGCCCAAGACCTTGTGCAAGAAACCTTTTTTGCCGGACTGAAATCAATGAAAAATTTTAAAGGTGAGGCGAGCGAGCGAACTTGGCTTGTTTCAATCTTGAAAAGAAAAATCATTGACCATTACAGAAAAATTAATAGCAAAAAAGGACAAGCCGAAGTACGTATTAATTATAACAATAGTGAAGAAGGTGAGGGTGATTGGCTCGAAGAACGCGTGGCTGATCTTTCTGATCTTGGTGCGGCGGGTGCCATGGAAAATGAAGAATTGGGCGATGCAATAAATAATTGTATTAGCAAATTACCAGAGAAGCAAGCTGCCGTCTTTACAATGAAAACGCTTCAAGGGTATGAAACTGAAACTATTTGTAATGAATTAAATATTACTGCGTCTAATCTCTGGGTAATCATCCATAGAGCACGTACGGCTTTAGCCGAGTGCCTAGAAGAGAATTGGTTTTAATAAAAAATAAAAATGACTAGTAAGAAAAGTGTATTATTTATTAGTTGCGACGAAGCCAAACACATTTGCGACAAAGTTCAGTATGGAGAGGCAAGTGGTTGGGAACGTTTAAAGTTGAATATCAGACTTTCCTGGTGTCGCATTACTAAAGCGTACAGTAAGCGTAATAATAAATTATCAGAATTGGTTCAAAAAGCTGAAGTAAAAACTTTGGATAACGATCTAAAGACTAAAATGAAGCAAGAACTAGAAAAAAAATTGTCCAGTAATAACTAAAGGCGTATACAAGAAAACTACTTTAAAAGTAAAATAAGTACACACCAGTAAATAGGAATTCCCTCAACCCAGAATGAACTATAATATTTACTTTGATCTTTTGAACTATATTGAATAAAAAGTCCTAGCAAAATTGAAATAACTGCGAATATTACAATTTCAAGCGGACTAACTTCATCCTTAAAAAATTCCAAAGCGAATAACACTACAATTAAAAATAGTGCTATTCGCTTTGTTTTCTTTAACCCTATTTTTTGAGGGATGGTACCAAGCTTAATACTGTCATATTTCATGTCTCGTATTTCAAAAGGTATCATTAGTAGCATGACCATCAAAAAACGTTGAAACGCCTCTATATATACACCATGACTAATAAACATATCAGCTTGCGAAAGTGGTAAAAAGACAGTAACACCGACCCATACCAGTGCAATTACATAGATCTTTATTCCGCTAATACTGCGTAAATTCTGGTTTTCGTCTACGGGACTCCATATTTTCGGCACTAAAGGTATCGCGTAAAAAAAAGTAATTCCAGCAAAAATGACAACCAGTTGTATAGAAGCTAAAGGTAGCTGAAAGAAAAAGTAACACATCAACAAAAAGCAAAAGAAAGAAAAAACCTGAATAACTTTAAGACTTCTAGTGAGGCTACGATGATGAAATTTGGCTACACCCGCATACTTTATAAAGTTATATCCCGTAATTGTTGCAAAAAACACAAAAAACGGTAGATCAAACCCATTAAAAATGTTGAACTTTTGCTGCGTTACAATGGTTAAGCCTACCACGGAAAAAGCTACATGAATACTGCTATTGACATAAAATTCCAGAAAGCGAATAAACCACTTCATTAAACAAAAATACAGCTTCTGTTAACAACCCTTTATTTTGTGAAAAACTTACCTACTTTTGCAGTACGAAAACGTTATCAAACGATACTTTTTAAAGTATTTTTGCACCATAAAACACCATTTTACAATGAATACTCATTTGTTTGCAAACCGTCATATAGGTCCAACTGAAAGTGAACGGGACATCATGCTCAAAACACTGAACATTGAAAGCATTGACCAGTTGATGTATGAAACAATACCGGACAATATTAAGTTAGAAAAGCCCTTAAAGCTTGATGATGCTTTGAGTGAGTATGAATACACAAAACATATTGGTGCGCTTGGTGCCAAGAATAAAATTTTTAAAAGTTATATAGGACTTGGCTATCATGCTGCCGTTGTACCAGCAGTTATTCAACGAAATATTTTAGAAAATCCAGGATGGTACACTGCCTACACTCCATATCAAGCTGAAATAGCTCAAGGCCGACTGGAAGCACTACTAAATTACCAGACCATGATTACCGATCTTACCGGGATGGAATTAGCGAATGCTTCTTTGTTAGATGAATCAACTGCAGCGGCAGAGGCTATGACTTTGCTCTTTGCAGTTAGAGAACGAGCGCAGAAAAAGAACAATGTAGTAAAGTTCTTTGTATCTGATGAAGTGCTGCCCCAAACGATCTCATTACTTAAAACAAGAGCCATTCCCCTAGGAATTGAATTGGTTATTGGCAATCATGAAAGTTTTGACTTTACTGAAGAGTATTATGGTGCATTATTACAATACCCAGGAAAGTCAGGACAGATTTTTGACTACAGAGAATTCATTTCAAAAGCAAAAGAAGCTCAGATTAAAGTGGCCGTAGCCGCTGATATTTTGAGTTTGATATTGCTTGAAGCGCCAGGAGATTTCGGGGTAGATGTAGTTGTTGGTACCACGCAACGATTTGGAATTCCCTTAGGTTATGGTGGACCCCATGCGGCCTATTTTGCAACTAAAGAAGCATACAAACGCAACATACCAGGTCGTATTATCGGTGTAACCAAAGATACCAATGGTGAACGTGCTCTACGCATGGCATTGCAAACAAGAGAACAGCACATAAAGCGAGATAAAGCAACTTCAAACATTTGTACCGCCCAGGTGCTACTTGCTGTTATGGCAGGTATGTATGCTGTATATCATGGCCCAAAAGGTCTTACTCATATTGCCAAAACGGTTAATAATAATACCGCCGCGCTAACTGATGCGTTGGAAAAAATGGGATTATATCAAACTAACAAACATTATTTTGATACCATACAAATAAAAGCTAACGCAAACAAGGTGCGAGAAATTGCCGAAAAACATGAGGTTAATTTCTTTTATCCTGATGTCGATACCGTTTCTATCTCAATTAATGAAACAACCTCCATTGACGATCTTAATCAAATAGTATCCATTTTTGCTGAAGCCGAAGGAAAATCAGCTGTTTCAATTGAAAAAATAAATGATGTTGTAACCATTTCATCTTCCTTACAACGCTCTTCTGATTTTATGCAGTTAGATATCTTCAACTCATATCATTCAGAAACTGAGTTGATGCGTTACATCAAAAAATTGGAACGAAAAGACCTTGCGCTTAATCACTCGATGATTAGCCTAGGTTCATGCACTATGAAACTTAACGCGGCAGCCGAAATGCTTCCGTTAAGTAATGCGCAATGGTCCAACATTCACCCTTTTGCACCTGTTGATCAAGCTGAAGGTTACCAAGAGGTAATCAAAAAATTGGAAGATCAACTTACAGAAATTACCGGTTTTGCTGGCACATCTTTACAACCAAATTCTGGTGCTCAAGGAGAGTTTGCTGGACTTATGGTAATTCGGGCCTATCATAAATCAAGAGGTGATCATCATCGTAATGTTGTTCTAATCCCTTCATCAGCGCACGGTACCAACCCAGCTTCTGCGGTTATGGCAGGAATGAAGGTTGTAGTAACCAAAGCAATGGACAATGGTAATATTGACCTTGACGATATTAAAGCAAAAGCAACAGAATATGCCGATACATTAGCTGGCTTAATGATTACCTACCCATCCACACATGGAGTTTTTGAATCAGCAATAAAAGAAATTACACAAACCATTCATGATTATGGAGGTCAGGTGTATATGGATGGAGCAAATATGAATGCCCAGGTCGGATTGACCAATCCAGGGGCTATTGGTGCGGACGTTTGTCACTTAAACCTACATAAAACCTTCGCGATACCACATGGTGGCGGTGGCCCTGGCGTAGGACCAATCTGCGTAGCAAAACATCTGGTTCCGTTTTTACCGACCAACCCCTTAATAGCTACTGGAGGCGAACAGCCTATTGATGCCATCTCTGCTGCACCTTGGGGTTCTGCCTTAGCCAGTTTAATTTCTTACGGATACATTACGATGCTAGGAGAAGCTGGTTTAACAAAATCAACCAAATATGCCATTTTAAATGCCAATTATATAAAAGAGCGTTTAAAAGATCATTACCAAACTTTGTATTCAGGTGAGATGGGCCGCGCTGCACATGAGATGATTATAGATTGCCGACCGTTCAAAGAACACGGTATTGAGGTAGTCGATATTGCAAAACGCCTTATGGATTATGGCTTTCATGCGCCAACAGTTTCTTTTCCTGTTGCGGGCACTATGATGATTGAGCCAACTGAAAGTGAAAATTTAGCCGAATTAGACCGTTTTTGTGATGCGATGATTTCTATCAAAAAAGAGATTGACAATATTTCCAAAGATGAGCCAAATAATATCTTAAAAAATGCCCCACATACACTAGCAATGCTTACCGCTGACAATTGGAATTTACCATATAGTAGGCAGAAAGCAGCGTACCCATTATCGTATTTAAGTGAAAATAAATTCTGGCCATCAGTGCGTCGTGTCGACGATGCTTACGGAGATAGAAATCTGATATGCACTTGCGCGCCTATCGAGGCGTATGCAGAAGTCTAAGCGGTAACATTTTCATAAAAGAAGCTTTCAATTAAATTGACTTTAGTTGAAAGCTTTTTTATTCACTAATATTTAAAACCCTATCTTTTACCCGCTAACAAATAATTATGAAACGTATTTTACATGTATTCGCTATTTTCAGCTTTATTCTATTTAGTAGCTGTTTGGAAGGTTTTAAAAAAGAACCTGAAAAACTATCATTAACATCCGACTTTCAAGAAATAAAAGTGCTTGACCAATACTCACTTTCTGTTCCAAAATACATGAAAAGCACCACTATTTTGCATGATGATGCTTCCTTACAGTATATGCATGCTTTAAAGGAAACTTATGTAGTAGTAATAGATGAGGATAAAAGTGAGATGATTGAAGCTTTAAAAATCGTGAGCAGCTATGACGAAGAGGAGTCAGTTATTGATAACTATGCCAAGTTCCAGAGTGAATCAATCATGCAGGGGCTCAAAGTCAGCGATCGATCTGAAATCAAAAAAGTAGTTGTCAACGGCACGTCGGCTAGAGTTTTTGAGCTAAGTGGGCAACTTGAAGATGTGCCCTACGAAATAAAGTATATACTGGGTTTTACTGAAGGCGAGGAAGATGTCTATATGATTATGAGTTGGACATTAGATAGCAGAAGTGAGCGCTACTCAGGGACCTTGAGGCAAATAATTAAATCGTTTAAAGAGATTTAGTGTTGATCAATAAGTACTGTTAACTCGGTTTCCCTTCGTTTTAAATCATACTGCGATTTACAGTGATTCTGAATATCAACAAGTATTTTCCCTCCTCTTGTTTCTGCATTCTCCAGGGCTTTTTTGAAACTATGTATTTGTAATTCTCCTAAAATCAACTCGGGTGTTTTGATAATTTCAGAAGTGGATTTAATACCATATCCAATAGGAATACAACCAGATAAAATTCCTTCTACCAAGGCGATACCAAATGATTCAATATGTGAAAATTGCAAATAGTATTTCTTTGATTGAAGTATGTGTAAAAGTTCTGTATGTGGTTTTGGTGGTAACACCTCTAAGTTATCTAGCTGAAACGAGTTTAAATAATCAGCAGCTTGATTATACGGTCCTACAACGGTAAAACTTTTATCTGGAAAATTTCTTGCTACTTCAACTAAAAAATCAGCGCCTTTAATTTTTAGCCGTGTTAAATCTGCAACCTTATAAACTGTTATAAAACCAGACCGGTTTGACACAGCTTTTACAATGCTTCCTGTATTAATTCCATTATAAACTATGGTTGACCGATTATATACGGTTTTACCTAAATTCTTTTTCACTAAATCGGACGTATGCTTACTTACTGGCAAAGGGTTTGTTGCCAATAAAGCAATACGTTTAATAATTGTGCTTCGCCAAGTCTTCACATGAGCACCGTAATTAAAGTCGAGATTTTTATCTGCGTCAAAGCCTCCAATCACCAGATAGCTTGGCTTATTAAATAGCTTCGCGAACAATAATGGCCAAAAGGCATGATAATCTGCAAACCAGCAAAAAACAAAGTCGGTTTTGGGCACTACAAATAGTGCATTCCAAAAAGATTTAAATAGCTGCCATGCTAGTAAAATAGGGTTTTTAGGCATATTCATATGAAAATGCCTCATACGATAGTGTTGCTTTAGCAAACTAAAATCTTCTGCTATAAAAGTGGTTTTATGACCGGAAATGAAAAGTCCATTTTTCATGAAAACCTATTTGAGGATTTAGTCATCATCGTCATCATTAAAAAGATCTAACGGATCAAAAGGCAGATCATCATCCGGATCGGGATCATCGTAATTCACCCCGGGAGGATTAAATAGTCCCCATCGGTCAATGCTATAACTGCTAGGATCGAATGTTTGAATCCACTCTACAAACAACATACGAAACTCTTCCACCTCAGCACTAAGTATTTGCAAATAATCTGCATCTTTAAAACCAAGAGATATTAAATCTGTAGCATCAGCCAACAACTCTTTAGCACATGCCCGAATTACCGCTGCATTCTCCATTTGTTCATTATATACATCACTGCTTAAAGCATTAGCAATCTTCGAAGGAATGATGCTAGCATTTTCAACCATATAATCAATATGATCGGAAATTGCATTACGCTCATATTCACTTAGTCCCTCTTGCTCTTCCGCATCAATTTGCTCAATGCGCATTATTATATCGTAAATCGCTTCAGCCTTTTTAAAAATGGGGAAATCTCTAAATTCTTTAGAGTCATCATCAAAATCATCATCCTCGTACATAGTCGTTTTATTTCACTTTAAAACGTTCGCTTAAAAAATAACATAATTAACATAGCAAGCGCCACACCTACCAGTATCGCCATAAAACTAACACTTAAATCATATTGTTTAGATAACCATCCTAAAAAAGCAGGACTTACCAAAAAACCCACATAACCAAATCCTGCTACGAAGGAAATACCTTCTGAAGGAGAAACTCCTTTTGCCTTTCCGGCCAATCGAAATAGTTCTGGAATTACCACCGAAAAGCCGAGCCCAATTAAAGCAAAGCCAATAATTGCAAATACAAAGTCTGCAAACAAAACACATAGTAAACCGACAATAGCTATTAAACAACTAGCAATGATAAGTTTTCTTGCACCAAAATTGGAGCTAATTGCATCTCCAAAAAAACGACCAAGCGTCATTGTAACCGAGAATGCAACGAAGCCATAACCTGCAATTTTATCAGTTGAGACCTGAACAATATCTAACAAATATAACTTGCTCCAGTGCTCGACCGCTCCTTCACCACCCATAATTAAAAAAGCAATTATGGTAAGCCCTAGTAGCGGGCGCAAAAGTTTTATATTAAACTTGTTCTTTTCTCGTTTTACCTGCTTTCCTTTTATAGCTATATAATTTTTTAGCAATAGCATATTAGTTATAATCACCAAAAGAGACGCAGCCAACATATGGTGCAACGGTATTTTAAAATAAGTAATTACCAATGTACCTATCCCAGCACCAATAACTCCGCCCAAACTAAAAAAACCATGAGCGGCTGACATGAAGTGTACTTCATCGTCCGACTCAATTTCAGATACTAAGGCATTCATCGCGACATCTGTTAAACAGGCAAATAGCCCGACTATATAAAGAGTAAGACATAGTAGGATATAAGAAGGAGCCATGAAGGGAAGTAAAAACACCAAAGAAAAAATAACAATACCGACAAAGGTGCTTTTTCCCAAGCCTATTTGCTTTATGATTTTCGACGAGAAAGGCACCATCGATATAGTACCTGCAGCCAAGCAAAACAGAGCGATACCCACTTGACCATCATCAAGCGATAGCTTGTCTTTTATAGTAGGTATGTACAGCACCCAAGTTGCTATTAAAATATTAAGAGATGTAAAAACCCAGGCTGGAGAGAAATATCGAAACTTTGATAAAATGAGGTACAGTGATCGCATGCCCAAAAATAGCTGAAAAACCATTAACACAACCGATTAAGAAGACGATAAATAAATTCCTATTTTTGCTAACACACCAACACCTTATTCCATTGACCGATCAAAAGGCCTCTATTGATTTTGCTCGAGAACTAGATCAAAATGATCCGCTAAACAAGTTTCGAGATCGATTTTATATTCCTAAAGATCAATATGGAAATGATCTTATTTATTTCTGTGGTAATTCGCTTGGCTTGCAACCAAAAACCACGAAGTCGTATATTGATCAAGAGTTACATGATTGGGCCAATTTAGGCGTAGAAGGACATTTCGAAGCTACCAACCCATGGATGCCCTATCACGAGTATTTGACCAGCACCATGGCCAAAATAGTTGGAGCAAAAAATAGCGAAGTAGTAGTGATGAACAGCTTAACAGTGAACCTTCATTTGATGATGGTTTCTTTTTATCGTCCTACATCTACTCGTTACAAAATACTAATTGAAGGAGATGCATTTCCTTCAGATGATTATGCGGTTAGTTCGCAATTACACAACCATAATATTAGTCGAAAAGATGGTTTAATAAAGTGGAAGGCAAGACCGGGTGAAGATTTACCTAGAATGGAAGATCTTGAGGCCATTTTAAAAAAGGAAGGAGATCAGATAGCGCTAATAATGATTGGAGCCGTTAATTATTATACTGGACAGTTTTTCGACCTAAAAAAAATTACTCAACTTGGTCACCAATACGGTTGCAAAGTTGGTTTTGATTGTGCGCATGGCGCAGGCAATGTTTCTTTAAATTTACACGATTCAGGAGCAGATTTTGCGGTATGGTGCTCTTATAAATATTTAAACTCGGGGCCTGGAAGCTTGGCTGGCTGTTTTGTTCATGAGCGTCATACCAACGACCCTACTTTAAAACGTTTCGCAGGCTGGTGGGGACATAACAAAGAAACCAGATTTAATATGAGGCACGAGTTTGATCCTATTCCTAGCGCTGAAGGTTGGCAATTGAGTAATCCCCCTATTCTATCGATGGCAGCAATAAAGGCTTCTCTCAGTATTTTTGATAAAGCGGGTATTGATCAAATTACAAAAAAGGCAACACAACTAAGTGGTTATTTAAGTAATCTCATAAAGAATATGAATAATGATCGCATTTCGATCATCACTCCTGAAGATGCTGATCAACGTGGTTGTCAAGTATCGATCAAGGTAGAAAATGCCGATAAAAGCTTACATGAGCAACTCACCGCTGCCGGAGTTATTACCGATTGGCGCGAACCCGATGTTATTAGAGCAGCTCCGGTTTCACTATACAATACTTTTGAAGAAGTTTTTATGATGGTAGAAAAGCTTAAGGCAATTATTAGCGACAAGTCTTGAATATAGAGTTATGAGTTATGAGTTATGAAAAGTACTTTTTGGAATTTGGGATTTTTATCACCTAAACTACTTAACTCGCAAACACTTACACTAAACGATGTACATACCAGAGTATTATAAAAATAACGACCAAAAAGAAATCCTCGAGTTTTTAAAAGCGAATGCATTTGGCATTTTAGTAACCGGAGGATCAAAACTATTGGCAACTCATATTCCGCTGGAACTTATTGAACGAAATGGGTCATTTTTTCTAGAGGGGCATGTTGCTCGTGGCAATGAGCAATGGAAAACTTTTAAAAATGAAAAAGAGGTACTTGCTATTTTTAACGGGCCACATTCTTACGTTTCATCATCTTGGTATGATTTCGAAGAAGTACCCACATGGAATTATGTTGCAGTCCATGTTTACGGTAAGCTAAAAGAGGTAACTGGCGAAGCTTTTGAAGCATTGCTTCATAGACTAATCAATAAATATGAAGCAACCATGAAAAATCCCATAAAACCGGAAAACCTATCTAAAAAAACCATGGCACAAATGCGTGGAATTATTGGTTTTGAAATAGAAATTACCGATATTCAAGCTACCTACAAACTATCGCAATCTCATAATGATAAAAATTACCACAGCGTAGTTGAGGAGCTTGAAAAAACACCCCTTAGTGCATCAAACGAGATTGCTGAATTAATGAAAAAGAAAAGACCTAAACGTTGATGAATAAAGATAATTCCATCTTAATTATTGGTGCCGGTTTATGCGGCAGTTTGCTTGCCTTACGTTTGGGGCAACGAGGCTATACTGTAAATGTATATGAAAAGCGCCCTGATCTTCGTAAAGTGGATATTAGTGCTGGCAGATCTATTAATCTAGCATTTTCTGATCGAGGAAATAAAGGAATGAAACTAGTTGGAATAGAAGAAAAAGTGCGTGAATTATGCATCCCGATGAACGGTAGAATGATTCACGATAAAAAGGGTAATACCTTCTTATCCAATTATAGTGGCCGTGATTATGAATATATCAATTCAATTTCTAGAGGTGATCTTAATGCTTTGTTACTTGATGAAGCTGAAAAGCATCCAAAAGTGAATATTCATTTTAACAAATCGTGCGAAAAAGTAGATTTTGAAAACACCACAGCTTATTTTATGGATGATAGCTCGAAGTCAGCATTTTCTGAAAAAGCTGATGTCATAATTGCAACAGACGGTGCAGGATCGGCATTAAGAAAAAGCTACTATCTAGAACGTAAATTCTTATTTAGTTTCTCACAAAACTATCTTACCCATGGTTATAAAGAGTTGAGTATTCTTCCAGAAAAAAACGGAGGTTATAAAACCTATAAAAATGCGTTGCATATATGGCCAAGAGGTGATTTCATGATCATCGCCTTACCAAATTTAGATGGTAGTTTTACCGTCACTTTATTCTTAAGCTATGAAGAAGGTGAATACAATTTTAGTAATCTAACCAACCCAAAAATTGTAACTGAATTTTTTCAAAAGGAATTCCCAGACGCGCTAGAATTAATGCCCAATTTGGTGGATGATTTTTTTGAAAACCCTACAGCCCCACTTGGCACCATTAAATGCTCACCATGGCATTACAAAGGAAATACCCTGCTAATGGGTGATTCGGCTCATGCAATTGTCCCGTTTTACGGTCAGGGTATGAATGCCTCTTTTGAAGATGTTGTGGAGTTTGATGCTGTTTTAGATGAAGGACATAAAAATTGGGAAACAATTTTTAAAGCATATCAGAAGCGAAGAAAAAAGGACACTGATGCTATTGCCGACCTCGCCATTGATAACTTTCATGAAATGAAAGACCATGTTGCAAATCCGATTTTTCAAGAAAAACGTAAGCTAGAAATGGCACTAGAATCTAATTTTCCCGATGATTATTCTTCAAAATATTCGTTGGTTACCTTTAATGAAGATATTGGTTATCGTGAGGCCATGGTTAAAGGAAGAGCACAAGATGAAGCCTTACTTAATATGATTACTAATGGTGATATCGAAATCACTGAAGAAATGCCAAAACCAGTACTGAAAAATGCACTACAAAAGGTGCAAACAGTTACGGACGCAATATTAAAGCAAGATAGAATTGCAGAATTAAAAGATTGAAAACTGCTAAATAAAACTTCATAATGAGTGAAAAGAAAGTAACACCCAGAGGTGCATATCCACATACAAAGCGAGTGGGTGATTTTGTTTTTGTTTCCGGCACCAGTTCCCGTCGAGCCGACAATACTATTGCCGGCGTTGATATTATTGACGAAATGGGAACAAAACGACTCAATATTGAAGTACAAACCAGAGAGGTGTTAAAAAACATTGAGAAGAACTTAGCCAATGAAGGCGCTACTTTAAATGATGTCGTCGATGTGACCTCTTTTTTAGTAAATATGAATGACTTTGCAGGTTATAATAAAGCCTATGCTGAGTTTTTCAACGCTGAAACCGGACCTGCTAGAACAACGGTGGCTGTACATCAACTACCACACCCTGATTTGGTTGTAGAAATCAAGGTGATGGCGTATAAAAGAGTTGAAAGTTGAAAATGGGATTTGGAATTTTCAAGATTTTTCAAAATCGCCTTTTTTAGTTTATATCTAGAATACAATGACCATACAAAACTTCGTTAATGGAGAATATTCAAATCCGATTAATAATAATTGGATCGATAATTATTGCCCAGCCAATGGCAAAATATATGGTCAAATTCCAAATAGCACAGAAGAAGATATAGCATTGGCAGTAGAAGTAGCTGAAGTAGCATTCAAAAGCTGGTCAACAACTACGGTTGAGAAACGAAGTACAATCCTTTTAAAAATTGCCGAAGGTATCGAGTCCCGATTAGATGAACTTGCCGAGGCAGAAAGTAAAGATAATGGTAAACCAGTTAACCTTGCTAAATCAGTCGATATCCCCAGAGCAGCTAGCAATTTTCGGTTTTTTGGCCATGCCATAACTCAATTTGCAAGCGAATCTCATGACAGCACAGGACAAAATGCTTTAAACTATACGCTAAGACAACCCATAGGCATTGTAGGCTGTATTTCTCCTTGGAATCTACCTCTTTACCTTTTCACCTGGAAAATTGCACCGGCATTAGCAGCCGGTAATTGTGTGATTGCAAAACCAAGCGAAGTAACACCGATGACTGCTTTTTTATTAGGAGAAATTTGTAATAAAGCAGGCTTACCAAAAGGTGTACTAAACATTGTACACGGACTTGGAAGCAATACTGGTCAGGCTATAATCGCGCATTCTAAAATCAAGGCCATATCGTTTACAGGAGGCACTAAAACAGGAGCTCACATAGCGGCAATCGCAGCGCCAAAATTCAAAAAGCTCTCTTTGGAGTTAGGCGGAAAAAATCCCAATATTATTTTCGCTGATTGTGACTATGAAGACATGTTGAATACTACCGTAAAATCATCATTTGCCAATCAGGGACAAATATGTTTATGCGGAAGTAGAGTATTTGTTGAACGCGCTATCTATGATAAGTTTAAAACTGATTTTATCAATAAAGTAAGTCAGCTGAAAGTGGGTGACCCTGGTATGGAAGAAACAGATTTAGGCGCATTAGTTTCTAAAGACCATTTAAAGAAAGTAATGTCCTATATAGAAACTGCAGAACAAGACGACGGAACCATTTTATATGGTGGACAAGAAATTAGCGTTGAAGGTTTAGAAAATGGTTACTACTTAATGCCAACCGTTATTGAAGTAAAAAATAATTCCTGCAAACTAAATCAAGAGGAAATATTTGGTCCTGTAGTTACTATTATGCCATTCGATACTGAAAAAGAGGTATTATCCATGGCAAATGACACCACTTATGGACTTTCAGCCACTATATGGACCAACAACCTAAAAAGAACCATGCGAATGAGCAAAGCGCTCGAAAGCGGCATTGTATGGGTAAACACTTGGATGATGCGCGATCTACGAACTCCGTTTGGTGGAATGAAGAATAGCGGTGTAGGAAGAGAAGGTGGCTTTGAAGCATTGCGATTTTTTACCGATACAAAAAATGTATGTATACAATATTAGATAGCACATTGAAATATCTTGACTAATACGATATAATTAAAAAATGAATCTGAATCTAAACAATAAAAACGCTCTCGTCTGTGGAAGCACCCAAGGTATTGGTAAAGCTACCGCTATGGTATTGGCCACACTTGGTGTAAATGTTATTCTAGTTGCTAGAAATGAAGATAAATTAAGGGCGGTGCTAGCTGAATTACCTAACAACAAACAACAGCATAGTTATATTGCAGCCGACTTTCAAGATCCTGAGGCATTACAGCAAAAAGTATTGGTAAAACTGCATGCGCTTAAAGCAGTGCATATACTTGTGAATAATACTGGAGGACCCGCTGGAGGACCAGTTTACAGTGCTAAAATAAGTGATTTCGAAAGTGCCTTTACACAACATCTAAAATGCAACCACCTACTTGTTCAAGCGGTAGTACCTAAAATGAAAGATATTGGTTATGGCAGAATCATCAATGTGATTTCCACCTCAGTAAAACAACCACTTCCTGACTTAGGCGTCTCCAATACCATAAGAGGCGCTGTTGGCAATTGGGCAAAAACATTAGCAAATGAACTTGGTGAATTTGGTATCACTGTAAACAATGTGCTACCCGGCGCAACTGAAACTGAGCGTTTAACTCAAATCATAAGTAATAAGGCTGCAAAAACAAGCAAAAGTTTTGATGAAATTGCCAATAACATGAAATCAACTATTCCCGCAAAACGATTTGCTCAACCCGAAGAAACTGCAAATGCTATTGCTTTTTTAGCAAGTGAAGCAGCAGGGTATATTAACGGAATCAACCTTCCTGTAGATGGCGGGCGCACCAAATCACTTTAAAACACTTTTATGAGAAAACTTTTATCTATTATAATCCTTGTTTCAAATTTTTCTGTTTGCCTTGCTCAGGAAGAACTGAGTATAACAATTAAAGAAGCTAGTTATAAGGCTAAAGAATCGACCATAAATCTATCACTCACTTTCACAAACAACACGCAAAAAGCTATATACATTGTAAAACCCCAATCATTTCTTTTTGATAAACACCTCGATCTGAACAATCAATTAGAACATCATGGTTTGGATATTGCCCCATTCAAATTAACTATTACATCAAACAAAAAATGTAAAGTTTCTGAAGAAGGTTATGTTCAAATTATGGATGATGGAAGTGGAAACCAAATGAACTTAATAAGTGATTTGGTAAAAATAGAAGCAGGTCAATCGGAATCTTTTGAAAATATAAAAATAGAGCGCTACGACGGTGTGTTCTGTAATAAAAGAACATTCTCAATAAGTCTGACATACAATCCTCAATTTTATTTCATTGAAGAAAACGAATTAGCTGATCTGACCAAGCGTTATAACGAGATCAAGGATAAAACACGTATATTGAATAGGATGTTATACTACTCGTTAACCAGATATCAGAGCACAGAAAAAGATAATTTCAAAAAGTTAAATGATCTTTTTGGTGACTTAGCAATTATGAAGTCACTTAATGGAAAAACCTATACCTCCAACTCAATTGTTGCCACGGAATTAAAGTAATTTTAACCGAATCAACTTTAAAGTTTCATATCTTTATAGGATTACTTAATTAGCATTCATGAAACGTAAACTTCGTATTAACGGTCACTCGCACCTACTACCCTATCCTCATGAAATTCCACAATTTATGAAGGACAAGGAGATTTTTTGGGTTGATGACGAGCGTAAGTTTATGCTTCAAAAAGGTTGGAGACGCCCAGTAACCGATTCGAGTTTTTTCTTAAATGAAAAGCTGGAATGGATGGAGCGTTACAAAATTGATCATGCTGTGGTATTGAATCTTTCGCAATTGTACGGCAATGGACTTCGTCTAGAGGAAATGAAACAGGCATTGCGATTTCAAAATGATTTTAATGCGCGTATTCAACATGAAAACCCCTCAAAATTTACCTGCGGCTTTGTGGTACACCCGGGATATGCTCGCGGTGCCGTTTGGGAAATTGAACGCTGTGTTGAGGAGTTGGGTATGAATTTACTTTGTTTACCCACTCATTATATGGATACTATTGGTACTTGGCGATGTATTTTTGATGAAGAAAACGAGCGTATTTTTGAAGCCGCTGATAATTATGGTTTAGCAGTAGAAATCCACCCTTATGACGGTGAGAAATTTATCTTACTGGAGAACACTTCGTGGCGTTTTCATTTAATATGGATGTTGGCACAATGCGCTGATGCTTATCATTTTTTAACCTTGAACGGGTATCAAAACAAGTATCCTAACATGCGTGTGTGTTTTGCACATGGCGGGCAACTAGCGCAAATAAATCTCGGACGCCGTATTCAAGGCTTTGACGGACGACCAGACTTATTTGAAGGTAAACAACATCCAAGAAAGGCTGTTGGTCACCCGAATATATTTTTCGACACCTTAGTTCACGATACCGGATCATTAAAGCTACTCGTTGAAAACCAAGGTTCAAAACAAATTTTAATGGGTTTAGACGACCCTTATCCTTTGGGTGAAATGGAAAGTGAGCAACAGTCTTCTTATCCAGGAAAAATACTAGATCTCGCAAAGGAAAGAGGTATTTTCACAGCAGAAGAATGCGATGCAATTTGGGAGGATAATGTATTACAGTGGTTGTATGGAGATAATGACGAGAAAAAGCAAGTACTAATTGATAAAATCCTAGCGAAACAAACAACAGTATAATCTTAGTAACACTCTCCATCTACCACATAGTAACGCTCACCATCTAAAAAGGTTTTACCATCTTTCATCGTTATGGCCATTTGTTGCACATTTCCGTCGTGATAGGTTAATATCAAAAGTGGATATTTCTCACCTTCAACAATTTTCCAGTTACCATGACCTTTAGCCTGATGATCCTGAAAAACACTTGCATTTTCGCTACCGACATTTACAAAACTACTACCAAAATAGGTGAACACGCTGCTGGCACAAAGGTTGATCTCTTTCTTTAAATCGTAACCACCACTTAGTCCACTACCATTACCTGATCGGTCGGGTGAGTTATAATAGTCTACCCATACCAACTTGTTGCCATTTACGCGTTCAATGCACTGCGCTGTGCTTGTTTTATGGGGATCAGCAGGTTGAATAGGATGAAAAAACTGAACACTATTTGCTACCTTTTTAGCTAATTGGATGGTTTTTTGACCGTAAAGAGCTCTTTCAATTAACGAAACAATAATCAATCCTTTTCCTTCTTTACTTCTCTTAGAAATTAGAAAGGCCTTTATCGATTGCCCACTCACCAAACCTTCATACATTCCGGTAATTTGTTCGGTACCAACATTCAATGCTCCCTTTAAATTAAGCTGAACAGCTTGATCATGAAAGCCACCTTTCAATTGCTGAATTAGTTGATTTTGTGATTCCGCTTCTGAGAAAAATAAAACCATTCTGCCCGCCTCGATATTTGACCCCATGATATACATATCATCAGCTTCTTTACCCATCCAGTTTTCAGGAATACTAAATTGCAAGCCATATTCAGGATAAGAAACGATTCCAGTTTGCTGTGCGTTGAGCTTGTTCGACATGATGAAGAAAAGTATTAGCGAGGCGATTATTAGTGTTTTCATTTGTCAAGGATTAAAAAACACAATCAAAAGCCAAGGCTGCTTTACGTATGCGATGGTTATTCATATCAGCGATATACATGGTAGTACCATCTATAGCGATACCCCTTGGATAGTTGAATTTTGCTTCAGCGCCTACGCCATTTTGATAACCTGAAGTGCTACCCGCAATGGTTTTTACGGTCCCATTCGTCGAAATGACGCGCAATTTCTGGTTATTCTCTTCGGATATATAAATATTACCTGCTGCGTCAACTGCGATTCCATTGGGTCGCTTAAATCGGGCTTTGTTTGAAGATCCATCTAAATATCCCTCAACACTTCCGGCTATGGTTGTGACATACCCATTCGGATCAATTTTTCGTATTCGATGACCGCGCCATTCAACCACCAATAAATTCCCATTATTATCTGCAGTAATACCTCTTGGAAAATCAAATTTCGCATTGTAACCATCTTCATAACCTAAAGAAGAGCCTGCAAAGGTACTAACGACACCAGATAGCGTGACTTTTCGAATTCTTTGACTTCCCTCATCGGTAACATATAAACTACCATCGGGTGAATAAGTAATTCCGTACGGATAATAAAATTGCGCCTGGCTACCGTTTCCATCATTACTTCCTGGGGTTCCATTACCAGCCAATGTTGTTACCATTCCGGTTTTGTCAATTTTTCTAATTGCATGATTCCCCCTGTCAACGACATAGATATTATCTTTTTCATCAATTGCGATACTCGAAGGGTTTAAAAATTGAGCATTTCTACCAAACCCATCTTGAAAGCCACTTAAGCCGCCTGCAATGGTGCTAACCTTTCCATCTTGCGTTATTTTTCGAATACGATGATTTCCCCAATCGGCTACAACTACATCGCCTTTACTGTTTAACGCTACATCAGCTGGAATAGAGAACTTTGCAGTACGTACGTTTCCATCTTCATAACCGTTACCTCCTCCGGTAACAGTTAAAACAGATGCATCGGTAGGTGTACATTGAGCGTTTGTTCTTAAGTTAGCCACTTGTAATGTTTCACCTTCTGCTATATTTTCTTTTGAGCAAGCTATTACTAAGCACACCAATAGCAAGCTGTAAATTATTTTTAACCTCATCTTTAATATGTTTAAGTTAATTTTTTGGAAAACTCCCCATTTCTTCAATTTTCAAAACAGGGAGTTTTTAGAATTATATAGGATAGGAGTGCTTATTCAATAGACCACACATCACCCAAAGTAGAATCACCTGCTGTGCCGCGATCACCAGCGATGACCCAAATTTTATCATTGAATACTACTGAACTATGTCCAAACCGTTTGGCAAACCCTAAATTTTCATTGGCTTGAGTCCAATTTTCTCCATCACCGCTATACCATATATCGTTTAAAAAGCGGCTTGAATTATTACCATCTCGACCTCCAGTCATCCAAAGACGATCATCATATACCACCACTGTAGGCAGCACACGCGCGGCCAACGGAGCATTATCGGTAACAACTTCCCAGTTAATACCATTGGAAGATTTAAATACACTATTGGAAAAACCAGCGATATACCAAATACTATCTTTAAAAACAGTTGCCCTAAAACCACGACAGCAAAAGCCGGCATCAGCAGTAAGTTGAGTCCACTCACCCCCATCTGTACTCGACCAAACTTCATTTCTATCACTCGTTTCTTCGCCCACACCTCCTATTAGCACAAGACTATTGTTAAAGCTTACCACCTGTAAGTTATATCTTGGTGAAAAGGCAGCTGAAAGTGCTACCGGTGTCCAATTAATCCCATCTTCAGTAACCCAAACGTCATTCTTATATCCGGCAGGTTGCGCAAAGCTATCACGTCCGCCAATAAGCCACATCTTACCATCATGTACGACCAGAGCATGTTCTCCTCTTCGTCCAAAAGGCGCAGTATCAGTAACCAAATCCCAGTTTTCACCATCGCTGCTTGACCATACATCTTCGTAAAAAGTACCACAACAATTAATACCACCTACAACCCACATTTTATTATTAAAGACGACTGATCCGTGGCCATATCGCCTAGAAAATGCAGCGCTAGTGGTTACTTCAGTTGCTACCACCGCACCTTGCGTTACGAATGAGCGCACTTCACTTTCGGCCTCACCACCTTTTAAATCGGTTGCAATCACCTTCCAATAGTAGCGGGTTTCATTTTCAAGATCACTAATTGAAAAATTAGTGACTTGGGTTTGGTTCATCACCTTAGTACTTGGATTGGCACTTTGATCGAGATATACATCATATAAAACACTATCTCCGTCAGGGTCGACTGCTGCATCCCAACTTAATTCTACATTTAATGGTATATCGCGTGCATCATTAACCGGACTTAACAGATTAAATACCCCAGGCGCTTGATTGGTGGTGAATGATTGGATATCACTATCAGTCATTGCTCCTTTATCGTCTTTCACTCTTACTTTCCAGTAATAGGTAGTATTTAATTCAAGTTCGTTTACCAAAATATAAGCAAGCTCAGTAATGTCAGTAGTGATTGAAGTATCGGCGTCATTAGTGTCTAAAAATACTTCGTATGTTACCGGATCTCCATCGGGATCAGCTGCAGCTTGCCAAGTTAGTTCAGGTAGTAAAACTACACCCGATGCTTCATTAGCCGGGCTGCTCAATATGGCCTTTTCAGGTGCTTCATTCGGCTCCATCCCGGTAGTAAAACTAAAATCAGATGTTGATGTGAGCCCGTCGGGATCAGATGCCGTAACGGTACCTGAATAAGAAGTATCAAAATTTAGATTTTCTGCCTCAACACTGTTTCTATTAGCAGCACCATTTAAAATAGTATTGCCGTCGAGTACCACAGAATAATTTACCGCGTCACCATCCGGATCAGTAGCTTGCGTCCACATAATGGTTGCATTATTACCTTCAACCGATGTGGTAACGGTAAAATTACCCGGTGGGCGGTTTTCAGGTTCTGGGGGCGGATTGTTGTTATCTTTACTACACGCACTGATAATGAGTATAAAGAAGAACATTTTGCCAATTGTTTTCATTTTAAGTTTCTTTAGATTAACAATGGCAAGGTGCTAACTATCAACAAGCTGTGCATGAGGTAAAACCACTGAAGTACTAATTAGGGGTTTTCCCTAGGTTTTTAGTTGGCAGACTCAAATTTTTAATTTTAATAGCCTCCCTTTTAAAGGAAATTAGATTGATCTCTTTGGTTGAGAATAAACAGGAATTTCATTAAGCATAAGTCTCGATATGGTCCTATAGCCATCAGGACCAAGCGACTTTCCATTGAAAAAGTAATATTTGATTAGCAAGTCACCGGGAGCGGAGTTGCGAGGTGAACTCTTAACTAAATCAAACCCTTTTCCATCGCTGATTTAATTAATCCTGCAGTGTTTCGCGCACCCATTTTTTGGATAAGATTGTTACGATGCGCTTCAACAGTTTTTGGACTTACACATAACTTCTCGGCAATTTCCTGACTGGTATGTTCATTTGCGATAAGGTTGAGCACCTCTTTTTCACGGCGGGTAAGTTTGGGTACAAATCTTGTTTGTGTTGGACTACCAATACTTTCAGCCAATAATATTTGTTGTACCGCCCGCGGCAAATAAGTGTTACCCGCATAGACCTCTTTTAAAGCAAGTATCAGCTCATCTTTTTCGGTGTTTTTTAGCAGATAACCTTTAGCTCCATTACGTAACATATTTTTAATGAATCCTGGTTCGCTGTAGTTTGAAAGCGCTATTATGACAATATCAGGATATTTTAAACCAATTTCCTTGCATAATTCAATTCCATTACCGTCTGGAAGATTAATATCCAGCAATAGGATAGTGGGTTCATTTTTGTTGACATCATCAAAAAAATGAACCGCTTTATCATATGCACCAATTACCTGAATGTTGGATTCGTTTTGCAACATGGTTTGAATCCCTTGAAGCACCATCGTATGATCATCTACAATAGAAACCTTAATCATTTGTGGCTAGTTTATCGAGTTCAACAACAAGTCCGAAGGTTGTTCCATTTTTACCAGATGAAATATCTAAATCAGCTTTCAGGAAGTCGGCTCGAGAGCGAATGTTTTTAAGCCCCATACCTTCCGCCTTTTCATCGATATTAAATCCTTTGCCATTGTCTTCAACAGTTAAGTGCAAATGATCGTCTCGGTGATTTAATTGCACTAAGGCCTCTGATGCTTCCGCATGTTTCACGATATTGTTCAACATTTCTTGAATCATTCGATACACGGCGGTTTCATGTTCTTTATTAAGCTGGAATTGATCGCCATAATACTGAAAATCGACTGACACTTTACTGGAGGTATTGACTTTGGTACAATATTGTTTAATGGCTTCTATTAGGTCGAAATTATGCAATGATGGTGGCGCCAAATTATGGGATATACGTCGAACTTGCTCCACTGCATTATCAAGCATCGTAATCGCCTCTTTATACTCTTGCTTTTCTTCGTTTGAAAAAGCAGATTTGTCGACATTGCTAATCTTGTATTTAATAACCGATAAGTCACCATTAATACCATCATGTAGGTCTTGTGCGAGGCGAACTCGTTCTTTTTCTTCTCCGGTAATCAAGGCCTCTAACTTGACCACCTCCTGCTCATTCTTTAGTGCGAGAATACGATTATCTTTCAGTTTTTGGCGTTGACGGGAATAAAGCCAAATGCCGATTCCTCCAAGCAATAAAAATCCACCTCCTAACAATGATAGTTTAATTTGATTATTTCGTTTTAAGAGGGTGTTTTCTTGTTCCTGAAGTTGGGCGGATTGTTCGGCGAGTTCTTTGTTCTTTTTTTCGGTTTCATATTTCTCCTCCATTTCTAAAGCTAACGCTCTTCGTTCATCGGTTAACAGCGAATCCTTAACTTCAACATATTCGTCTAAGATATAATACGATTTTTCAAAATTCCCGAGTGCAGCTTCAGTTTCTGCATAATTTAAATACCCATGAACAAGCAAAGCAGGTACTGGTTCGTCTTCATAGTATGCCTCAAGTTCTTGATAGTATTTTGAAGCGGATGCATAATTACCCATTTCAAACTCATTTCTAGCTAATGAAACCGTACTAACGACCACATCAAACTCTTTATTCAGTTGTACAGCATATTCTCTTGCCAGCTTTAAGTGTTTATTTGCTTTACTATATTCCTCAAGATTGGTAAAATTATTTCCCATTTGATTATTCATCCAATAACAAATTTCTGGGGAATTAGTTTTAGAACATAGGGACATTCCCTCCTTTAAGTACATTGCAATGCTATCGTATTTATCCTCATCGATTAACATATTGGTCAATCCATAAATTGAATATGCTTGAACTCTATAATTTTTCCCTTCTTTACTAGCACTGTAAGCTTTTTTATAATATTCACGACATTTTTCATAGAGTTGTAGATACTCATATTCTGTTGCCAGATTAGCATAAATCAAGCTTACTTCTGCTTGATTATTCTTTACCAAGTCAACTGCTTTTAATTTATAGTCAATTCGTCTTTTGACATCATACGATTCTTTAAATGTCATTGCAATATTGGAATATGTTTTGGCCCGTAAAATGCTATCTTCTTCTTTATCAAGAAGTTTTAAGGTCTTTTCATAGAAAATTCTAGCCGAATCAACTTCATCTTTATAATACTTAATAAGCCCGATGTTATTGTATGCAGTTGCCAATTTGTAATTATGAGATTGAAGAGACTGTTCAAGCGTCTTTTGAGCGTAAAATGCCATACTATCGATACTTGTAGATTTATAAAAATCGACAAGCTCCAGCAACACATCAACTTTTGTGCTATCATTCGTCTGGCTGTCTTGTAATATTAATTTCAAACTATCGACCTGGATAACTTGAGGGAACGCAAAATTCCAACAACACATTAAATACAACAAAAAAAGTATTCTTCTCATTGATTTTATTTTGGTTAGCACAAATCTACCTTCAAAATACAACTAAATTTTAATTGGTTTTACCCATCTGATGATCTAGGGGAAAACCCTAGGTTTTGTTTTGGTTGTAGCCCGTTATTTTACACTGACAAAAAAGCAGATTTTTTCCACAAAATTTTGTTGATAACTTACCCCCTGAAACACCTATAAATACTAGCAAGTGAAGCCTATTTTGCTATATTTGCTTGTTAGCGAAAAATTGGGTCTTTCACAATCCACTTTTGCATGGTTTTTGCACAACAAAAACCGTATACAACACAAACCCAAACGCAGTTTTATGAGCGAAGAAAATAAAGAAGAGAAAAAGCATAATTATTCAGCTGATAGTATTCAGGCACTGGAAGGAATGGAGCATGTGCGCATGCGCCCATCCATGTATATTGGTGATGTAGGAGTTCGAGGTCTACACCATTTGGTTTATGAGGTAGTCGACAACTCGATCGATGAGGCGATGGCCGGTTACTGCGATCAAATTGATGTGTGGATTAATGAAGATAATTCAATCACCGTTCGTGATAACGGACGTGGTATTCCTGTTGGGATTCATAAAAAAGAAGGCGTTTCTGCTCTTGAAGTAGTAATGACCAAAATTGGTGCTGGTGGTAAGTTTGATAAAGACTCATATAAAGTATCAGGCGGACTTCATGGTGTAGGTGTTTCTTGTGTAAATGCACTTTCTAATCACCTGAAAGCAACAGTTTACAAAGACGGTAAAATCTGGGAACAAGAATATGAGCGTGGTAAAACCTTATATCCGGTAAAAGCAGTTGGCGATACTGATGATAATGGTACTGTGGTAACTTTTACCCCTGATGATTCTATATTCACTCAAACTACTGAGTATAACTACGATACCTTAGCTGCTCGTTTGCGAGAGCTTTCTTTCTTAAATAAAGGCATTAAAATATCAATCACCGATAAACGTAATAAGGACGAAAAAGGTGAATTTATTCGAGAAGACTTTCATAGTGATGAAGGCCTTCCAGAATTTGTAAAGTATTTAGATAGCACGCGCGATCAGTTGATTGCTACTGTTATCTCTATGGAAGGAGAAAAAAATGGGATTCCCGTAGAAGTGGCAATGATCTATAACACTTCGTACACTGAGAATCTACATTCTTATGTCAACAACATTAATACACATGAAGGAGGTACACACCTTTCAGGTTTCCGTCGCGGACTGACACATACGCTAAAAAAATACGCCGATAGTTCAGGCATGCTTGACAAGCTAAAGTTTGATGTAGCCGGAGATGATTTCCGAGAGGGATTAACAGCAATTGTATCCGTAAAAGTCGCTGAACCTCAATTTGAAGGACAAACGAAGACGAAGTTAGGTAACCGCGAGGTGAGTTCAGCAGTGAGTCAGGCAGTGTCAGAAATGCTTACTGATTATTTAGAAGAACACCCTGATGATGCTAAAACGATTGTGCAAAAGGTAATTCTCGCTGCACAAGCACGTCATGCGGCTACCAAAGCTCGTGAAATGGTGCAACGTAAAACAGTCATGAGTATTGGCGGACTACCAGGAAAGTTAAGTGACTGCTCAGAAACTGATCCTGCACAATGTGAAATATTCCTTGTTGAGGGTGACTCAGCAGGTGGTACTGCAAAAATGGGACGTAACCGTATGTTTCAAGCAATTTTACCGTTACGCGGTAAAATCTTGAATGTTGAAAAAGCGATGCAGCATAAAGTTTTTGAAAATGAAGAAATCAAAAACATGTTTACCGCATTGGGGGTCACCATCGGTACTGAAGAAGATAGCAAAGCATTAAACCTTTCCAAACTTCGATATCACAAAGTAGTAATCATGTGTGATGCCGATGTCGATGGTAGCCATATTGAAACATTAATTTTAACGTTCTTCTTCCGCTATATGAGAGAGTTAATTGAAAATGGCCATATCTATATTGCTACCCCTCCACTTTACCTGGTGAAAAAAGGTAATAAAAAGGAATATGCTTGGAATGACGATCAACGCGATATGATCAATCAAAATATGGGAGGCACCGCAACCATACAGCGTTACAAAGGTCTTGGTGAAATGAATGCTGAACAACTTTGGGAAACAACAATGAATCCGGAGTTTAGAACATTAAGACAAGTAACGATTGATAATGGTAGTGAAGCGGATCGTATTTTCTCAATGCTAATGGGTGATGAAGTTCCACCACGTCGAGAATTCATTGAAAAGAATGCTGTTTACGCAAATATTGATGCATAATTAGTAACAGTCAAAATAAATGAAGTCCACCCCATAAAGGTGGACTTTTTTTAGTGTGTAATTTTAATTTATTGCTAAATAAATTTCACGAATACTATGAGTATTGTTAGGAAGAAATTACTTAGGTTTTCTTAGCTTTGCGATTCAATTCAAATAATAAATTAAACTAAGATATATGAAAGTTACGGTTGTAGGTGCAGGTGCTGTAGGAGCAAGTTGTGCTGAGTACATTGCCATAAAAGATTTTGCTTCGGAAGTTGTATTACTCGATATTAAAGAAGGTTATGCTGAGGGTAAAGCAATGGATTTAATGCAAACTGCTTCCTTAAACGGTTTTGACACTAAAATCACAGGTACAACAAACGATTATTTAAAAACTGCTGGTAGTCATATCGCAGTAATTACTAGTGGAATACCTCGTAAACCAGGTATGACGAGGGAAGAATTAATTGGCATTAATGCAGGTATCGTAAAATCAGTTTCAGAAAACTTAGTGAAACATTCACCTGATGTTATTTTAATTGTGGTGAGTAACCCTATGGATACCATGACCTACCTTGCTCACAAAGTAACTGGCTTACCAAAAAACAGAATTATTGGTATGGGTGGTGCACTAGACAGTGCCCGCTTCAAATATCGCTTAGCTGAGGCTTTAGAAGCTCCTATATCGGATATTGATGGTATGGTAATTGGCGGTCATAGCGACAAGGGGATGGTGCCATTAACTAGACTAGCAACCAGAAACAGTGTTTTAGCGTCAGAGTTTTTATCGGAAGAACGATTGAACCAAGTATTAGAAGACACTAAAGTTGGTGGCGCAACACTTACTAAATTACTGGGTACTAGTGCTTGGTATGCACCCGGGGCAGCAGTAAGCGGATTGGTACAAGCAATTGCATGTGATTTGAAAAAAATGTTCCCATGTTCAGCATTATTAGCAGGTGAATATGGGTTAAATGATCTGTGTATTGGGGTACCAGTTATTCTTGGAAAAAACGGTATTGAAAAGATTGTAGAAATTGAATTAAGTGATGCTGAGAAAGCAAAAATGCAAGAAAGTGCTGAGGGTGTTAAAAAAACCAACGGACTTTTAGACGTTTAGTATAGTACAACATATTCATTTTTAAAGGGCTACATTTATGTGGCCTTTTTTAATTTAAAATGCTATGAGAAAATTAGTACTGGCAATTATCTTTCTTGTTTGTTTTACGCTATACAACTGTCTTCCTCTTGAAAAGTTTCGTCAAGAGATTACTATCCAAATAGAAGACAATACAATATCAAAAGAAGAAATACACACTCAATTAAGTAAAAGACTTGATGCCTACGATATTAAACTTATATCGTCTAAAAACTTAGGCAATAATCAACTAAAATTAGTATGCGGTTTCTACGATGACATTCCTAGTGATGCTGTTATAGTGCTATTAGAAACTCCAGGAAAAATAGGCTTTCATTTAGGATTAGAACAAAGGCAAATTTCCAAACTGCATAACCAACTTGATCAGCTAATTGCCAGTGAAATTCAAAAAGATACTAGTTTTTTTAAAGGGGAGTCTAACGAATCTGTTTTTTCTCCAAAATTTAAAAACATAGTGAAAAACTACGTTGGAATATATCAAAATTCAGCCCAACCGATGATCGAATCTTTTTTAAAAACCAAAACGATTGATTCAATTTTGTCTTCCTATATAACCGACTACACTTATACCTTTAATTATAATAAAGTTCACAACAACATATCACTTTATGTATATGATAAAAAAGTATATTTAACAGGAGCTAATATCATCGAAGCTCATCACTCTTTTGATCAAATGGCAAAAAACTCAATTAATATTCAGTTTGATGAAATCGGCACTAAAAAGTTCGAAAAACTAACAAATCAGGCCATGTCACAAGGTCGTACAATTCCAATTATATACGAACAACAGCTTTTAGTAAGCCCAATGGTAGCTACACCTATAAAAGAAGGTAGTGCTCAAATAACGGGTGTTTTTACTGATAGGGAAATAAAAGAAAAAGTAGCAATATTAAAGTCAGGTACCTTACCCAAAATTCACGTTAAGTCTGTGACTGTGGTGAAATAACTGGTAGTTAACAATATCCTTTAACTCAAAACATGATAAAATAAAAACCAACTACCACTGCTAGAATAACGAACCCCAAAAGCACATAAACTTGCTGTTGCTCTTTTCTTTTGTTAAGTAAAAATTCTTGTTTCAACCGCTCTAACTCTTCTTTAGAAACTTTTACAAATTCAGGTTTAGCACAAGATTCGTTACCGAAGGCTTCTGTTATTTGTTTTAGCGATTTCTTTTTTCGAATTTGTTTTCTGTTTGACTCAACAGATTTCATCATATCACTACCAGGTCCAAATCCAAATGCCATCGTTAGTTTCTTAAATTAACTTAGTAAATATACTCCCAATCAAATACATTGTGTAAAATGGCCTACTTAAACCCCAAAATAATTGGCTATTCTTGATTGAAATAATATATTTGCTCGTTTTAAAAAAATCACAGTAATATAATAACGTAAAACATGCAAAATAAGGGACTCGTTCGGCTATTTGCAATCTTGTTCACTCTGGTAAGTATTTACCAGCTGTCATTTACTTTTGTAAGTAGTAAAGTTGAAGGTGAAGCAGAGGATTTCGCAGTAAGCAAAATTGCCGATAATGTTGATGGATATTTAGCAAAACGCGATAGCATCGAAGTAAAATACCTAGATTCTATCGGAAACTTGAAGGTATATGATATTGGAATTGCCGATTATACCTACAACGAAGTAAAGCAGTTAGAACTTAACAAGGGACTTGACCTTAAAGGTGGTATCGATGTTACCTTACAGATTTCTGTAAAAGACATATTAAAAGGTCTTGCTAACAACACGAAAGAGCCTAACTTCAACAGTGCTTTAGAAAGAGCTGATGAACTGCAGACGCAATCTTCTGATCCTTACGTTGAGTCATTTTTTGAAGCGTTTGACGAAGTCTCGGCCGGTTCAATAGGGCTATCAGATCCCGATATTTTTGCAACCAAAGAATTATACGGTACTGTCAATGCAGGTGATAGCAACGACAAGGTACAGGGTGAGATTCGTACGAAAATCGATGAGGCAATTGTTTCTGCATTCGAAGTATTACGTAAGCGTATTGACCAATTTGGTGTTACACAACCTAACATTCAGCGTGAAGGACAATCCGGACGAATTATTGTTCAACTTCCTGGTGTCAAGGATGTAGACCGTGCAAAAAGATTACTACAAAGTACTGCCCAATTAGAGTTTTGGCAAACTGCACAACCAGCAGCATTCCAAACATTTATTGCAGCTGCAAATCAAAAATTGATTGAATTACAGCCAAAATCAGCCGAAGAGATTGTTGAAGATGAAAAGTCAGAAATCGACTCCTTATTAGGTGATGTGGTTCAAGATTCAGTTAGTACGCCACAAGCAAGTCCACTTTTCGAAGTATTTAGCTACTCACCATACGGTGTTGGTATTGGTACTGCTGCTATTAAGGACACCGCTCGTGTAGGCGAGTACCTTCGTATGCCGGAAATTACTCAACTCTTGGGACAAGAACTTCGTTATACTAAATTCGCTTGGGGTAAGGCCGAAGCAAATTCTGAAGTGGTTCCATTGTATGCATTACAAGCGAATCGCGATAAAAAGCCTCCTTTGAGTGGTGGTGTTGTGGTTGATGCTTCGCAATCATACGACCAGCAAGGTAAACCTGCAGTATCTATGCAAATGAATACGGTGGGCGCTAAAGCTTGGGAAAAATTAACAGGCAAGGTTTTTGAAGAGAATGGCTATATCGCTATTGTACTGGATAACATTGTGTATTCTGCACCTCGGTCAAACGGACCAATTCCTGGCGGAAGTACTCAAATTTACGGTCAGTTTAGCTTAAATGAAGCAATTGACCTAGCCAACGTGTTGCGTGCGGGTAAACTTCCTGCTAAAGCAGACCTTATCTCATATGAGGTGGTTGGACCCTCACTTGGTCAAGAAGCTATTGATAGCGGTTTAATGTCATTTTTAATCGCATTGGTGCTAGTGCTCCTATGGATGGTTTTCTACTACGGAAAAGCTGGTCTTTTTGCTGATGTTGCCTTAGCACTGAACATAGTATTAATCTTCGGGGTATTAGTGAGCTTCGGTGCCGTATTAACCTTACCGGGTATTGCAGGTATCGTATTAACGATTGGTATGTCAGTGGATGCGAACGTACTATTATTTGAACGTGTTCGTGAAGAACTTGCAAAAGGTAAAGGAAACAAACAAGCTGTAGAATATGCATTTAGCTGGAAAGGGGCAATGTCTTCCATCATTGATGCGAACATTACCACTGGACTTACAGCACTCATATTATTCGCATTTGGTAGTGGTCCGATTAAAGGTTTTGCTACGACATTAATCATAGGTATTCTCACCTCATTATTCACCGCAATATTTATTACTCGTCTGTTAATAGACTGGTACTTAAACAAAGGTAAATCGCTAGATTTTTCTACAACTATTACTAAAAACCTGTTTAGAAATATGACGATTAACTTTATCAATAAGCGTAAAGTTGCGTATGTCATTTCTGGAATATTAGTAGCTGTCAGTGTATTCTCGTTATTCTTTGGTAACAAATTAAATGAAGGGGTCGATTTTGCAGGTGGACGTTCGTTCCAGGTTCGCTTTGCCGATGCAGTGAATCCTGAAGAGGTAAAGGAAAATGTGATTGCTGCTTTTGAAAGTGCAGAAGTAAAGACCTTTGGAGCTGATAACCAATTAAAAATCACAACTAAGTACAAAGTTGATGAAGTAGGTCTTGAAGTAGATGAAGAAATTCAACAAAAATTATTTGAATCTGTACAAAGTTATTTACCGGATGGAATGACCTATCAGTCGTTTAAACCTGGTGATGATAGCAATACGGCAAAAATGGGTATTATGAAAACCTTCAAGGTCAGCCCAACAATCGCTGATGATATTAAAACCAATTCATTATATGCGGTATTTGGGTCTCTACTAGTTGTTTTTCTATATATCTTATTCCGTTTTAGAAAGTGGCAATTTAGTTTAGGTGCTGTTGCGGCCGTTTTCCACGATGTTTTGATCGTACTTGGTATCTTCTCACTTACATGGAGAATAATGCCATTTAACATGGAAATAGATCAAGCATTTATTGCAGCAATCCTTACGGTGATTGGTTACTCTTTAAATGATACGGTGGTTGTATTTGACCGTATTCGTGAGTTTGCAAACGATCATAGTTCTTGGAAATATGCTAAGATTGTAAACGGTGCGTTAAACAGTACATTAAGTAGAACCTTAAACACCTCGCTTACTACTTTAGTGGTATTATTGGCCATCTTCATTTTTGGTGGTGAATCCATCCGAGGATTTATGTTCGCATTGATTGTTGGGGTTATCGTAGGTACGTACTCATCGATGTTTATTGCAACCCCTATTATGTATGACACCACCAATAAAGGTGACGAAAGCAAGAAAAAAGAATAGGATTATTTAGTAATAATAATCTGGCTAATTCAAATAGGAAAAGCCCTGACAGTGTCAGGGCTTTTTTGATTATAAATGTATATGCTTAATCCAACTTTAAATCAATACTTAAGCTGGTTGCATTACAGATGTCAATGATTTTTCTAATAAATCTTTCATTTTAAAATCACCATTATTGCCTAAGGTTGGTAGCCAATTGCGGTTCGCTCCTAAATACGAATGTTGATCTAGTTCTAACAAACCGAGAATCACTTCGCAAGTGATGGTCGCTCCTACTGGTCCAAGTCCCTCTCCGGGATTAAAACCTTGCTTGTCTTCACGACCAATTACCTCAGCCTCTGCTAAAATGTAGTACCATAACGGAATACCATAATCAAGATCGATGTTATTCGCTTGAATTTGATTTTTAACAAAATTCTTCACTTGATCAATCTCCGCCTGCGGCCTGCCTATTTTTTCGGCAACAAATTCTCCTGAAGGCAATAGGAAGCTTTGTCCCCTTAAAAGGTTTCGCGTCGCCAAAGACTTCATTGCGGCCGGTGTTTGCGGTGGTAAAAATGGTAACGCCAATAAGGTGCTTGCCATTTGTGTATCCATTTTTCCAGACCGTTGGTAGGTACCATCAAAATCAAAGAACCGCTCCCAATGCACCACTTGATCTTCATTAGCCAATCTAGTAAAACCCCGACCTACAGATGCGGAGAACAGATCGTGCGTTGCACCCCCATTTTGAAGTGTCACCTCTTGCGTGATCATTGAATGGCCAAAACGGTATGATGCTACCGAGAACTCAACTGGCATAAACGATCTTCCTGACGGACAATACCACTTTCTTCCTTTTCCTAAAATAGTATCTACTGCAACTTCACCTGCTATGGTTGGTAAAAACTCATTAACCACAATCCATTGATAGTGCCAAGTAGCAAGGCGTCTTGCCTCTTCATAATTTTCTTTATCAGAATGCTCAGGATGCGCTGCTTCAACATCATTATATACTTCGTTGTAGAAACGAATGAATGCTAATTGCAACTGTGATACAATTCTGTTTTCATCATTGCGCGGGTCACCAATCATCGCTCTCCCCTGCCCATTCCTGGCCAGATCATGTTTTTCAAGATCAGGCCCTTGACCAATATTATTATTCGTTTCTCCTGTTAACAAACGCATCGAGTCGTTTTCATATAAAAAAGGTTCGTCTTCAGGCCCCTCCCCGAAAATACAGTCAAGATCTAAGGCTGGTGTTCTAAAGTTTTCAATCTCATTTGGATTGTTAACCCTATCAACTGATGATGTAGTATCTAAAGTAATATCATGATCAATAAACTGCCCTAGATAGATCATACCTAAAGGTACTTCATCGGCAGTTTCAGCGTTATTCCCTTCGTCCATAGGCCCACCTACTTTACCTAATTCAATAAGCACATTCGGATTGACCCAAAGTGGGGGATGATTTTGAAAAATTCGACCAAACCGGCCCTCTCTTTCTTTGTTAATAGAATCGTGATAGCATAGAAATTCTTGCCCAGGATTTACCTGCATTCCGTGATGATTTTGTGACATGGTTTTTGGTTTAAATGATTAACACCACAAAATTCACTCAATATCAGCAAGATAACTCAAGGAAATAAATGGAATTTCGCACCGGATTATTCTAGATCGTAAGGGGGAAAAGTACAGTAAAACTGCCTGTTAGTAGAATTTTTTGTCCCGTACATCGAAAGCATTTTTCAACACTTCTTCTAAAACCGTCTGATTAATTTCTTCTAAGCTTTTATACCGAAGTGATTTCATCACCTTTCTATTGGCACTAGTTAAATGTTCTAAATGAACGGTTATATAACCGGCATTCCAAAAACCTACATCAACATAATCCTTAGTGTGATTTAAATAACAAAAAGGGCGTTTTCCAAAATAGTAAAAGGGAATTTTATACTTATACTGAAGCTCAACCTCATCAAATAACTTTTCAATGGTGCTTTGAAGGTGCAACAAAATGGCCCTAAATGGTTCAGGTTGCTCTAAAATATATCGTTCTGCAGGATTCATTGGTCCAAGAAAATTATTCGAATACCAAATTAATTCAAAAAAATAATCTTAAAAAAAGTGGTAATCCAAATAATTATTATTTACTTTGTATTTCAAAGTACTTTTAATATGGAATCAAAAGACTATTTAAAAGATATTTCTGAAATAAAAGATATGATGACTCGATCGTCCCGTTTTATTTCATTAAGTGGGTTGTCTGGAATACTTGCAGGTATTTATGCCCTTATTGGCGCCGCGGTTGCTTATTGGCTGGTCACCACGTCTAACCAAGGCTACTTAATTCTTGACGGCTACGTATTTAACTTGGTGTTACTCGATCTATTTCTTGTTGCCTTTTTCAGTGTGATTACTGCTATTTACCTATCAACAAGAAAGGCCAAAAAAAATGGTGAAAAAATGTGGGATACCAGCGCCCGCAGGTTGGTTATTAATTTCTTGATTCCGTTAGTTGCCGGGGGCCTTTATATTTTGATCATTCTCAACCAACAAAAATATGGACAAACCGGTGCTTTAATGCTCATTTTCTATGGCATAGCGCTTATAAACGCTTCTAAGTATAGCATTGGTGACATCCGCTATTTAGGATTAATTGAGATCGCACTTGGATTAATTTGTGCGCTCTTGCCTGGTTATGGTTTTTGGCTATGGGTGGTTGGTTTTGGATTGATGCATATTATTTACGGAACAATCATGTATTTTAAATATGAACGGCAATAGCAATTCCTGCCTGCGTGGGGATACGATATGGGACTCATAAACAACATAAATAAAGCCTTTGACCACCGAATACGGTTGGGTATTATGTCGATCTTAATGGTCAACGAATACGCCGATTTTAAAATGCTGAAAGCGCTATTGGATGTAACCGACGGTAATTTGGCTAGCCATGTAAAAGCCCTGGAAAAGTCAGCATACATTAAAGTAGAAAAATCATTTATTGATCGAAAACCAAACACAAAATACAGCGTTACCCCATTAGGACGTGCTGCTTTTAAAAAACATATAGAAGCCTTGGAAAAGCTTATTGGAAAATAACATCATTTTTTTTAATCATTTACTTTGAAATACAAAGTACTTTAAATATATAACTATGGAACATACATCATCAAATAATCAAGGTAGTCGGTTTGGAAACTGGCTCAAAACATCAATTACAGCAAGAATGCTCATGGTAGGTTTACTTATTGTAGTACTCCTTATTCCTCTTGCCTATATTAAAAGTCTCATTGCCGAGCGAGCTGGAAGGCAACAAGAGGTCATTACTGAAATTAATGAGAAATGGGGTGAAGAAGTATTGATTTACGGCCCGATATTGAAAGTTCCTTATAAAACCTATGTCGAAACCACTTATACCGATCAGGAGACCAAAAAAGTCCATACGGAACGCAAAGAGAAAATAAAATATGGTTATTTCTTTCCTGAATCATTAGATATTATGGGCAGCGTACATCCTGAGCCTAAAAGTCGAGGTATTTACACTACTGCTGTATATCAAAGCGAAAGTACACTTACAGGAACTTTTGCCAATCTCGATTTTACAGAAGAGTCCGTTGCTGCAGAAGATATTGTTTGGGACAAAGCACGAATGATTATTAAAACATCAAATCTTAAAGGGGTTAATGACGAAGTAGCAGTGAATATTAATGCGAACCGATATCCATTTTCATCAGTATACGAGGGCAACAAAAATCAAAATAACTACTATAACCCTGACTTTGTACAAATGCATACACTTCGCAGTATCGCATTAAAGGAAGCTGATTCACCGAAAGAACGCAGTATTCGTTTTTCCATAGATCTCAATGTAAACGGCAGTAAGCAAATTAGGTTTATCCCTATTGGTAAAGAAACGACTGCCAATCTAACATCGAATTGGAAAACAGCGAACTTTATTGGTGAATTTCTACCTGTAAATCCGGACAAAATTACTGATGAAGGTTTTAATGCTAAATGGAAGGTACTCGACCTTAATAGACCATTCGCTCAACAAACATTTAATTACTTACCTGATTTAAATGAATACGCATCTGGAGTGAACTTCATGATACCTGTAGATGAGTACCAAAAAAGTGAACGTTCAGCCAAGTATGGTTTCTTGGTAATCGCGCTTACCTTCTTGATATTCTTTTTAATTCAAACATTGAGCAAAATAAGCATACATCCGTTTCAATATTTAATGATTGGCTTGGCGTTGACCATGTTTTACACCCTACTCATATCAATATCAGAACATAGTAGTTTCTTAAAAGCTTACCTAATAGCGGGAGTTGCAGTCATCTTATTGATCACCTTATACTCAAGATCAATCTTGAAAAACATCAAATTCCCAATGTTCATTTTAGTGTCTTTATCAGCTCTTTATGCTTTCATTTTTACGATTATTCAATTAGAAAGCTATGCCTTGTTGGTCGGTAGTTTAGGGCTCTTTTTCATTCTAGCCATTGTTATGTATGTATCACGTAAAATTGACTGGCAAAATGGATAAGGAAGCTATTTTTTGGCCCATACAGCTTGAATATACAAGTAAGTATATTGGCATTGCCAGTTTTGCCATAGGCACCTTATTTTTTACAGCCTATTTAACCGCGCCATCGGCCGAAGTATTTCGATTGGGGTTCATTTATGTGGTAGGTGCTTCGCTGGTCAATAGCGTTATGATATTTCTGTTACTAATTGGCGCAATCATTTTTAAACCCCATCAAGGTCGATTATTTAAAACAGCACTTGCAATACTATTGAATATTCCAATTGCTATAGGTTACCTATGGATTTTATTCAGCTAATTCATTCAAATAAATCAACATGTAATGAACACATTATTTTTAAATAAAAACGCATTTATAAAACAGTTATCAGCACCGCTGATTATAGGCTTTCTTTTTCTGGGAATCCGACTATATATAACCAGATCACCACTATTTCTTTTTCTAGTATGGAATTTAGTCTTGGCAACAGTGCCATTGTTTTGTTCATACGTTTTAATTAGAAAAGAGCGATGGCAAAAACCTTATCTATTTGCCATCATATTTTTAGTATGGCTATTATTTTTTCCGAATGCACCTTACATCATAACAGACTTTATACATCTGGAAGGTTGGTCACAAATGCCTTTATGGTTCGACTTTATTCTTATTGGATGCTTCGCTTTAGCAGGCTTGCAACTAGGGCTACAGTCCCTTCTTATTATTCATGAAAATCTCAAATGGTATTTCACCAATGGCTCCTCTCATTTTGTTGTTGTCGCCTGCTGTTTATTAAGCGGATATGGAGTATATCTAGGGCGATTTGTCAGACTCAATAGTTGGGAAGTCATTACTAACCCCATTAAACTAACAATACTGGCCACAAGAAGTTTGGGCGGCATCAATACGTGGGTTTTTAGTTTACTTTTTGGCGGGTCGATACTATTAGCATATTATTTATACAGAAAGCTAATAAAGATTGATTAATCAAGCGTTGGAGCGCCTACCAGTGTTTAGGGTAGTCCACACTTTTAGAACAAAAAAATAATACAATATTCAGTTTAACGAGGCTTTACCCCATAATGTAGATAGTTTTAGTCCGATTTTACGATTTGTTTTAATTTGGTATCACACACCACCTAAACCATGCATTATCGTTCATTATTGATTCTGCTGCTTCTTTGGACTCAAGGAATAAGCGGACAGGACTTACAGAAAAGTACTGACAGTATTACAAACAATTCTTCATTAACAGTAACTGAAAAAACGCATCAACTAATCAGTTTAGGAACGCGTTGTCTTGAAGAAAAACCGACGCATTCATTACATGTTGGCACCATTGCTTTTCAAAAAGCGGTCGCATCAAACAATCTGGAGCAACAAGCAGCAGCCAAATTGTTAATGGGTCAGGCCTATTGGTCCCAAAGGTCTCTCAAATCTACTTTAGAAAACCTGAAAGACGCTAACAGCATTTACAGTCAACTTAACGATAGTACTGGTATTGCCAACTGCGCCATGAACATGGGACAGGTTTATGCTGAAATTGGGGAGTATGATAAGGCAATAGAACTATACGTAACTGCAAAGACGCATTTTGAAAAGCTTGACCTAAAGAACCTTGTCGCGACCACATATACCAAAATTTCAAATGTACTCATTGAGAGAAAAGATCTGAAAGAAGCTGAAAAAATATTAAAAGAAGCCTTGAACATCTATGACCATAATAAAAATATTCAAGGCGTTGTCGATGCAAATAATCTATTAGCAAAGTTATTTTTTATCAAAAAAGAATATGAACTAGCTGATTGTTATATAGAGGAATCTATTTACCATAGTTCAACAGCAAAAGATGACGCTGCGATGGTTCGAAATCTACTGTTGTTTAGTAAAATATTACGAAACGAAAAAGAATATGAAATAGCTGAACAACATCTAGACATTTCTTTACATCTGGCAAAAAGAAAAAATCTGAGAAAGTTGCAGTTAGAGGTCCTTGAGGAAATTAAATCATTAAAAAAAGAAGAAGGCAAATTTGAAGAGTCTATTGCGTATCACGAGGCATACTCCACCTTAAAAGACTCCATTTACAATACAGAGCAATCGAAACAAGTTGCCGAATTAGAATTTAAAGACACCCTAGAAAAAAAAGAGACCGAATTGAATTATATGTATCTTAAAAAACAAGACTATGTTATTATTCAATGGGTACTAGGTATTGGAATGTGTGTTATTTCACTTTTAGCATTTTTACTAATCAGGAGCCTAAGACTTAAGAATAAAAAGCAGCAACAATTACACGAATCAAACCAACGGCATAGCCTTAGCGTAATTGAAAATCAGCACCTAAAACGAAAAGAACTAGAACAAGAGCTTCATTTCAAGAATAAAGAACTCACCTCATATGCGCTTAATTTTTTGCAGAAAAATGAGTTTTTAGAAACATTACAAGACACCATAAAAGAAATCAAGCAAGCTTCTATAAAGACAAAAGAATTTGCTTTCGATCAGTTAGAAATTATTATTAAGCAACAACAGAATCTTGATAAAAACTGGAACGATTTCAAGATTCATTTTGAACAGGTACATACTAATTTTCTTAAAAATTTAAAGCACCAATTTCCTAACCTAAGCGCAAATGATTTAAAAGTCGCTGCTTTAACCCGGCTTAATTTAACCATAAAAGAGTGCTCAGGAATTTTAGGTATTTCTCCTGAAAGCGTCAAAACGGCACGATACCGACTAAGAAAGAAGCTTGATCTTGACCGTGAAGACGATTTACTTTCATTTTTAGTAAAAGTAGAAGTTTGATTAACGGTATTAAGGAATCCAATGCAACTATCAAAAAGCTAGTTGTTTACAGTAGCTATCTACTTTCTATACACCACCCAAAAAAAAGAAAATTTCAGCTTGTCTACTTTTTATAACCGCTCTCTTATGAAGAATTTCATTGTTTTTAGCGTATTTCGCTAGACATGCTAACCCATTTTTAGCAAATTATTCATACCCCTTAACAATTGCGGGCTTGGTCAAATATTTCGATCCTCCAACTAGGATTGACTCCCCGACCTTGCCTTTGGGCATGGATTAACGTCCATGCCTTTTTTTACTGCCGCAGATGGGATTGTATTGTAGTTGTATAACGTTAATTAGTGGCTTATTCCTTACCATCTACATAGTCCTGCAGATACGCATAGCGCTTTGTCAATTTTCCATTTTTGGTCATTCGTGCACGCTCTAGAATTCCGTTTTTATCACCGTTAAAAAATGCAGGAATTACATGCTTTAAAAAAGCTTCACCAAAACCTTCACTGGCATCTCTGGGCAATTCGCAAGGCAAATTATCAACTGCCATTACCGCAATGGCATTTTCACTTTTGAAATCGACCTCTTTCTCCGTTTGCGGATCGTAACCATAAATAGGGTCGGCAATAGTAGAGGGTTTGATCGTGGTCGCTACCGGCCCATCGATATCACAACTCACATCGGCTACTACTTTTATATTGAAGTCCTGATGTTTTGCATCTTCCCTAGTATATAGATAAGGGGCACCATCACCATAAAAGTGCCCGGCAATATAAAAATCGGTCACCTTGGCAAAGCGGAAAAAGTTGGATTTATATTCTTCGGGGTTCTCAAAAAAGTCTTGTTTACTACCTCGAACGCCGTCCTTTCGCTTGTTATATTCTGATGCATCGATCTGGCAGTATACCGGTTCATGGAACGTTTGTTCAAGATACTCTTTAACGGTTACTCTTTTAATGTTCATCGCGTCGATCATTTCACGAGCGCCATTGCCTACCCTACCGCGACCGGTAAGTAATATTTTAATATTTGGCAGCTTAATTGTATTCAATTCAGAGATCAATGCCTTTTGGTCTTCTAGGGTCTCTGCTTTTGGAAGATTGAACAGCTTATATTTAAGTCCGTAAGTGCGAACACCGTTATACGCCCCTACAATCCCGGCATAACGACCAAAAGCTACCAGTCGTTTTCCGCTTTCTGCCGTGATCACTTCGTGATCATACAACTCGATGTTACGATCTAAAATAGCGTTTAACAACGCTCGGTTATAGGGTTGTTTTTTGATGGTATGTGAAAAGAAAAAGTACTTTTTATTGGGTATCAATGCATCAATTGGTACTTCCTTTACGCCGAGAAGTACGTTACAATCACTCAAATCACTTACTACTTCAATTCCCATTTCTTGATACTCTGCATCTTTAAAAACACGCACGTCAGAACTTTCAGCCACCAGAACAGCCTCAGGAAATTGATCAACTACTTGTTTGGCTGTTTTAGGTGTAAAGACTACCCGGCGATCTGGCGGATTCTTACGTTCTTTTATAAGCGCGAATTTCATTCTAGACTGTCAATTATTGGATTATTGAAGTGATGGCACTGACAAAATAACAAACGGCACGCATTTTGTTATTTTTATACCGGTGGCAAAGATAGAGTTTTTAATACTATCTTTGGCTTCCAAAATTTTAGTCCAGCATTCGGAGTTTGTTACTGAAGACTGCCAACTGAATACTGAATACTAAAAAACGGGGTCGACTGGTTTTGACAGCGAGTCGAATTATAGTGTAAGCACGTCGAGCCATGAAATTAATGCTCGTAAATATCTTATTTCAACCTTTTAAATGGCGAGAATAACTACGCTCTTGCAGCTTAATACGACTGAATTATAGTAAGTCACAAGCCTAGTCCTACAAGGTAGGAAAGCGAGATGTCTCTGGGAAGCCCTTGTTGATGGCGTCCCGTTTAGAGGCACCATAAAAGTCAACATAGAAACGGTGTAGCTTTGGCACAGTTTTAAAATTTAAGAAGCTAAGCTAGTAGTGGGCGGTTTTGGGTCAGCTGCTAGTCGAAAACTGAATCAAGACTAAGCGTGTAGAAAGCATTGTAATTGCTTGTTTGGACGAGGGTTCGAATCCCTCCGACTCCACTCTAAAAGCCACCTCTGGGTGGCTTTTTTCGTTACGCCTCCGGGATTCGAGGCCGGCGCATCACCTGGCTCCTGCGCTAAAAATGTCCACCGGACATTTTCTTAACACTCGGCCCTCTCCGACTCCACAATAAACAACAATAAAACACTTAAATTCAATAATTTAAGTGTTTTATTTTTTTACAGGAGAATCTAAAGAAGACATTACTGATTGATATTTTATCCATTAAAACAAAACTCCAAATTTAATTCCCTTCTTATTACCATTTCCTCCAGCTTCCAGTCAATCGCGACTTTTATCTATTCTAAAAGTGACTACAAACGGTAGATGATCTGAAACAGTATCTCTATATCTTTCTATCTGGACTCTAGGTTTATTAATAACCAATCCTTTACTGGTCCATCAGGGCATGGATATTTTACTCCAGACTTAGATATTCTATTATTCGCGATCTTACTTGTCAAACCCAATTCTCTTTTTACATCAGCTATCCAACAGGTTTTAATTGACCTTCCTAACTCTATTTTTGCCTTATCTTGAATATCTTTATATGTCATCGTTTTTTTAAACTATATTGATTCAGTAGGTATTTAAGTTCTCGATACTTTTCAAGAAGTGCGCCTCTGTTACCCCAATCTTCTGTTTCGTTTTCTACTTTAGGATTTAAAAATGTGCCATTATCCGATATTATATCAATTGAATCTAATCCCATTTCCTTAGCGCTTGCTTTTTGATCCTCCGTATCTTCAGGAACCCCCATCATGTATTTAGAGTATTCCCAATCCTTATCAAAAACCTCTTCAAATAGGATTAGAAATTGTTCAACTGTATTTTGTAAAGCACTCTTCATATATAGTTTATTTGAGCTTTAGTCCAGACTTTTTAGTCCATCTCTTATCTCCTTTGACTCTATTTCATTAAAAAGCATAGTTCTGCTACAACGACTGGTCCATAATCTGTTTTGATTAACTCTATTTTCGTAATCCCTAAATAATCTTTTGGATAGTAACTCAGGCTGGAGAAAAATGATAAAGTCTTTTTCCACTTGAAATCCTAAGTAGCCGCAGGATTGCCCATGTTTAGAAGTGTAAATGGTCAATTTCTCTGAATTAAAATTCCCTTTGTAAGTATTAATTATTTCTACTTCAACTTTGGCGACAGATTTATTTCTAGATAGATGCAATATCTGATTTTCAGGTTTCTTTTCAAGGTGCTCACGTTCTGGGTTTGAAAAAATACTACCCATTGATACATATTCGATCTTCAGGACTTTTGCATGTAAAATGGCCTTGGTACTCTTTAATTCTTTTTTTAAGTCAACCCTGTAACACTTGCATGCAAAACTCTTGCTACAAAATAATAATACTAGAGTTGTAAAAAGGAACTTCTTCATCGTTTATTTGAACTTTTATATGAAGTTATGGTCCACTGCCTATTTGCAATGCACTTATAATTTCGTTTTTTGATTCATTTTCACCCCAATCAGCAAAAGGATACATTGCCTGATTAGCCACAATGAAATATGATTCTTCTTCATCGTACTTTTTAATCAAATCTTGAATCTCCTGAGTAGCTTTCTCATGACTACTAATTTCAGATTTGTTTGCCACAATCAACAAATAATTTCTTTTCGCATTTGAAATTATGTCTCGATCTTTAATTAGATTCCAACTTTGATTCTTCGAATCAGTAATCGCTATCAAAAAAAGACGGTCATCATTTGAAGTTTTTCTAGGATTTTTATCAATACATTTTAGTGCGTCATCAATATTTAAATATACATTTTCGCAGCAATCACATGGGGTTCTCCGTTTCTCAATACAGCAAGTCAAAAGACTTAACAGGGCAGTAAAGATCAAACATTTCTTCATTGTTTATTTAGACTTTAGTTTAATTTATCTCTTGAATGTATAGACCCTTCACTTTCAATTGTAAAATGAAAAAAATTACTATTCTCTGTCATTTTTTGATCAGCAAGTTCAATTATTTTTTCATTTGATATATTAATATCATCATAATGAATAACAGTCAAAAATCCCCTTCTGCTGCCTTCTCTTTTGATTGAATATATCACTACAGCACTATATTTTTTCATATGATCGTTTAATTAGACTTTGGTTTCTTCATGTAATTTCATCCATTTATCACCTTCAATTTTTAATAACATGGCAATATGGAATCTATCAGCATCATTTAATTCCTGTTCATTAATTACTTTTTCTCGAGTATTGTAGAATTCCTCAGCTAGTCCCTTATGATTTTGACTATCTAAATACTCCTGGAAATTGATTGTTTCAGTCATCGTTTTATTGAACTTTTCCAATAATCCCATGATTAATTATCAATTTATCTTTGATAAAAAAGTTCTGAGCTTTAAATCCGCGCTTAGTCGCTTTTCTATTATTCGCGCTTTTATCAAATGACTTAATATCTGATCTATGGCTAAATTATGTTGTTTAAGCTTGTCTAAGAACAAAGCATGTATAATATTGTACTCCTTCTCATATTTTTCAAGGGCTTCAAGATAATACGAGCCTAAGATCTGAAAATCGCCGTCATACTCTTTAAAGATTGTATTTAGCTCACCTTCGAGATTTGTGTCAACAGATTTTACCTTCTTATCAATTTCAGGATAAGTCTCTTGTAATAAGTTAAGAATTAGTTTCATTTATTGTTTAGTAATGTTCAATTAGACTTTTGCAGTTAGGTTTAAGATTCCAAAAACTGTTATAGCTAAAATACCTATTAAAAAGCCTATTAAAAACAGAAGAACTCCTGTGGATGCGAAAAATCTTTGAACATTACTATCCAATTCTTGAATATCAATATTGCCTGAAGCTGAAAAAGTTAAAATTGTTTTTAGTAACACACCTCCTAGAATTGAAACAAATAGTGATATCAAAGCAGCAATAATGAGCCATATTGTTTCCTCTTTTAAAAATAACTTTTCGAAAAAGGTTATTATCAAAAGTATTGATCCGGTGGATAAGGTATTTATATGCTTGATGTAATCATTAATTAATTTAGCTTTTTCCAAATTTTGCCTCATATCACTGCTGGTTATCTAACTCTTTTAATACATATTTTATTCAACGACTATTTTTGACTTAAAATTTGTAATGTCTAAACCTATTTCTTTCGTTTCCGAAGAGCTTCCAAAAATTCATCAAATTCATCTCTAAGTTCGGAGTTTAAATCAAGGAACTGTTCTAAATATTCTGAAATAGCTTTTCTATTAATAGAACCTTCAGCATTCATTACTGTTACTATACTCCACGAATCTAATTTAACATTCTCATTTCCTTCCTCATCAATAGATACATTAAGGGTGATATCCTCGCCTAATGATGCGTGCGCAAAAGCATTTCTTATTGAGACAATTTTTCTCAATTTTCCTAAGGTTGTTTTAGATACTCCGATGTTGTATAAGATCTTAGCTTTACCACCAAAGTCTATCACCGAGCTATTAAGAAGTACTTCATTGAAAACCTGTTTTTCTTCAGGTTGAAAAAATTCGAATATTATATTATTGACTCGATACTCTATTTGCACTAAGCGGTCGATAACCCAGCCTCTTATTTCGGCAGTATTGAATTCTGATAATTTGTTTTTTTCGATGTTAGGATAGCGCCTTTTCACTCATTAAAATTTTTTCGAATTCATAGAATCTTTAAGATTTTTATCACTTCTTATTTTATAAATCAATTTAATTTGTACGGCCTCAGCTTTCCTGTTAAACCTCTATATCTTAAATACTTGTAGTATGTTGCTCTAGAAATATCAAGTCTATCACAGATTTCTGCAACCGTAAGCTTACCTTCATTAAAATATTCTTCACAAAGTACTGCTTTCTGTTGGTTTTTCTTGCTAATGCCTCGAGGAGCACCTAGTACTTTTCCTCGCCTTCGCGCCGATTCAAGTCCGGCCTTTGTTCGCTCAATTATAATATCTCTTTCCAATTGAGCCAAGGCAGCGAATATGTTAATTATAAATTCGGAGTGTGAAGATTTTTCAGTAGTATCAATGAAAGCCTCGGTAATACTTCTGAATTTTACACCTTTGGCATCTAATTCAGACATTAGTTTGGTGAAGTGAATAAGACTTCTGGCCAGGCGGTCTAGTTTCCATACCACTATAGTATCCCCTTCCCTGACATAATCCAATAATTTGTTAAGGCTTTTCCGTTCTTCTTTGGTACTCGAAACTTTGTCAGTATAGATATTCCTATCTGAAATACCCTCTTTTAGTAATGCATCAAGTTGAAGATCCAAACTCTGTTCTGCAGTGCTTACCCTTGCATATCCAAAAATCATGATTAAAGTTTAATTATATGTCTAAAATTAAACTAATTAATTAGCACGATGAATTAAACTTTTTAAAAGTAATGAACATAGCAAATCTCAAAAGTTCATAAAAACGGTGGTTTTAGTAAACTTGAAAAATCTGACAAAAAACATAAAAATTGTATAGTTATAATTCTAAAATTAAATCTGTTTCACTTTAATCTGGATAAATCAGGGTTTTAAATCTGACATTATTACTAATAGTGTAAAATCCTATTTATTTTTTAAAGCGATTCATTCGATATTTTCTGCATTAAGCTTTTTGAGTTCTGTAATTCCTTTTTTTAGTTCCTCTACACTTATATAAGTTTCTGGATTGATAAATGAAGTTCTAGTTAAGTTTGCAATTGCCCAATAACATGTTCTATTTTTGCCAATTTTGATGGAACGATTTGCCTGTAAAAAATCACTTACTCTCAGCAAAAAAGGATTATAATTCTTAAAATTTAAACTGTTGATCTTATCTTTAATAACCGCCTCTACAATGATATGGTTGTTTCCATGTTTCTCTTTTATTTCATTTAAGTCATTTTCATCAATGAACACAATAACATTACCTCCATCAATTGGATCCCAATCAAATCGTAAATTAGGTTCTCCAAGTTGTCTTCTCCTTAATGGCTCTCTTAGTGACCATATGGCGTTTGTAATTTCTTCGTTTATGGTACTTCTTAATATTATCTTTTCGTTAACTTCTTTTTCCAATTTTCGCTTTGCATTTCCCAAAAAACCACCATCTAAACGAAATGGCGTTGGCATAATTGCGGAATTTGGCCAATATACTTGAGCTTTTGTATTATTTCCGAATGTATGATATTTTGGTTCGCCACTCATTAATCCAACCGCTTTACTTACATGGCCAAATATCTTTGTCCTTAATTCTGTTTCATTTAGTGGCGCGATCAGCGTGCTTCCTACCTTTTGGATATTAATTCTATTTTCCAATACCGCTTGATCTATTGAAATGCTAAAGTTATTCAAGTTCATTATCGCGTCAGCCTGAATTGTTCTGCTCGTATTGTAATTGAAGTTAATAACGACTTCCCAGTTATTATTTTGCGGATCAACTCCAAATATTGCAATAATATCTTTTCTAGCCTGCTCCTTTTCTTCAGCTGTCCCAGTTCTGGCTTTATCAATTAATCGTAAATATCTTTCACCGGGCACTGCTTTTGATATTCCATCAACAGCTTTCGTGATGTCTTCAATAGACTTATTTACTTGTGCTCTCCACTTCGATGATTCCTTCTTGAGTTTACAACTGGAAAAACAAACAAAAGCGAATATAATATGAATAAGAATCTTAGTTTTCATCGGATAATAATTTTATTTATGGTTTAATGCCTTCTTCTGGGTAAGTTCCAGATTTACTGTACAAGTGGTGGCTCAGAAGGATAATCAATGTTAATCTTAAAATCATTTGCATTAATGATTAAAATCGTGTTTTGATTGATCTCTAATATTTCATGATGCATATTGTTTACGCTGGATTTAAGATACCCCAAATCAGCCTGAATTGATTGAGCATCCTCAGAAAGGCTGTTCATCCTCATTTCTAAATCGTTGTTTTCTCCAGATTGATATATTGAATTACTAGCGCTTGCCACTGAAAGTAACAGATTCGCAACACTAATTACCCTCATATGGTTTTGTAACTTTTTCTGGTTTTTAACGTATTTCTCTAGAGAAGTTTTCATCTTATATTCTAATTCAGAATATTTCTTATTTAGCAATAATAGTTTTTCTCTATTTTGAATTGCTTCAATTTTTCTAGCAATTCTTTTAACCTTATTGTTTCTCTTTAAAGATTTATTCAAGTATGCAGGATATATGTCTTCAATAGACGTGATTTCAGCAGCAGAATTTTTGGACCAAGCTATTATGTCTTTTCTTGCCTTCCTTCTTGCATTAATATAATTTGACTTGATTTCACTATCTGTCAAGATAAATTCTTGTATGATGATTCCATTTTCTGTTTTTTGAATTTTAATAAACAGCCCGTGTTCAAAGGGAAGTTTTGGTGGTGTAGATTGTAATGAAGGAGACTTATAATTATCCACAAAAGCATCTTCTAAAGTGGATCCCTCTCCGAATTTTGTGATATGACCCATTTTCTTTGCCCCCGAAGGTTCTGTATAATAGTTAATTCTCCAAAAATTAGGCTGTTCGTTAATTGACACATTTTGCATATCCGATATTAGGTTCTTAATAAATCGATTTTTCTCCTTTTCATTTGCAATGTCTCTAAGCCAGTTGAATCCACTAATGATTCCTTTAAATGGTTTGTTAACTGTAGCTGCTGTTAGTCTTATAATTATACCATTACTACCTGAGGGAGCCACAGTATAACCTGACTGACTAAAAGAAAATGAAGATATAAGAAGTAATATCAAATTAATTGCTGTAAAGTTGGCTTTCTTCATTTTTCTGAATATTAAATAGTGATTTTGAAACATTTTCTATGCTATAACATAATAGCAAAAGCTTATCGCGTCTTGGTTTTAATATTTTGGGAAGATTGGTTTGAATTTCTGAATTCACACTTGGTAAGAAGTCATGATCTGCACTTTTCCAATCTCCTGGTTTCTTTTTTTTATAATTTTCACCTTTTTGAGTACTAACAGTAACGTTCATATTGAAGCCATAGAACCAGTCATCAAATTCATATCCCAATTCGAATCTTAAGTTATCCAGATCCTCGGATTTCAACCATTCGGTTTGTTCAAGCGTAAAATAATGCCAAATAATTTCATGGTAATCGAACACCCTTCCACGTCTACCTTCATTAGTTCTATGTGTTTTAATAAAAGTAACACCACTCTTATTTCTAGTCCATTTGCCATTTCCGTGATTAGTAAGGTTTAAAACACTTGCAATTTTATTTTTGTCAGATTCCGGCCCCTCCTTTTTAAGTTTTTCTAATCTATTTTCCAGTTGAACTATCGTTTTGGAAAAAAAGTCTAAATAATTATCTTGCCTGGACTGCATTAATGATTTTGGTAACACATTTGAGTTGGCGAATATTAGTTTTTCGTAAATTCTATTTTCGAGTTGGAAGGAAACCGATATGTATGATGCTATTTCAGGTCTTTCACCAAATTTTTGGAGATGTAAAAAAACATCATGTAATCGGTCTGAATATTCTTTAAGTCGTTGTTCCTCATTGATTATAAACCTCTTCTTCTGTTGGCTTCTGAGTGATGAAGGAAGGTCTTTAATTTCTTCAAAAAGGGCTCTATCAAATGTGATCATACTTTTTAAGAGGACTTCCCCTTCAGCTGTTTTAAAAAATAGGTATGTTTTTTTGTCTAAATTTTGCAACTCCTCAATAACAATATCCATCTTCTCATTAATAATATCCAATTTGGAATCGATAGTTTGCAACATATTCATAATTTGACTAATACTTTGATCTTTAGGGCCTAACGCTTGCCAAACTTGTACTGCAGTTTGTGCAATGGCAATTGCTGTAGCAGGATCCACATAAACCACACCGAGATTTTCTTTTTCACTAACTAAGGCTGAATTTCCATAACTCAAATTGAGTTGGAACATACAGAAAATAATTACCTTAAATAACTTCTTCATGAGATTGGATATTAATAAATCATAAAACCCCTTAAACCAAAACAGTTGGCTAAGGGGAGAATAATTAATGTAAGAATATTCTATAATCTTAGCTATTATTATAGAATAAATACCGCTTTATTAGTTGAACGTACTGATTTAATGTGAACTCTATTTAGAAAAGAAATTCTAAGTGTAAATCAGTTAAATTTGTTTTTAAAGTCAGGGAACCAATGTTTTATGATAAAGCGTTAACAGCAAACAAAAATAGGATTGAAGAAATAACCGGCAAAACAATGGCAGTACCATTGTCCTATGAATCGTACTATCATAAATACGGATTAGATCATCCTGCTTTATATATGATTCCCCAAGAAGATCCCGAATATATTTATCCGGTACAATGGGGCTTTATTCCTGATTGGGCTGTTGAAGATCCTTATAGTTTCAGAGAAAAGTATGATACATTAAATGTTAATGATAAAACATTGTTCGACAATAACACATATAATCAAAGTATATTAAGAAAAAGGTGTTTGATTATTTCTGATGGGTTCTTCTTGACATGTGAAAAGAACAATACTGTACAACATCATTTTTGGTATATATCTGATGAGTCTGAAATATCAGGAAGATCAATTTTCATGATTGCAGGTGTTTATAATGATTTCGATCCAGCTGATGACCTATATACTGCAGCAATCATTACAACATCAGTTAAGCCCAGTTTTGAGAATTTTAATAGTTCTCAGTTAAAAATACCCTTGGTTCTAGATGAAACCTTTTGTGATGATTCGCTGATGGGGAAATTAGATAAACCTCATGTTAGAGAACTATTACGTGTTGGGTTTACAGTTGAAGAATTATGTAGCCATAGAGTTTCAGAAGATTTAAAAAACATTAATATAGATACAAATCGTTCTTACATTTTAAATCCTGATCAGTAAATCTTTATTAGTTTAGTACTATGGCATATATTCCACCATACTTTCTTGATTGCGTTGTTGCAATTGGATCAGTAAACAAAGATGACAGTAAACATTGGACCGGTACGGGTTTTCTATATGGTCAAAAATTGAAACCTGAAGAAAAACCACATAAAAAATATAGAATCTTTTTAGTCACTAACAAACATGTTTTACAAGGTTATGATTCTGTAGTTTTAAAATTTAACCCGCAAAAAAACCTGGCTTCTGTCGATATACCTTTAAGATTAATAGAGGATGATAAGGTGCTATGGACTGGTCATATTGGTCAAGATATTGATGTCGCCGTAATCGAATTGAACGCACCATTACTTGATCAAATTGGTCTAAAAATCAATTGCTACCAGTCTGATAAAACTGTTGCTAATATTCAAAAGCTAAAAGACATTGGAGTAAGTGAAGGTGATTCTACATTTACTTTAGGATTTCCAATGGGGATGTTAGATAGAGATCGACAATATGTTTTTTTGCGAAAGGGTTCAATTAGTAGAATACGGGATCTATTTGATAATTTGAGCACAGATTTTATTGTTGACTCACTTGTCTTTCCTGGTAATAGTGGTGGTCCCGTTATTTTGAAACCTGAAGTTGGCGCAATTGAAGGAACGAAAATTAACAATCAGGCATACTTAATTGGCGTTGTAAAAAGTTATATACCATTTCAAGATGTTGCAATCAGCCAACAAACAAAACGACCTAGGATCATATTTGAAGAGAATTCAGGACTAGCACTCGTGGAACCAGTCGATCATATTACCGATACCATACAGGTCTATGAAAAGAAACACGGTAGAGATGATCTACTCTTTTAAACGCCGAATCAATTAAAGGACTTAGCCTTGATAGGTAGACTTCCGGCCTTGTACTTTGTCCATTTACCATTATAAAAAACATACCTAGATTTATTTGAACTTTACCTATACCCTATTTTAAATGAATCATCAATTTTCTAACTATCCTAAACTATTATTGAATTTGAAGAAATTTTTAACTGTCTAGTATGTCCAGTTTTAAATGACTAGCCACAAATTCTGGAAGGTTTTAGTAGACTAACAAAGTATCATTACTTGCGTTTTGGTTGTCCAACGTCAGGTTAAAGTGTTGGGTAAGAAAACGACCACCATGTTTTTCGAATGTCTGAAGGGCTCTACAACCAATCATTAACGTCCCCGCGCTAGACAGCAACATGCCCAATAAAGGGTGTTCTATTGCAAATTGTTGTTCTGGGTCAATTTTGTCGTGCAAAGACAATAACAAGCCACCTACTGAAACGGACCAGTGGCCTAGCCATGAAGGACATAAACTAATCTTGACTGATTTTGAAATGGCATTTGCATAATTCGAGAAGAGTTTTTGGAGCTCTTCTTTTGCTTTTTGGTCGGACGGATCTTTCTCATAAGTGTCCAATTGGTCAAAAAACTTTTCTCCTTCAATTTTTCTAGCCTGAACGAGACCTCCATTATCGAAAAAACCATTCTGAAAATAGGTCGGCAGCAATACTTTTGGAATTTTATTCTTCTTTGAAAGTAACATTTCAAAAGGATTAATCATAGGTGCTTTATCTATAGTAAATTTTCTTTCATGTATCACGAAATCATCCTTGTAGCTAAATTTTGGTATATTAATACCAAGGTTCAGCGTGGAAGCGCTGGCCCTATGATGGGCGCGATTTATCCATTTAAAGAGTGTTTTGTAAGAATTGATATTTCTTTGTTCGTAACCATTAATTTGTCCAAGTATATAGTCTGGGTGATCATATTTTTTATCGTTCTTGTTACCAAGTTTACGACCTATCTCCCCAATTAGAAGTGAACGACTGAGTTTTGACTCGTCTTGCATCAAATTCATAGCTTCATATAAGCCCGACTTTCTGATTTCTGCAGTATCTGCAAGCACATTGGTTATTGATTGCCAATGTTGTGGGTATTCCGAACGAATCTCATCTAAACGTTTGGGGTCCGGATCAATATACTCCAGCACATTCTTAAGAAACAGTTTAGAAGAATGGTTAGGATCAATGTTATTTTTCGTTAAATATTCATAGTTGACTTTTTCAATACAATCATGCATTACCTCTGTACAAAAATCCTCATAGTGATCGTAATCTGTAACTTCACTAGGTAATGAGCTTTTTTTAGTGGATTTGTACTTTTCTTCCAGGTATTTTTTTAAATCAACATTATTGCTTACACGTTCGTGTAAGGTGGGACGCAACCATCCCTCTCGTATGGCTTGTTCAACAAAACATATATCACTCTCTTTCTTTTGACGGTCAATATGATAATGAAGCTCCAGGGAATTCATAGCAGATGCTAAAGGCAAAACACAATACCTGTTAAACAGCATTGATTTGATTAAGCTGTCTGTGAATACCCCTTGAGGATATCTAAACCTCTCTGAACCATCTACGGAAGTAAGAATGGCCATATTCTGATTTTCATACATATCGTATTGTCAATTTATTGTGTTAAGTTAAATTCATCAACAATTATCTGAACATTCAATTCTAATAGGGAAGATTACATGCAGTGGTAACGAAAAAGGTTTGATTAGCTAACTTGAAATATACATTTCAGTACCACATTAAAACTATTTTGTGTTTAAGGCATTAATTTTTAGTTATATGAAATTCAAGTTACAAATACCTATAACCAATTCACTTAAAATCTAGGTTAAGATGAACTTTACCTAAGCCTTATTTTAAAGAACTGGACAAGTACTATTGCATTATATGTAAACTCATGCTACTAGATTAAGCGAATAATTTCTAACCAAAGAAATCTAAATAGCTATCCGAACAGGCCTTAGGGAATCAGTAAATTTAAATCGCTTATATTATTAAAAAAAAGTAATATAATTGCCGAATCGTAAACAATACTAGCAATAAAATGTCGCCAAAAGAGTAAATTAGTTTATTGGACATTTTTTTAGCTTTTATGCAAAATGTTTAAACTTAATTACATTATCAGCTGATCATGGTTAAAAGAACAATTTTACCCTTTTTTACACTTTTAATATTAACCTGTTGTACAGATGACACCACTATAGAAATTCCTTCTGAAGAAGAATCTATTCCAGTTGTAAGTACTAACCCCAATGACATTGATTTTATAGGTTTTGAAAACATAGCATGGGTAAAACAGGGTGATGATTTCGAAGGTTTGAATTTTCTTAGTTCTGAACACTCTATGGATTTAAATAATACAGGTAATAAAATTATCCTGGGTTCCAAAGCCAAACCAAATTCATGTGTCAATTTTTGCAGTGGACGAATCAGAGTGTTTGCCTTTGAAACTGAGGAATGGACACAAACAAACCAGGATATATATGGTGATATCAATGTTGAGCCCAACTGGGCTGGCTACGATGTTGCTATGAGCGATGATGGAAGTACTATTGCAGTAAGTTACGACTCAACTGAGGAATTTTTTAGAGATGGCCTAACCCGAGTCTTCAGGAATGATAATAGTTCTTGGGTACAACTCGGTCAAGATATTCCCTTTAGGACATCTCAAGGCTCTTCTATTGCTCTTAATAAAAAAGGAAATATACTCGTTGTTCTTCGATTTAGTAGTGGCAATAATTCACTTAGAGTATTTAAATTAAGTGAAAATGAAAATTGGGAACAACTGGGTGAAGAAATTTTGGTCTTTTTAGACATGAGACATGCTGAATTAAATAGTGAAGGTGACGTACTAATTATTGGTAACGATGAGGGAAGCTTTGTAGAAATTTATGATGTTACTGATGAAGGACTAATGCTAAACCAAGAAATAAGAGAACTTAATCTTGAAGCGTTTTCGTCCGATTTAGATCTTAGCGCTAATGGAAAGAATTTCATTGTTGAAGGTGTAGCAACTCGTAGGCCAACTTTTGCACGAGCAGATGAACCTTTTTTTAGAGTGTATCACAAAACTGCAGCAGGCTGGGTACAAAAAGGACAAGAAATTCGATTGACCCCAAAAAATGAAGGAGATATCATAATAAGAGAACAGGCCGTTACCATCAATAAGTTTGGTAATCTAATAGCCGTCGCTTATAGAGAAGGAACACCTGGGAGTCCACATGTACCATCTAAAAAACATGTGGTAATATTTCAATATTTCAACTCTGATGAACAATGGAAACAAGTTTCAACCATTCAGGAAGAAGGCTTTTTAAAAAAAATACATGATCTTGATTTCAATGATGATGGTGATATTATAGGAATTGTGTTCGAAGGTGGTTCCTCGGTTTATAAGATAGAGCTTGTAGAAGAGAGCAATTAGTAGTAATTTTTTAATCCTAAACCCTATTTTTCAAGAGGTATATATAAGTTTTTTTATATAAAAATATCATTTCATCTATCAAAAAAAATCAATTCAATTGCTATACTCTTTTTAGTATTTGTAGTCATTGGATGCAGTAAAGATGAAACAACTACAGTAATTAGAATATTGGACTTCAGTGGCAGTATTAAAGAAAATCCTAACAATAATGATAAAATTGTTACTTTTTCGGGATCGATCACTAGTGGAAATTATATTTAGGTTTGATTCAACTTTACCTACTTATACAATACCCTATTTTAAATGACAAATAATTAGGATTTAGTTAAAAAGATTCTGTGAATTTATCGTCTGCTGCTAATTTGAGTGGAAGTTTTGCTCAATTATAAATATCCTGTTCTAAATAACCAGCTACGAAAGCAATCATTATTCAGGTACATTTATGACCCAATCATGGACTGTCACTAGTTGATTCAACAAAATGACTTGTCTTTCAAGGACATTTGCCAGTTCATGAAAGATAATCTGTCCATTAGTTTTAGGGTTGTTTTCTTGACCTTTAAAAACTGCATCCAATAATTCGACTTCATTTAAAAACCGAGATTTCGCTAAATCAATCAACGCTAGATGATCTAGGCTTTCAGGAGCGGCGACTTGTTTAATAAAAATTGAAGATAGATTCAAGTATTTTAATTTATCCTGCTGCGTAAGATCTATTTCATTAATATAATTGGCGGATAAGTTTAAATACTCAATTTGCTTATTATTACTTAAATCTAGACCAGTAAGATTATTATTTGTAATAAATAAAGATCGTAAATTTGTAGTTGCACTAAGATTTATTTCGTCTAAATCGTTAAGCTGAAGTGTTATTAAAGTGAGCTTCGGATTTGCAGAAAGATCAAGAGTACCTATTTTGTGACCGCGAATAGTTAAGGATAATAAATCTGGAAATAGGGCCAGGTTCAAATTTTCAATATTACCAGTAACACCCAAACCTTTTAAATTGGTTAAACTAGATATTCCTTTAACAATAGTATTATAATTACCCGTTATATTTATCCCTTCCAACATAGGGTTCTTTGATAAATCAATAGATTCAAGCGATCCAAATCGTAAACTTAAACTTGTGAGCTCTGGGTATTGTTCAATAACAGAATCGACATTGATCATATCACTATCCCCTAAACTTAAGGTGCGTAAATTCGGTAAATTTTCTAATTCGAGCGTTTGAATTCTGTCTCCTTTCCCATTCGCAGTAATTTGTAAATTGAGTCCTGATACTTCCTCACCATAGGTCGTACGAAGCGTTATAGTATATTCACCTGAAGTAGCATATCTATGGTATATTCTATCGCTAGGTGATTGAATTTCAAATGGAGCTTCAGCTATTTCTTCGCTACCATCACCCCAATCAATATGATATAGGGAACCATAGGCTTGATTTACTGTTAAGTCAATTTTTCTATGTCGTAGATCTGGTCCATCTTCCGATTTTACCAGGAAAGTGGCTATTTTTTGATTCTTATAATGCTCAAATTGAAGCGTAAATGGATTCTCTTTAGTATAATTTTCTAACGTTTCTTTAGAGGCATACATTTTTATTTTCCCATGAGTAAAATCTTCAATGGCAAATATATAAGTACCTTCGGCGCTTAGATTTACTTCAATTTCGTGAATCTTATCATATTCTAGCTCATTATAAGTTGTGTTAAGGCCATTACCATTAGTAATAACTAAGTCACCGGTTCCTGAAGAATCAATTAAACTGACAATTTTAATTGGGAGTTTTTGAGTTGTATTACTAAGTTCGTCACCCACTTCTTTTTCACAAGAGAAAAAAAGCAAAAAAACTATGGACAATAATAATACTTTGAAGGATTGAAAGCTGAAAATCATTTGGCTAATGGTAAGCTATTATTTAAAGTAAAAATACTGAAATTAAAAATCCATTTCAAACTTGTTTCGATGCCTCCACTTTGTTTTTTTAGTAACCCGTTATTTGCAACAATGGCCGAAGAAAATTACACTTTGCACCCGAAAATTAATCATACACGTAATATTGTGAGATATTACTTTTATGTTACATGAGAAAATGAAGTAAATGCCTATAGAATCCGACAAAAAGTGCTTTTAAAAAGAAATTCTCATGGTAGTTAATATTTTTATTTCCTACGTTTTTCTAAACATTATTATTTCATTATTAAGCCTCAAATAACATTTTACCCCGCGTTTCAGGAATGGTTATTTAAAACCTCATTTTAAAGTCAAAACTTTTGAGAGAAGTTATAATTCCATTCATGAACAGTTAAAAACAAAAACCTTCTTGTATGGCCACAAGAAGGTTTTTATCATCATTGATGTCAACTATTAGTCATTCTCACTGAGTACTCCATTATTGGTTGATGATTTATTAAAAATAAAACGGATATATACCTCATGCGTTCCCATCGATGCATCGGCGATCGGATTGTTGAATGAACTTTCATAGCTGTAGCCAAAATGTAACCAGTTTTGTACCATAATGGTCGCAAATCCGCTTAAAGCAGCGTCGGTACGATACGCCGCCCCTACTTCAAACTTATTGTCATACATCACCGCTGTTGTGATATCTACTGAAACAGGAGTTGCATTTACATAGCGCGCCAATACGGATGGGCGTATTTGCCAATCGGGTCCTAAGCCAATATTATACCCCAGCATACCATAAAAGTGAGGACGCTCAGTAGCGGTGGTAACAATTCCGGCTTCATCATCCAACCGTTCGTTATTGAGCATACGAGGTACCGACAAACCCACAAAGAAATCATCATAGGTAAGGTGCACCCCCACACCAATATTCGGTCTAAACTCATTAATATTTGCGAGTAAGGGGTCTGCCGTCGCACCAACAGTATTTAACCCACCGGTGTTCACATCATAGGAATTACCGCCAGCTTTCAAACCAAAATATAGTCTGGCGGCATCGTTTAACTGAATATTATATGAGAAATCTACATAAATACCGGTCTGCTTTTCTATAAATGTTTGATCGTTTACGATGGATAAACCCAAACCGACCCTTTCGCCCAAAGCGGTGTCAAAAGCCAAACTTTGTGTTTCTGGTGCCCCATTTACACCCGACCATTGACTTCGGATATTCGTGGTAAACTGCGTAAGATCGTTGGACCCCGCCGCCGCTGGATTTAAAATATTCTGCGTATACCGATATAAGGTATAATACGGTTCTTGCTGTGCATGAACACTTAGTGATGTACATGCCGCTATTAGGATGAAGATGCTTATATATTTTTTCATTGTTTTCTGTGTTGATTTAAACATAATGCTGATTAATAATTGATATATAACCATCCTTCAATTGGTTTGGTTTTTCCGTCATTTAAGTTGATCACGAAGTAATAAGACCCTTGTGGTAACTTTTCACTGTTATCTTTATAAACCGAATTCCAATCATTGCGATAACCTCGCGCGCTGAACACTTCTTTGCCCCAGCGGCTATAGACAAACACCTCATTATTCGGGAAGTTCTCAATACCGCGAATGACCCAGGTGTCGTTAATACCATCTCCATTCGAAGTTATCGCGGTGGCAATATCCTCCGCAGTAATGGTGCAGGCATCAGCATCTAAGAAATCGGGAGTACCATCTTCATCGCAGTCATCGTTGAATAAATTTCCGTCTCCATTGGCATCTTCTTCACTATTCGGTATACCATCGCCATCTTCATCACCATTTGGACTAAATGGCACTAGTGGCTCACTATCGTCTGCATCGGGAATACCATCATCATCGTCATCTGCATCTGCATTATTACCAATACCATCACCATCTGTATCGGTATCTTCGGTTGGATCTAGTGGGAAATCATCATCGACATCAGGGGTACCATCATTATCGTCATCAGGATCTAAATCATCGGGAATGCCATCACCATCAGTATCGGTAGGTGTATCATTCGGATCAAGCGGATCAGTACCCAAGTCAGTCTCATCGCTATCTGAAATACCATCACCATCGGAATCGCTATTCGGATCTAATGGGTCCACGTCATCCGCATCAGCGACGCCATCATTATCATCATCAGGATCTAAGTCATCCGGAATACCGTCCCCATCAGTATCGGTTGGTGTATCATTTGGATCAAGTGGATCAGTCCCCAAATCTGTCTCATCACTATCTGATATCCCATCACCATCGGAGTCACTATTTGGATCTAACGGATCAACATCATCAGCATCTGGCACGCCGTCATTATCATCGTCATCATCAGCACAATCCGGAATCCCATCGCTATCCGTATCCAGAGAAGTACTTGCCGTATCCTGCGGATCACTACCACAGGTCGTTTCATCAATGTCACTTTGGCCATCGCCATCCGAGTCACTATTCGGATCGTTAGGATCGGCATCGTCCGTATCGGGTACGCCGTCATTATCGTCATCATCGTCGGCACAATCCGGAATGCCGTCCCCTTCATTATCCGGTGAAGTATCCGCTACATCAAGCGGATCACTACCACAAGTGGTTTCATCAATGTCACTTTGGCCATCACCATCCGAGTCACTATTCGGATCGTTAGGATCTACATCAAGTATATCAGGCACACCATCATTATCAGTATCCTGCTCATCGTCAGCAATGGTTGCAGTGGCATTGGTAACTCCTAAAAATCCTTGACTTAGTGCTGAAATGGTTGCAATAATGGTTTCATCACCTTCAATAGTAGTATCATCTAAAATTGGTATTGTAATGATCGCTTCACCACTGCCATCAGCAATACTAAAGGAAGTGACTTCAGTAAAATCGGCACCACCCGTAGCGGTTCCCGAATAAGCAATTGTTCCTGTTATAGGTGCACCGGTGCTATTGGTTAGCCCCCCGTCAATACCAATAGTAAAGGTAGCATCCGTAGCGGGTGTCCCTTCAATACCATCGGTCGTTGCAAATATTGAAATACTGAAACCATTAATCGTTTCATCATCCGTAATGGTTGTTGTAGCATTATCAGAAGCGCTTACAGCGCCTAAGCTTGGTGCGGAGATTGTGGCAATAATTGTTTCATCACCCTCTATTTCAAGATCATCTAATACCGGAATTACAGATAACGCACTACTAACTCCATTTGGTATCACAAAGGTTGTGACATTAGAATAGTCTGCATCAGCCGTAGCGGTACCCGTTAACGCTAATGTTCCCGTAATATCAGCACCCGTATTGTTGGTAACACCACCATCTAAACTAATAGTAAAGGCGGCATTAATTGGTGCTGTACTTTCCGCACCATCAACTGCCTGTGCTATTGATATTGTTAATGCGGCTGCGTCGTCATCGGTAATATCAGCTGTTGCACTGTTGGATGCACTGGGTAACCCGGTACTCAAATTAGAAATTGTAGCAATTAGTGTCTCGGTTACCTCCACTTCGGTATCATCTAAGATAGGTATCACTACGGTGGCCGAACTGGCACCGTTCGGAATTGCGAAAGCGGTAATATCTGTATAATCGCTACCACCCGTAGCAGTACCTGTTATTGTTAACTCACCCGTAATATCGACACCCGTATCGTTGACCAAACCGCCATCTAAGGTAATTTCAAACTCCGCATTTGTTGGAGTGGCACTTTCAGCACCATCCACCGTTTTTGCAATAGACACCGTTAAATCGGCTTCATCGTCATCGATTACGGTTACTGCCACGGTATCCGAAAGTCCGTCAAACGCGTCATCAGACGCTGCATCATTTACGGTTATTGTTACCGATGTTAATGTATCGCCAGTCAGTAAGGAGTCATCGACCCCAGTAATTGTTATTGTTTGAGGTTGGTCCCAATTCCCATTAGTGAATGTTAAGCTTGCTGGTGCCACCGTAGCCTCTCCGGTATCTAAGGAGACAATATCGACTACTACATCGGTTGCTGGCTGTGCTCCTAAAGTAACGCTTACAGTAGCTGTACCGCCATTTTCAAGGACATTCACCGCTGCATTTGAAGAGGTTGGTCCTACTGCTACGTCGTCATTATTAAGTGTTACTGCTACTACTTTATCTGCCAGGGAATCAAAAGCATCATCCGAGGCGGCATCATTAATCGCCACAGTGATATTTGCTACATCAGTCGCTACCGTAATATCATCAACACCCGTAACGGTTATCGTTTGCGGTTGATCCCAATTGGCGTTTGTAAAGGTTAGTTGAGACAGATCAACCGTTGCTTCAGCAGTATCATCACTACTGATATCAAACACCACATCGGTTAAAGGTTGCGCATCGAGTACCACCGTAAACGTATTGGTGCCTGCATTTTCATTAACCGCTAGGGTTAATGGATTTACTGTAAACTCTGGCACATCATCGTCTGTAATCGTGACTACAGCAGTATTTTGTGTACCGATCACCGTTCTTCTCGATAAAATTGGTGGTAAGGGTGGAAAACTGAATGGAACTAAGGTTACTTCCAATTCAATTGTTTCATCGCCTTCAATAATCACATCATCATTTAAAGGTATGTCGAATGAAATGGTTTGTGGAGTTGTATAATCAGCATTGGGTATTTCGATGGCAGTACCACTGGTATAGGTGTAATCAGTACCAGACCCGGTAGCGCTACCCCCCGTAATATTAATACTCACTCCCGAGGGAAAACTAACTGAAGAAAAATCACCTCCCGATATCGTTAAATTCACGGTAACAGCGGTCGATTCGTCAGTTGAGGTATAGGTCGCACTATCAAATTCTACAGTTAAATTATCATCATCAAGAAACGTATATACTGCAGTGGGTCTTGAAACACCATCACCGTCAGCGTCGCCATATGCAAATGGAGCATTCGGGCTGTTTGCAATGAATAAAATCGACTCATTTTCAATAATATTATCATCGATAATGGTTACAAAAGGACCGAGATTAAATAACGTTCCATCGTATATACCTGCAGGTATGGTTATGGTCGAAAGCGTATAGTCAACCCCTAAGGTAGCTGCACCGCCCAGTCCTAAAACAATATCGGTATCAGCGGCTAACGCTCCTGAAATTACCAAATTAGGATAGGTACGTGTTGCTTCTGATTGATTCTCAGTATCGGTTGTTGCGGGCGTTACAGGAAATTCAACCAGTAAGGGTTCATTATCTAAAATATTTAAGGTTGTCGGTGTGGTATCAGCAGTTACGGCGGTATTATTTGTTGCTGCTGCTAAGGTAGCAATCACGGTTTCAGTCGCCTCCGGATCGGTATCATCTACAACTGTTAGGTTTATGCTAGCGGTAGTAGCACCCGCAGGAATGGTTACCGTACCCGCTACTGCTGTAGCATCCGTATAATCGTCAGGATTCGTGGCGGTTCCCGTTAAGGCATAACTTACGTCAACATTAGTAGATGCTGCTGCGCTCATTGTAAGCGTAAATGCCCTACTTGCTGTGCCTTCATCCGCATCGGCATCGGCTGCTATGGTTATTGTAGCTGTATCATCATCGGTTATATTGGCCGTAGCACTAGCGGCTGCTCCATTTATGGTGCCTACACTTGGCGCTGAAATCGCTGCGATAATGGTCTCAGTAACTTCTACTTCATTATCATTTAAAATGGGAATGGTCACTAAAGCCGAACTATCTCCATCAGCAATGGAGAAAGTGGTTACCACTGTATAATCTGCTGCTGCGGTAGCAGTACCTGTAAGTGCTACCGTACCCGTTATTGCCGATCCGGTATTATTAGTTGCGCCCGAATCAAGACTTACTGTAAAAACGGCATCTGTTGGCGTAGCACTTTCAGCACCATCAGTAGTCTGGGTAATGCTTATGGTTAAGGTTCCGCTATCATCATCGGTTATATTGGCCGTAGCGCTAGCAGCTGCTCCATTTATAGTACCTACATTTGGTGCAGAAATTGTTGCGATAATGGTCTCAGTAACTTCTACTTCAACATCATCTAACACGGGAATATCTATGAGTACACTTCCTGTGCCATCAGCTATTGAAAAGGAGGTAACATTAGTATAATCAGAGACAGCAGTTGCGGTACCGGTAAGAGCAATTGTTCCCGTTATCGCTGCTCCGGTTGTATTAAGCACACCACCATCGATGCTCACTGTAAATTGAGCGTTTGTTGGACTTGCTGCTTCAGCTCCATCTGCAGTTTGCGTTATGGAAAAAACATAAGTGTCATCATCAATAATAGTTGCTATACTGGTAGCTTGTATTCCTGCAGTAACTCCTGTTGATGGATTAATTAATGCCAAATCAATAGTCTCATTACCTTCTACCAACAAATCGGTAACAATGGTAATATCGGTGGTCACCGTTCCAGGAGTCGTATAATCGCCTATCGGGATGGTGACAGTTGTAGGATCAGCAAAAGTATAATCCGTACCTCCTCCGGTAGCTGTACCTCCAGTGACATCTACTTCGATACTTTCGGCAACGGTAATCTCTGCTCCTGATACATCCAGAGTTAAGGTAAGCAATCCTGTTTCACCGGTAGAAGCATAGGTGGCATTATTAAATTCAACCGTTAAAGCATCATCATCAATAATTGTAGCGGTAGCGGTATCTTGTGTACCTACATTCGTATTGGCTGATGGGTTAATCAATGCCAGGTCGATGGTTTCATCACCTTCTACAATCGCATCGGTGGCAATCGAAATATCAGTGGTTACCGTTCCCGGAGTCGTATAGTCTCCTATCGGGATGGTGACCGTAGTCGGATCAGTAAAGGTATAATCTGTTCCTGCGCCTGTGGCAGTACCTCCGGTAACATCTACCTCAATACTTTCGGCAGCGGTAATCTCTGCACCAGATACATCGAGGGTTAAAGTAATCACACCGGTCTCATCGGTTGAGGTATAGGTTGCATTATTAAATTCAACTTCTAATTCATCATCATCGGTAATTGTATATACATGATTATCGATTAATGCTCCTCCGGTAATTTCCTGGATCACCAATCCAGATTGCGCATTAGATAAGGTAAGATCAATCGTTTCATCGGTTTCCACCACATTATCATCAGTAATGCCAAAATTAACTGACCCCCCTCCGGAGACATTGAGACTAGTTAAAGCTACTGGTGTTGCGGATGTATACGTTCCTGCAGGAATAGTTACTGTAACGGTTACTGCACCATCACCCGCAGCGCCACCTAAGGTATAATCCGTGCCGGCTGTAGCCGTACCTGCTGCGCCTATTATTACATCGACCAATGTATTTTCATTTAAAGTTCCATCTATTAACAAATTAGGAAGATTACCTCCTGTAGCTTCTACATCACTGGCGGTTGCTGCTTCAAACTCGATACTGGTGCCTAATCGTGCCAAGGTAAAGAAGGTAGTTCCTGTTAAGGTAGTACTTACCGTCCCTGCAGCTGAAAGCGCAGTGGCTGTAGTGCCAGTCGTGGCACTAAAATTACCATCGGCAGTTCTTGTTAATAGCACCCAGGTATCATCATAGCCATCAAACTGAAGATTTACAGCTCCTACGGTTCCGGTATTGACGGATTTCCATTCTCTGGCAGAACGTTCATAATAGGTAGCGGTATCTAAATCGGTATTGACGGCATCACCGGGAGCTCCACTATTCCCATCATTACCGATCATCAAAAACTGCCCATCAGTTAAGGACACATGAGTACCATTAGCTCCTGTAAAATTGGTATCGGTTGAAAGTGTTAAAACAGCTCCGGTATTAATTGATTTTGAAATTTGCTGATCCAAACCGGAAGTGGCATCATTGGCAATACCGAAAATATCACTGTTGTACGTACCATCAACGGACCAAACAGTGTTTCCTCCTGAATCCAGATAGGCGGTTGCACCACTATTAAGCGTAATTCCGTATTTAATCGCTAGATACGATTCGACTTGTTGTTTTTCGGTTACACTGAGTGTTTGATTGTACACAACAATCTCACCAATATCTCCTGCAAAATGTCGTTCAGGTCCAAACGGTGCAGGGACAGCTGAATTTTGACCAATGTCATAGAAGAAAGCAGAAGAACCAGCTACTGTGTTGGTAAACGTACCTGCACTAAGAGCATTACCAAATAGTTCAGTTGTGCCACCATTATTGATCAATGTACTAAGAAAAGCTGAATCACCGGTAGCATTTGGTCCAGAAATAAACGTATTAAGTCCGGCTACAGAATGTGATGTGCCCCGTGCTTCTAGATTATCTCTACCATAACCAAGCCAATAACCGTTATTGTTAGTACTCGCCCCCCAATCTTCAGCACTGGCGACTACAGAACGAAATGAAGTGTTTGTACCTGTGTTTTGAGTGGGTCGTGTGGTAACAGCGAAGATACTAGCACTCTGGTCAAGCGTTATTGTATTAATAGTTTGCATACCATCACCTGTAGCGTCATTAGCGTCGCCACTGAAAGTTACCGTAGGGTTAAAGTTAATCGTATTTAGTGTAGCATCTGGTTGCTTACCGGTAATGCCTTGAGCAACATGATTGTCATTTCCTGACTGATCATCCCACTGGGTTACTGCTGTTGTACCCGTAACTCCTGCATTTGCTTTTAACCAAAGCGTTAAATTAGGTATCGTACCCCCAGGAGCGATCTGTGTAAAACCAATACTAAAAATATCATTGCTACTTAGGGCAACTCCCGTAAATTCAACAGAATTGCCATTTATGGTTCCAGAAATACCACTAGCGGCACCATTAATAATGAGCTCATAAGTACGGGCTGAATTCGTATCAACATCAAAACTTAAATTAACCGTACCTACGCCTCCAGTATTTACAGCTTTCCACTGTCTCTCTAAACGTGCGTTTAGATTCGTCGGCACCCCTGTAGTCACCACTGTTGAGCTACTACCGCCATCATTACCGATCATTAAAAACTGCCCATCAGTTAAGGAGACATGGGTACCATTGGCCCCTGTAAAATTAGTATCAGTAGATACAGTTAAGACCGCACCACTGTTTACTGATTTTGAAATTTGCTGATCCAAGCCGGAAGTGGCATCATTGGCAATACCGAAAATATCACTGTTGTACGTACCATCAACTGACCAAACTGTTGTAGCGCCATCAGAAGCCAGATAGGCAGTTGCACCACTGTTTAAAGTGATTCCGTATTTAATGCCCAGATAGGATTGTATTTGTTGTTTTTCTAGGGGACTATTGTCTTTTCCATACAGAATCAACTCAGCGATATTTCCATTCAACCGTTCTGTAAAATTTGTTATCGCTGTACCAACTCTTACTAAATTGACTGTTTGGCTTTGCGCTTGGTTATTAGGTGTTGTAAGATTGTTCTGAAAACCATTAACTGCAGCTCCATTTAAAGAGATGGATCTTGAACTATTTAAAACACTGTTGTTAAATTCAAAAATTGAAAACTCTCCTGTGGCTATAATATTATCTGCTACTCGTAATCGATCGTTTCCTGTAAAACCATCAATATCCCAAAATGTGGTAATACCTCTTAGTATATGATAATTTATTCTATTTACGCCAACTGATTGGTCGGAAAGTGATAAAACAACTCCCTGACTGCTACTATTGTTATGAACAGAAACCACAAACATATTGGACTCAGAAATATTCGAAATAGGTGCATTTACCAAATCTGTTAGCTGATCATCTCCGTCAAATGCAATGGAAGCATTAAAATTGAACAAACTCGATGTACCTAGGTTATACGTAGGCTGTTCCGCTCCACTTGCGGTCACTTGAATTACTGAGGATACTGCTGAATTTCCCCATGAAGAAACAGATGCTCCTTCAGTAGTTGTATTGGTGCCTGCATCTGCTTTTAACCAAAGTGCTAAATCAGCCTCCCCCGCCGGTGCCCGTCCATACAAGTTAAAACCGGTATTACCCCCTTGAGAATTATTAACGTTGGATAATGCCGAGCCTGGTATCCAATGGATACCAAAAGTATTACCGCAATTGTGAATAATATTATTTGATAGTGCAAAATTCGTAGCACCGCCCGTAGTTGCTTGCGTATTGCAGGCACTACTATCATTAAAAAAGGTTCCAATCGTACCAGACCATTGGGTGTTCAGTGCGATATTGTCCCGACGACCAAAGGCTTGATACGCAACTAAACGCGCCAGTACCGTTGCATTGGTTGACACTGCATCCACCTGTCCTGCATTCAATCCACGCTCTGCTTGTATCCGCACTTCGGTGGCATCCGTTAACTCAGCAAAGGCTGCTGCCGATAAAATGCTATTTGTCCCTTTCGTTACGGTCGTACTAATTGTAAGGGCCTCTTGCGTACCAGTTTCATCATTTGACGCTAGTAGTACCCAGCCATCAGCCGACACAAAGGTCGAAAAGGTTTCGCCATTAATGTTAAAATTATAGGTGCCATCGATACTGACTAAGGTTCTGGCCTGACCCAAGCTTGTAAAAGGGTTTGCGACGGTCCCATCAGGATTCCCTACCCCTCCAGGGTTTTGTGCAAGCAGTGATGCGCTCCCGAAAAGGGAACACAGCACAAGTACAAGGTATTTTGAACGTATTGACTTCTTCATATGGTAATGGTTAATTATTGAGCTTTTCATAGTGATCATTGGTTGTTTCATGCAAGAATGCCATCACCCATTGTGATATGTGTTTGGGATACTTGAATATGATGGAATCTATATTGTTGCGCTTTCGTATTACTATAGGCCGCTAGCAAGCGTACAGCAAACAAGTCTCTTAGCGCAAAGCGAAACGTAGTTGGTTGACTTAAAATGTGTTGTTTAACAAAATAAAAGCGAACAAAAAATGAGATAAATACTGGTACAAAAACTGTAGAATCGTTATATTCTGCACGGAGAAATTTAGACGTATACCACCAGTTTTTAAGAAAAGAATGCCAATAGCGTACTTTCCCTCTTAAGCGAAGTAAAAATAATATCATAATGGTTGGTTATTTGTTAGCTAATCATTTATCCAGACCCTGCTTTTGTGTGCTCGCCAAAGTTTACAATTGCGGGGTTTCTTTGTTATATCATAAAATAACTATTCGTCTTTTAATATTTTTAAAATATAGCATCAACAACCGTTTGTAGTGTTGATGACCGTCAAAAAAAATCACGTTGCAGTATGATTATCGATTTCATAGCCAAATGGATAATCATAGTATATCAATAGCCCGTAATCGCACCAAAAAATGTTTTGGTACAATTCGTCTTTTTATTTTTTAATCTCCTATTGTTGAAAGAGATTATTTTATTTGATAGTTAGGGAAAGAATCAAATATCACTCTAGTAAAAATAATAAAAAAATGTTAAAACGAATAGGAAAATTATTCTGTTTAAGCTTTTGTTTTCATCAATAAACAATTCATTTTGTTGAACTTAGCTATACTGTAATTCCCATTGCTTTCCTTGTTAACATATCAAAATAGGAGTTTAAACAAAAGGAGGAGTCACTCAAGTCTTTTAACGAATATATTCGAGGCAGACACATCAACTGGCTCCTGCGCTAAAAATATCCACTGGACATTTTCTTTACGCTCGGCCCTCTCCGACTCCGCAAATGAAAAATTTAAAATGGGGCATTATGAATTAGGTTTTGAGCCAGCTAAACAACTACTATACTTTATTATATTTTATTTGAACTTTATTGATAACGTGGTTGTTTAAGTTCGCTCTTATTTCAATGTAGTTTAGTATCAAGATGATGGCACCAAAGTAAGCTTTAAATTCCATCGTAGTCCAATCACCGTCAATATTAGCTACTAAAAGTTTATCATTTTTTACTCCAGTTTTTTCTTAAGCTGGTGTTATCATTACACATAAGGATATCTTCCTGAAGATAGTGTTTCTAGATTGCGTACTTCGAACAGCAAGGTTAACATGTTTTTTTCGGCTTCAGCGCTTCTTTTTCCTCTTCACTCTGTTTTTGTTGAACAAAACACGACGCCAAAGTAATATTGTACAGCGATTAAGTATTGTAAGTCTAAATACCTAAATCATAAAGATTTACAGCTTAATGATACTAGTAAGATATAAACAATTCAAAATCCAAAGCCATGAAAAATTTATTAGGTACCCTACTGGGAACAGTCTTTATTTTATTATGTAGTTGTAATGCTAACGAAATAGAAGACTTAGAAAGAGAGGTGAGAACGCTAAACGATAGTCTAAGCCTTGTACAAGCAGAGCAAAATAGGTTATTAGACTCCATTTCAACACTGATTGAAAGTAATGATGTGTTTGATATAAATGCAGTAAAAATGAGTCAAATAAAAAGTCTTTTTGAGTTTATTGCAAGACAACCCGAGGCAGCTGATGTACTCATACGTGCCTCCGAAGAAATTTATACTGACTTCACAGAGTTGTTACCATTTACCGATAGTACCATTGTAGAACGTGGAAGAGCATTGGCAACTTTGTTTCAGTCAATTGCAAGGCAGCCAGAGGCATTTGAGGTTTTAGATGGTGCAGCAACCCAATTTTTGGGAGCATTCGATCCTTCAAACATGAGTAGTAATTTTAACGCAGACACGGAAGCTAGAGGTATTGCAATAAGCGAATTGTTTAATGCCATAGCAAGACAACCCGAGGCACTTAATAACCTAGATAGTACAGCAACAAAATTTGTGGGCACATTTAAGGTATCACAAATGAGCAATAATACTATAGTAGCGGGCAAAGCTAGAGGCATCGCACTTAATGCATTATTTATTGCTATTTCTAGGCAACCATCAGCCTTTGATGAATTGGAACAAACCGCAACAAAATTTTTAGGCGACTACGATCCCGCTATTTTTAGTGATGAATTAGTTGAAATTTCTAAAAGCTTTGCTTTAGGTGGATTAAATCAAGGATTGGGACGTAACCCAGCAACTGAAGACCTTTTAAACTCAATATGCATTAAGTTTTTGAATTTTAGCTTTTTATCCGAATAGTGGTTGACCAACCGAAGGTTGATATTCTTTAATTCGTTATCACTAAATGGCGGAACTAGTATAGCCAACAATGGTAAACGTCTTTAGTTTTATTATACATTATTTACAACAATATTCTTCTCATTATGAATGATTTACAAACAGAATTAAACGGAGTGCTTCAATTTGCTAAAGCAATTGAACAAGCAAGAGGCATCATGTTAACAGCACCATGGTATGCTTTTAGTCCTAATCCAGAACAAGAACTGGCCGCAGCAGAAAAGCAGCTTAAACACCAAATAGCAGCCGCACTAGATGAAGGCTTTGTTGTTCATGACCCGCTTCATCCTGAATTTAGGGTAATGAATCAGCATAATCAGTATGGTTTATACAATCCTGACAACAAGTATTTTGCGGCTACTATCGCCTCAGATGGCATCTATATCATACGCGGTAAAAAGGGAACCAGTGCATCTCTTGAAATTCAGGTCGGTGCTGGTAATCCTGGCTATAACGAAAACTTGACAAGTCCTATCACCGTGGATCAAATCGATGGCGAAAAATTGAATCTCAGAAGTGATGATACCTTTGAACTTTATATAAGCCGAGAGAAACCAGAAGGAGCAGAAAATTGGTTAAAAAATTATAAAGATGATTTTGAGGCAAACAGTGTGCTTATTCGGGAAAGTTTTATGGATTGGGATAAAGAAAAAGGTGGCACCTGGTACATTGAGCGTGTTGATACCGTAGGTCGGCCTAATGCTAACCTTACGCCTACATTGCTAAATGATCAATACGCACGAGCGTCTAAATACTTAATTAACGCTACTAAAGGTTGGGTAAAATTTGTAGATCGTCTACGGGCGAACCTTGCAAGCGATTATTTAAGCCAACCACGCCCCACGCAAGATGGTAGCGGTTTGCCTGGTCAATGGAATGCCGCTGGATTTTTTGTAATGGGACCTGATGATGCAATCATGATCACCGTATCAAAATCGAAGGCGAAATATCAATCCATTCAAATAGGTGATTTTTGGTTTAATGCACTTGATTTTTGCCAACGACAAACCAGTTTAACAGCGGCGCAAGCGCAGCTAAACGCCAATAATGAATATCGATTCGTCATTAGTGCTAAAGATCCCGGTGTTACGAATTGGCTAGACAGCTGTGGCACACAAAATGTATTTGTTTTTATGCGATGGCAGGGTTTACCAGAAGGTGAAGAGCCGTCTACCATTCACGCTAAAAAGGCTACATTAAGCGAACTACGAGAGTGTCTTTCGGATGAACCATTTTTTGGCCCCAAGAAAAGGAAAGCGCAGCTTGCTGCACGAAAACAATCGGCATTGACCAAACCTAGGGGTTTTAGGAACATATAAAGGCAAACGATTGATTCGGTTCTTTACCTTTTTATGATTTTTTGAGTCGATATTTTAAAAGAAGATGGTTTCGCGTGGTTATTGCAATTGTTTTATTAAACTTTCATAGCCATATCAATCTATTACATAGGCTTTTCCTCCAATAAAAAGCATATCCGTATCCATAACATTATCACCCTCTGCGCCAATGGCAAATGAAAGGCGAACTTTCCGGCCGTCATTGTATTCAAATTCGATAAGATTTCCATCAATAACATATTTCCCGGATTTTTTATCACTTTGCCAGGCGCTGGAACCATAAGATATAGTTCCACTGTTCTTTGAGTGCGTAAAATGTAGATCATCTAAAAATACCAACTGCGAATTAAAAAGTGCGTAAAGCCCATTACCAAAATCACCACCAGAAATTTTCTCGTAAGTGCCCTTTAGGTTTATTGAACTTTCAAAGGGAAAGGCTTTAAACCAATTTCCAGAATCTAGGTCGTATTCATTGGATTTACCATTGTTGTCGGTTAGCGTGAAAATGTTACTATTTCTTTTCCAAGTCCCCCAAAGATTCTTTTGTTCTTTTTTTGATTTTGAAAAGTCTAAATCAACCAAAGCCTCATCCGTTATTTCATAGTACGATCCATCTTTAAATAGCACAATTGGTTCAAAAGTAACCGAAGCAGGATAGCCGCTTATCGCCCTAAAATACCATCCTTCCACTTTTTGGAGATTTTTCTGCTGGTCCTGAGAAAAGGAATTGTTTAAACCGCAAAAAAGTAACAAGAGAATTGAAATAGTTTTCATCAATTGTGTTTTAGATTCGTAAATAAAATGTCCACTTTGACACCTACAAATTTAATTGAAAGCATGTCCAAAATATTTACTTGACATCATTGGCTTTCAATAGAATCGTTTTTCTAAACGTTATTATTATTTCTTTATTAAAATTCCAAACAACTCATTACCCTGTCGTTCCGGGATGGAGTTATAACTTCGTTCAAAGGTGTCGACTTTAAAATAGGGATTTAAATACGATAGGTACGATTCTTTATCACCTCCGAAAGGGCGTTTTTCCATATCACCCGTTAGTGGAACATCAAACCACAAACCGACTAACTTCCCATTTTTATGAAGCAAATTTGCCATTTGCTTGAAATACGCACTTCTCATTTCATCCAATGGCGGAAATGAACAAAAAAAAGTTTGCTCAATAATGAGGTCATATGTATCCTGATGACTAAAAAAATCTTCTTGTAATAATTGATTTTCGGGAAAATCAGGGTTTCGTTTTCTAAAGGCTGCCAGTGGCACCTCAGCAATATCCATTACAAAAACATTTTTAAATCCACTATTAAATAAGTATTCGGCCTCATACGCATTGCCGGCACCAGGTATCAAAATCTTTAGGTTTTTATTTTCTAACTGATCAACATACTCCTTTAGCGGCGTAGACACATAGCCTATATCCCAGCCGGTTCTATTTTCATGGTAACGGTCGGTCCAATATTCTTGAAGTTCCTTTGCTTTCATAGGTCGATTAACTGCAGTACTGGAAAATTACATATAAATGGATTACTTTACCAATCACTACTTCATTTTTATGTTGGTGCATGCTTTCTAGCGCTATCAATTATTCCTGCACTTCGCGACATTTCCACAATTTAATTTTCCAAATACGAACAGCTAAAACGAAATAACGATAAAGTACCGTTAAAAAAAATCCTCCATTTTAAAGTATAATCACTTCTAATTATCTTTAGAAAGAACATTTTTAATTAAATACGTAAAGACCCTGATGCTGCGACACCTTATTATTATTATCACTATTTTATCGCTTTCAAGTTGTATCCATGCGCAATCGGTTCAAGGCGTAGTGACTGATTTGGTTAGTGGTGATCCGCTTGAGGGGGTGTCGGTTTATTTTGATGATACTACCGTGGGTACCGTAACAGGGCCAAAGGGACGGTTTAAACTGTCTTACAACAAAAATCTCACGACCCCGCTGGTGATTTCATACATCGGCTATCAAACGATTACATTTTCACAGGTGAACGACCGACAATTTTTGCGCATTGAGATGGAGGAAAAAATAGTACCGCTATCAGAGGTCATTCTATCACCCAATGATTGGACAAGAGACGTAAAACTAAACCAATTTAAAACCCATTATTTGGGCAATACCGACAATGGTAAATCATGTACGATTCTAAATGAAGACGATCTGGTACTAACGTACCTGGAAAAGGATAAAAAATTGGTCGCATTTTGTAAAGATCCTCTTATCATCGTTAATGATCGCTTGAAGTATCAAATTACAGTGCGTCTCCATAAGTTTGAATTAATATATGGATCAGCGAATCCTGATAAGAACAAGTTTAATGTCAAAAATGTGTCGTATGCCGGGCATAGTTTTTATAGTACTCTTGAAAGATTGACCACCCCAGAGACCCAACGACGACGAATGGAAACCTATCAAGGTTCTAAAATGCATTTTCTAAGAGCAGTTGTTAATAATAAGGTATCAAAAGAAGGCTTTAGGCTATTCAGAAGAGACTCTAAGCTAAAACTCAGTCCGCGGCGGGTAATTGGTGTCAGAAAAGAAAATGGAGTCAATGCCATTAAAATTTCAGATATTCTGGTCATTCAATATAAAAATCTACCACACTCTAAAATCAGTACCTATAGTAACGAAATTTACGTTGATGATTTTGGCAATTATTATCCAGTTGATCAAATGTACTTTGAAGGGCATATGGGAGCGCAACGCATGGGGGATACACTACCGCATGATTTTTTATTAGATGATATATAAAGTAGAACAGTCTTCTTGTATTCGGTGATTTTCAGGAAAAGTACATGACGGTTTTAAATACCATGGGGCAGCATATCAGAAATATCCGCCGATTTCCTAATACTACCATTTTTTCTCTTTTAATCACATCATGTCAGGAAATACTACCATCTAATTTTGTTTCTCAATTTAATTTTTAAAAAAATGAGAAAAAGAGCATTCATTATAGGAGGAAGTAGTGGTATTGGAAGAGCTACTGCCGAAAATTTATTAAAAGAAGGTGTAGAAGTTCATATTGTTGGTACAAGTGACGCCAAACTAAATGCCTTTAAAGATGAGACCAATGGCAATTTGTATACCCACAAAGTAGATATCACCAACGAAGCACAAGTACATGCGTTAAATGAAACCATCAACGCACTTGATAACCTTGATTACCTGGTAAATGCATCGGGTATTTTTGGTCCAAAAGCATTTTTAGACCATACACAGGCAGATTATGATTCCTATTTAAACCTGAACCGCGGCTTCTTTTTCATCACCCAGGTGGCAGCAAAAAAAATGGCTGCAACAGATGGTGGTGCTATCGTAAATGTCGGGTCTATGTGGGCAAAACAAGCGGTCAAGGCAACGCCATCTTCAGCATATTCTATGCAGAAGGCAGGTTTACACAGCCTAACCCAACATTTGGCTATGGAATTGGCCGATCATAATATTCGTGTCAATGCGGTGTCACCTGCTGTGGTAGAAACCCCGGTTTACGAAAGTGTTTTTGGCGGTAAACAAGAAGCGAATGATGCTTTACAAAACTTCCATGCCTTTCATCCAATAGGAAGGAATGGTAAAGCACAAGATGTAGCCAACACCATTTCGTATTTACTTTCTGACAAGGCATCCTGGGTAACAGGGGCTATTTGGGATACCGATGGTGGCGTAATGTCTGGTAGGAATTAGCGTTTCCCTGTCGGTAAAACGTATTACTATAGCAAATAATAAAAGACGACCGTAATGATCGTCTTTTTTATTGGATTAACGTTTTTGAAAAGTCAAGAATTAAATTCATCTTTTTATCTTTAAACTATGATTGATCAATATCCCGAGGTAAAGGCCGTAATTGATAAAATAGGTGATGCTCAAAAAGAAGCAGACTGTAAGACGCTGTTTGACATGATGTCACATATTACCAAACAACCTCCTAAAATTTGGCGTGGTAGTATGGTTGGTTTTGGTGAATATAAATACACTCAAAAAAATGGTCGTGAAGGTCGGTGGTTTCTCACCGGATTTTGTCAACGAAAAAAGTTTCTGGTTATTTATGTTATTGCAGGGTTTTATCGCTATGAAGCACTATTAAAGGAACTTGGTAAATTTGAAACGGGTGTTTCTTGTTTATATGTAAAGCAGTTAGCAGACGTTGACAAGGTTGTTTTAGCTGAACTTATTGGCTTATCTATAGACTATATGAAGAGTCAATATGAAATAATATAGATATGGCTACCTCCGGTTATTCAGGCACACCACTCGCTAAAAAATTAGGCATTAAATCGGGTTATGAAGTGCTGGTTTTCAATACACCAACATCCTATCTCAACTTTTTTAGAGACTTTCCTTCTGATGTTATGTTGATAGAAGATATTCATCATGATAATCTAGTCGATATCGTTCATTTTTTTGCCAGCACCAAAGATGAACTTAAAACGTTCTTTTTAGCAGCAAAGAAGGTGCTGAAAAAAGCTGGTGCCATTTGGGTAAGTTGGCCTAAAAAAACCTCTAAAATACCATCTTCAATTGATAAATTTGATGTGATGCAATGCGGTCTGGATATTGGACTTGTCGACGTCAAAGTAGCCGCTATTAATGATGACTGGAGCGGACATAAGTTTGTATATCGCAAGGAAGACCGCTAATAAAAAAAGCCATCTCTAGGATAGCTTTTCATGGTTAATACAGATTATTAGCACTACTTGCTAACAATAATAAATTCGCTTCTTCGATTTTCTTCATGTTTTGCATCACTGCAACGCACACCATTTTTACATTCGTTTTTTAACTGTGTCTCTCCAAATCCTTTCCCGCTGATACGGTCGGCAGCAATACCTTGATCAATGATCCATTGTGCCGTAGATTTTGCTCTCCTGTCAGATAATTTCAAATTATACGGATCACTACCTCTACTATCGGTATGCGATCTGATCTCAATCTTAACAGTTGGGTTTTCCCTCATATAATTTAAAACTTTTGTAAGTTCAGGTTCCTCACTTTTTCTGATAAATGACTTATTTAGGGAAAAATAAATCGGTCTTAAATTTAGTATTTTGGCAACATCATCTCCTTCATACGGCGGTAGTTCTAGTAAATCCACCTGTACCTCTTTAGTGCTTTCTGCTACAGTTAAACTACATGAAGTTGTTCCCTTCTCATGCCCAGCTTTTGTTCCTTCAATCACATAATCTTCATTAGCACAGCTTGCATCAAAAGTGAACTTACCCTGACTATCTGATACGGTAGTTGCAATTTCCTCACCTTCACTATTTTTTAAAACGAGTGTTGCTCCGGGTAGTGGCTTTTGAAAATGAGTTTCAAAAGCTAATCCACTAATACCACCGTCGCATTTGGTTACAAGCATTTTAGTTCTGGTAAAACCATAAATATCATCACCGCCCATGCCGCCTGCTCTGTTTGAAGCAACATATCCTTTGTTTGTATCTTCATTTATGATGAAACCAAAATCATCTTTTGGACTATTTATAGGTTCTCCAACATTGTATACCAGTTTGGTATCACTTGTAGTATCTAACGTATTTACATCAACCATAAAAACATCTAAACCGCCCAAACCATAAAAACCATCCGATGCGAAAAAGAGTTTGTTACTTTTAGTGAGAAAGGGAAAACTCTCTCTACCTTCGGTGTTAACAGTAGGGCCTAAATTCTCAATATCTCCATAAGAATCACCTTTAATGGCTACACGATAAATATCAGCTGCACCGATACCTCCAGGTCTGTCAGAGGTAAAATACAAGGTTTTTTCATCATCACTTAAGGCCGGATGCCCTGTTGAGAAGGTTTCACCATTAAATGGCAACGGCATTATATTATCCCATTTTCCTCTATCATTTTTAGTCGCTTTAAACAGTTTTAATAGGATATTGCCGATAGTGTCTTTACCAACTTCACCTTTGTAGAGATTGTTTCGCGTAAAGTACATGGTGCTACCGTCTTTTGTAACTACTGAGGTCGATTCATGTAGTTTTGTATTGATCTCTTTGAGCTTTTTAATCTTTCTTTTTTTACCAAGCGTATCAGTTAGCTCCTGCGAAACTTCGTAAATATCATATAAAGAAGCATTATTCCACAGATGCTTTTTCACTTGAAAACCTATTAGCGCACGACCAGAAGAAAACAACAACTTGTCCCCGTAGAAGCTAGGTCCGAAATCATTAAACTTCGTATTAAACGATTGTGACTCTATAGTAAAACGCCCACTATTCTCTGCTATTTTTTCAAGATAATTTCGAATTTCAACAAAGCGCTTACCCCTGCTATCCGCTGGTTTAGATTTGATAAATGTGTCCATCCATTTATCTGCCTCTGAATACTTTTTATTTGCCTTTAGTGATTGTGAAAAACGATAATATGCTTCTGGATTAACATCAACACTGGCATTGCTTGTTAACTTTCTGTACCATTCCTCTGCATTCACAAAATCGGCATTGAAGTAGTATGCATTTGCTATTTTTTCGATCACTTCATTTTCTGTGCCGACTTCTCCTTCAACTTGATCCTTATATAAATCGATTGCTTTTTGATAATCGTATGCTTTATAACTACGATCTCCTTTTTCAACTTTACTTGATTGTGCTATTAGTTGACCAGTACTAAGAACAACTAACAGTAGGGATATATATTTTTTCATGATTGCCATAATTTCTAAAAGAATCTAGGTGAGTATACTCCGCTTACATTATTAAATAGTTCAAATCTCAGGAAGATCTCATGTGAGCCCGAATTAAATCTACGCAGTTTTGTAGTTTCAAAATCATAAGCGTAGCCAATTGCCAAGTTATCAGTAATTTGAAAACCTGCCATCGCGCTTAAGGCAGCACTCCATCGATATGCCGCACCCAGCGTGAATTTTTCGTTTATCAACAGATTTGCAGAAAGATCAACTTGTAATGGTGCTCCTTCTACATATTTGGTCAATACAGCCGGTTTCAATTTTAAGCTTGAACTCAAATCAAAAACATAGCCTCCAATTAAATAATAATTAACGCGTTCTCTCGCCAGAAACGTCTCGCTAGTATCGCTACTACTTTTATCATAGTGCTCCGTTTCTAAAAGATTAGGCACTGACAACCCCACATACCATTCATCACTATGCCAATACAAACCAACACCGATATTTGGTGAAAAACGTTGATCTATATTTTGTTCGAACCTCGGATCTCCGGGTTCGAAAATGCCAAGTTTTGTAAAGTCGACATTTAGTATATTTCCTCCTGCTTTTAGTCCAAAAGAAAGCTTGGCATCTTCCGAGGTATCAATCGAATATGAGAAATCAACAAAGAGGTACTGCTCTTCACTGGGTCCTATCTCATCATTAACAAAAGAGACTCCCAGGCCCAATTTACCTTCATCATCCAATGGTGTATTCAGACTTATTGTTTGTGTCGTTGGCGCTCCATCGAGCCCTACCCATTGTGAACGATGCAATCCAAGCGCGCTAAAAACACCTCTACTACCAGCATAGGCGGGATTTACACTGATCGTATTATACATATATTGGGTGTATTGCGCATCTTGCTGCGCACTGATTTCATTAATTCCAGACAGCAGTAAAAGCAAGAAAAGAATCGTTACATTAAGCCTTTGGACTACTCCACTTTCTTTAAGCAGTAATCTGTTAAGGACTATTTTGTTTACAGACGTGTTATTATATATAGTTTTCATTGCTATTCGATTATCGGTTGATGTATAAGTATCCTGATTTTTCAATGGTCGTATTGGAACCGTTTACATACGTGAATATGTAATAATATGTTCCTACTGGTAGCTCCTCATTTCGAGCTATCGTGACCCTTCCATCTGAAAGTCCGCGGAAGAATTTACCGCTTTGACCATAACCATTAGCTTCATACACTAATACCCCCCAGCGATTATAAATTTCAAGATTGTTTTCTGGGAAATTCTCAACACCTCTTATCGTAAATACATCATTCTTACCATCACCATCCGGGGAGAATCCGTTAAATACTTCTATTTCCTCTCCATTGCTATTATTAGGTTCTAAATAATCAGGTGTACCATCACCATCGGTATCAATCGCATCCGAAGGATTTCCATTGCCATCAGGATCAGGAGTTTCATCTGCTGTAAGAATATTATCTCCATCATCGTCGATATCCTGGAAGTCGTCAATTCCATCTCCATCCGTATCTGTTGGTGTGTAGTTGACAGCTCCGCCATTTGGTGAATCTTGAACCGAATCAGGAATGCCGTCTGATCCAACAGGGCCATCCAATCGACCATCTCCGTCAGCATCGTTGGCATTATGACCTGCTTCATAGATGTCCAGAATACCATCGCCATCACTATCTAAATCTTGACTATCGATAATACCATCACCATCGGTATCCAAATCAGGGTCGCCATTCTGCTCTTCGAGATCGGTAATTCCATCATTGTCATCGTCTAGATCGTCAATATTGAGGATACCGTCACCATCGCTGTCTAGAAAAGCATCTACTTGATTGGAGTCCTGTGTTACTTCAGGACCGCCATTGATCAAGGCTGAAACTGAAGCAGTATTACTCACAACTCCTGCCACTACATCCTCCTGAGTAATTACATGCACAGCACCAACGGTAAATGTTCTTCCCGGCTCTAACAGGTCGATCGTGGTACTAGTTGTGTAGAAATCATTGGAGTTACTATCGATAAGTGGGTCTGTTACCATGACATTAGTCAATGGTACATTTCCATTATTAATTACCTGAATTACGAAAGTCACTTGATCACCTACAGCAGTAAATCGATCCGTATTAATGATTTTATTCATTTGAAGATCGAGTACCTGAGGTGTTCCAACAACAGTTGGGTCATCGGGATCACCATCACCGTTATTATCAACATCAGCACTATTAAGCGGATCATCAGAATCATCACTTACTGGTGTACCTGAAGGATCAAAACCGCTAGCGGTAGCCACATTGGTAACTGAACCATTAGTCAGATCAGAGGCAGTAATCGTGTATTGCGCCACCACCGTTTCGCTAGCCCCTGGTGCTAAACTTGCTATAGTGTTCGGCGTTACTACACCACCATCGGCATTGGTATCGCTAATGGTAATGGTATTTAACATTACATTACCCGTATTCGTCACAACAATGTCATAGTTAATCACCTCACCAACTGCATTGTACAATCCATCGGTTGGTTCGGGAAGTGCTGTTTTTGTAACACTTAATGCACCTTCTTGACTTAAATCAGTTATTGTAGGATCATCCGGTGCAGGTGTGTTAGGATCATCAGATTGCGTATCACTTACCGGATTACCTTGTGGATCATCACCAGCAACACTTGCTGTATTGGTAACATTACCTGCATCTAAATCAGCTTGTGTAATGGTATGGCTCGCAACCAATGGTACACTAGCACCTGGATTTAAACTAGATATGGTAGCTGGAGTAATACTGCCTGGATCGGCATTCGGGTCACTAACTATTATATTAGTTAAGGTAGTAGTCCCTGTATTTTCCACAGTGATGGAGTATGTTATGATCTCACCAATTTCGTTAAATCCGTCATCTGTTGGCGGATCGGCCGATTTTGAAATCACCAAGGTTGATACCTGGTCAACCGGAGTGGTCACTTCATTTGAATCAAATGTTGGAGTTGGATTACCCCCTATTGCAACGGGTTCGATACCAGCAGCACTTGCAGTATTCACTACCTCGCCTGCATCAATATCAGCTTGTGTAATAGTATGCGTTGCTGTCGCGGTGAAGCTATTTCCAGGGGATAATAACGCAATCGTGCCTCCTTGGATACTTCCTAGATCCGCATTTGGATCAGTAACCATAACATCACTCAATGTAATAGTACCCGAATTTGTGGTCACTATGCTATAAGTAATTACATCGCCTACGGAATCGTATGGTCCTACACTGGTAACTGATTTCACAACCGTCAATTCTCCTACCTGGGGTACTGTTATTTCTGTTGGATCATTATCAGCTGGTGTATTCGGATCATCAGACACTTCTGTAAGTGGTGTCCCAGGATTTAAAGGATCGTCTACACTTACCGTTGCCTGATTAACAACTTCTGCATTGTCAATATCAGCTTGTGTTATGGTATGCAATGCTGTAAAATCAACACTACTTCCTGCAGGAATATCTGCCGTTGCAGGACTAATGCTACCGGCGTCGGCATTAGGATCGGTAATTGATGCTCCGATAAGCGTAACATTTCCTGTATTAGTAGCAGTAATTCGATACCGAATGGCTTCTCCAACAGTATCATACAAATCAGATGGATCAGCAGGGTTCAATGGTAATACCACTTTAGTCAGCTCGACGCCTGAAGTCTGAGATATTGGTGTATTAGTAGGATCATCAGTTCCTCCCACATCTGGATCATCAGACGTTGCTGTTATCTCATTTCCATCAGGATCATCAGCAGTAACCGTTGCCTGATTTGTCACGATTCCTACATCAATATCAGCTTGAGTAATTGTATGAGTTGCCCCTACCGTTGCAGTTGTTCCCGGTAACAAAGTAGGAATACTAGCTGGATTAATACTACCCAAATCAGCATTAGGATCGGTAATGACCACATTGGTTAATGTAGTATTTCCTGAGTTCGATACTTCTATATCGTACGTGATTACTTCTCCAATTGTATCGTATGCCCCATCCGGTGCCGCCATATCAACTTTAGTCACTGTTAACTCAGGATTTTTAACTACTGGTGTTGTAGTAGGATCATCGGCCGCAGCAGTATCCGGATCATCAGAAGTATCGGTTACCTGAGCTGAATTAGGATCATCACCTGTGGCGACAGCTGTATTTACTACTTCACCGGCATCAAGATCAGTCTGCGTAATTGTGTGTGTTGCGGTAAAAGTGGTGGTCCCACCAGGGGCAAGACTAGCCGCATTAGCAGGACTTACACTATCAGCATTGATATCACTTACCGTAATATTAGTAAGATTCACATTTCCGGTGTTCTCTACTACTATCGTATAATTAATTACTTCTCCTAAGGTATCATAAGCACCATCAGCGGCTGCATCATCAGTTTTAGTTACTGTTAATTGTGCATCTCCATCTAATGAAACCACGGTAGGATCGTCAGCAGCTGGAGTATTTGGATTGTCTGATGCCGTATCCTCAATCGGATTACTATCAGGATCTTCACTCGTCACACTGGCTTGATTAGATACAAGTTGCGCATCTAAATCGGCTTGTACAATGGCATGTCTAGCCTCGAAAACCACGGTGCTTCCCGGTGGAAGGCTGGCAGCCAGTGCTGTATTTGCAGCATCAACCGGAGTGATCGTTCCAGGATCCGCATTAGGGTCAGTCACCACCACATTGGTCAAGGTAATATTACCAGTATTCGTGGCACTTATGGTATATACAATCTCTTCTCCAAGGGTATCGTATGATCCATCCGGAGCTGCCGCTGCCGATTTAATTAATTCAATTCCCGTAGTTTGAGGAAGATCTGTAACGGTAGGATCATCAGGATTTCCATCCCCATCATCATCCACACTATTACTAGTATCATCAGGATCATCGGAAAGTCCGGTAACAGGACCTAAGGGCGAGGTAGCAGAAACTGTCGCTTTGTTCGTAAAACTACCACTATCAATATCGGCTTGTGTAATCACATACGTACCACTAAAAGTTGAACTATCAACTGCTCCAGGAGCGAGTGTCGGTAAAATCCCTCCACTAATGACAACCCCAGGATCTGTTACAGCAACATTGGTTAAGGTTGTGTTTCCTGTATTGGTTACTGTAAATATGTAAGTAATAGTGTCACCAGCGTTTACACCGTCTCCACCATCATTTAACGTATCTTCTTTGGTTATCGTAATGCCGTCGGTTCTAGATAATACTGTCACGGTATCGTCGTCTGGATTGCCATCATTATCACCATCGACATCTGTAGTGTCATCGGGATCATCCGATAAAGCAGTCACCGTATTACCATTAATATCTTCTCCGGTTGCAACAGCACTATTACTAAAACTACCTGCATCGATATTATCTTGAGTGATCGTGTGCGAAGCCGTAAATGTTCCTGTATCACTTGCCCCACCAGCTAATGTTGCCAATGGCCCACCTGTTACCGTGACCAATGCATCTGTAACCGTCACATTGGTGAGATCGGTATCGCCTGTATTCGTTACGGTAAACACATAGGTAATGGTATCTCCTGCTTGTAACCCATCACCACCATCAACTAAAGTATCGGTTTTGGTGATGGTGAGCCCGATTGGCTCCTCTCTCCAGTTTGGTTCACCGCCAGGGCTATCTGTATCGGGAAATGGATTCGTTGCAGTTTGATTACCGTTTGTAGGATCGGGATCTGCATCATCGTTATCAAAAGCATCATCTAAACCGTCTCCATCTGCATCAGTGTTAGACGGTACTGTATCTGGTACTCCATCATTATCGGTGTCATATGCTTCTATGGTATCACTTTCACCATCATCATCACTATCAGTATCGCGATAATCAGGAAGGTTTTCAGCCGTATTGCCATCGGTATCAACTGGAATAATTGGGCTTCCAGTAACTCCTGCGCAATTAGCACCTGTACAATCAGGATCGTAGGCATCATCAATTCCATCGCCATCAGTATCATTACCTGAAGGAGGTATATATCCTAAAGTTGATTGCGCCTCGATGTTGTCAACAATCCCATCATTATCTGAATCAATATCTAAGTAATCCGGTCCACCCGCACCATCAGTGTTAGGAGCTGGAAGTGGTGTTCCTCCTGTTACTTCACCAGGACCACTACCACTGTCAATAGTATCTACCTCATCAGCTAAACCATCACCATCGGCGTCGGTCATACTGGTAGGATCGCCCGGTGTTGGATAATCTATTTCTCCATCACCGTCAGTATCCGTACCGCCAGCTTCAATAATATCAGGAATTCCATCGTTATCTCCGTCTTTATCTAAGTGATTTGGAATACCATCGCCATCAGCATCTAAATTATCATTGACTCCGTCTCCATTCACATCTGCAAATCCAGGGAAATCGGAATCTTCAAAATTAGGTATACCATCATTATCATCATCGGCACTTGGGTCGATCCCTCCGCTTTCTGCCGTATCCGGAATGCCATCATTATCATCATCAAGATCTAAAGCATCTGCTATCCCGTCATTGTCGGAGTCTTCAATTTCTCTAAAATCTACTTCCGGAGTTCCAGGAATATCATCATTATCAGTATCCGCTGCGCCACCATTCAAATTATCATTTGCATCAGGTATCCCTGTAGCAGTATCATCGCTATCGTCAAAAATATCATCCAATCCGTCACCATCAGTATCCGTGCCCAAATCTGCCGGAGTATTGCCGCCCAATAACTGTCCGGCTTCTAAAATATCATCAACACCATCATTATCAGCATCTGTATCAATATAATCCGGAGTGTCAGTACCATCTGTATTTTCTGGTACAATTGCTGTACCGCCATTATCCGGATCGTAGGCATCGTCGATACCATCGCCATCAGTATCTGCGTTTGCAGGAGGATTATATCCTACGGTAGGTTGTCCTTCTACATTATCAGGAATACCATCATCATCGGCATCTATATCTAAGTAATTGGGTCCGCCTGAACCATCTGCATTCGGGACAGGAAGTGGAGTTCCTGTAGTCACTGAACCTCCAACATCATCAACCTCATCAGCCAAACCATCGTTATCAGCATCTGTCATACTTGTTGGGTCTCCTGGTGTTGGGTAGTCAACTTGACCATCACCATCCGTATCGGTACCACCTGCCTCAATGATATCGGAGATCCCATCCCCATCGGAATCAGCATCAAGACAGTTGGGAATTCCATCTCCGTCAAAATCTGGTTCCAGCGACAATCTTATTCTTATTACTGAGCTGGTTCCTGGATTGGTTGTAAACAAACTAAAATTTGTTACTCCACTTGTAGCAGATTGCCAAACAAACGAATCTGGGTTTGCTCCGCCACCTGTATTTAAGACACTATATGTCGGAGGAGAATTTTGCTCAACAAAATTTGGATTTAGCGACGTGATTTGAGTATACGCTACTCCATCTAATGATCGAATTCCATCTACTTGAGTATCTCCAAGTGTTCGTCCATGTTCTAGCTCGGCTCTCAATCTTGAAGCAGCAGTACCGGATATAGCAAATGTACTTTCGTCACTTACTGATGGATCTGCTCCTACAACAAGTCGATTCCCATTATCACTATTTAATCCTGTCGCAGAAATAACAATCGCCCCGCTGTTTGCAGGAAATCCAAATGCATCACTAATGTCAACATTCGTAATATCAGTATTTGAAAATGGGCTTCCATTAATTCCCAATGTTGCAGCAGTGATATTAACATAGTTAATTGGACACTCTGTAAGATCAGGAATACCGTCATTATCATCATCGAGATCAACAACATCAGGAATACCATCAGAATCTGTATCAAGTGCATCTCTAAAATCGACATCAGTAGTCGCTCCGTTAGCAATATTGTCATTATTGCCATCAGAGTCCGGAGTACCACTTGCTCCCGTATCTAGATTGTCATTTACATCAGGAGTACCACTTACACTATCGTCACTCGTATCAAAGCCATCATCTAAACCATCACCATCGGTATCGGTGCCTGTAAAAGTACCCTGACCGGCCTCAAAAACATCATTAATACCATCATTATCAGCATCAGTATCGATATAATCTGGTATACCATCACCATCAGTATCTTCTGGTGCAACACCAGCGTTAGTATCCACGCCATTGTTGGTAGCTGCATCACCAGCTGGTGCCGTATATGCCCCTGTGGCTTGCGCTTCAACATTATCAGGAATACCATCATCATCGGCATCTATATCTAAATAGTTAGGACCATCGTTCACATTGCCATCAGAATCCAGGGGCAGCGAACTAACTCCTGCGCCATCAGCACCACCATCTTCAGCTATATCCGGAATACCGTTCGTTCCCACTACCGGTGTTCCCGTTCCTACAATACCATCATTATCCGGATCACTTACCAGTGGATTACCACTTTCTACAACATCAAAAATCCCATCATTATCACTATCCAGATCATTACAATTAGGAATACCATCGCCATCAAAATCTTCTTCAACCAATACCTGCATCGCAAAATTCCCTCCATCACCATCTGTATTTGCATTCTCTCTTTCCTGAATACCTACATTCAACTGGGTAATTGGTAAACTATCCGTTCTGCTAAATCTAATCGTTAGATCAGCAGATCGCCCATTTGGAAAATCTTCTTCTTCTTGAGTGGTGTTTCTATCGGAAGCATCGTCTGCAGGTTCAATATTGTTATCTCCAATTGCAAATACTCCTGAATTGACAAGGATATTAAAATCATTACCTGAGACTACATCAGCTTGTATATTAGGATTAAGAGCTGGGTCAAATACCGCTCTTATTTGATCGAGACTATTAATATGTAGATACACCTCTTTTACCGGAGAACCCGTAAAATCAAAGACAATATTGTCATTTAACTGCCCTGCATTTAAAATGCCCCCATAGAAAAATCCTGATGCATCCAGCTCAGTGGACCCATCGGGAAAGGTATAGGCTGCATTATCGAAAAAAGTTGTACCGCGGTCAAAACCTAGAAAACTACCATATCCAGAAAAACCACCAACGGTAACGGTAACCCCATTAGAAGTGGTACTTGTTCTAGTAACGTCAAAATCGACTTCAGCCCAGCTACATCCTTCTTCTGCATCGGGAATCCCGTCATTATCATCATCAAGATCGACAAGATCAGCAATACCATCATTATCCAAATCGCTCGCTTCTCTATAATCAACCTCAGATGTTGTTGTATTTGTTAGATTAGGCAGATCGGCGGCTCCATTATTTTGATCATCATTTACGTCAAAAGGACCTGCTGCGGTATCTACATCGTCAAAAGTATCATCCAAACCATCACCATCGGCATCTCCTGTAATACCAAAATTTGTGAATCCGGCCTCGATCACATCAGGCAATCCGTCATTGTCGGAATCAACATCTAAATAATCAGGATTATCCGTTCCGTCTGTATTTTCAGGTGTTAATCCGTTAACCTGATCATAGGCCGTAGGAATTCCGGTAGGTCCTACATCCCCTTGACCTACTACACCTGTTGCCGAAGGCGCCGTATATCCTGTTGTAGCTTGCGCTTCGACATTATCTGGAATACCATCATTATCAGCATCGATGTCTAAGCTATTTGGAAGTCCATCACCATCAACATCGCATAAAAAAGTGGTCGTTGCCCAATAGAAGTTATCAATACCAATATTATTACGTTCATCAGTTGGTGTCGTAGCAGTAATCGTGTAGGTAAATACAACTTTATTGATTTTAGGCCCAGAAGAAACGATTCCTATAAAAGCCTCTGTATTATTACCTGCTGTGATTTGAGTAGGTTGATTGTTTCCATCGCCATCTTGAACCGTTAATAATCCCGTAGCATCTGAGCCAAACTGGCCGTTTTGAGCTTGAAAAACCAAATTATCATTTACCCTAACCGTATAATTTTCTGTAGGATTTCCCTGCGTATCAAAATTGTCCAACATTTCAAAAGAGAATGCAGAAACTGGTTCAGTAAATGTAATCGTGGCGGTTATTATTTGTGGATTCCCTCCATTTTGAAGATTAAGTAGCGGTGGAAAATCCTGGCCCAACAGTAGGGCATTCCCAGTGCCACCACTTATCAGTTCATTCCCGGTTACACCCGCATTATAATTAGTGGATGTGCTATTGGAAGTAAGGGTAACTACGCCATTGTCAAATGGAATATCAATGGATCCTGTTATATCTTGTTCTCCTCCTGATCCGGGCCAATCGTTATCATTCGAGAGAGTTCCTCCAAATTCCTGCGCTGCTTCATCCCAGCCGGAATTTGTATGCCCACTTCCATCCGTATTTCCTCCTGTTACATATACTGCGTAGGGACCCTGTGCCCAGCTGTTCGCTTCAGGACTAGAAGCAGATACTGGAGTTAAATTGGGCAAGGGACATTCAACACGATCTAAAATTCCATCATTGTCATTGTCCAAATCCACACTATCAATCACACCATCATTATCATAATCTGGCCCCTCACGATAGTCAACATCGTTTAGTGCATTTTCATCCGGATATTCAGTTGAAGGGTTCGTTATATTACCTTGCGGTACATTATACGGCATCATGTCGGTATTAGCAGCAACATCGGCAATATCGTCTAGCCCGTTATTGTTGGCATCGACACCCGAAAGGTCAATATCCGCTTCAGTAGTATCCGATATCCCATCGTTATCAGCATCGGTATCTAAAGTATCTATGTTGTCTGTACCATCAGTATTTTCAGGTGTAATACCAACACCATAATTATCAGGTAATCCTGCAAAGGGGCCAGCAGCAAATACTGTAGAAGACGGAGCCTGCCAGCCAGCAGTGGTTTGGGCTTCAACATTATCAGGAATACCATCATTGTCAGAATCTAAATCTAAGGAGTTAGGAATACCATCTCCATCCAAATCATCACATAATTCGATATCAGCAGAAAATACATATGTATATGTATCAGTTATCGAAGTGGTGGCAATAATATCAAAAGGTGAAGTAATAGGGTTCAGTAAATCGACCGTAAATCCTCCTACATTTGCACCACCACTTACTGTCACCGTAAGTCCATCTCCTGACAAGGTGAAGGTTCCACTACCACTATTTTGCACTAAATTAGTTACTGGTTGTGAAAATGCATAGGTACCTGCATCTACAAAATCTACAGTTACTGAAGATGCCCTTAAGCTGGTTAACGTAAAACTTCCAGTCGGCGCAATGGTAAGCGTGCTAGTAAACCCAGCTGCATTTGAAAAACCAGCAACAGCAGGTGGGAACAAATCAGAAGAATTACCAAAACCGCCATTAGCTCCATTTGGTTGCGTATTAAAAGTTACATCAAACACTATAGTATTTGATGTATCACTTAACGTTCCTGTAACTGTACCTGTGCCACCTCCTGTTGTGAAATTGGCATCTGCGCTTGCTGTCCCACAGCTTTCGTCGACGTCTAAAATACCATCATTGTCATCATCGACATCTGTAATATCGGGAATCCCATCTTGATCAGTATCAACAAGATCATTGTTGTCATCACGGAAATCAACATCACCCGTTGTGCCATTATCAGTATCTTCATCGGGTAGTGTATTTGGGTCATCAAGACTACCATTTGGGTCGGCGTAGGTTTCACCGAAAGGAACAGGCGCTTCGGCACTATCTAAAGTTCCATCACCATCACTATCGGTATCTAAATAATCCGGGATCGCATCACTTGTTGCCAAGGCAGCATCCGTATTGGTTGGCGTCACTGGTGCACCATTGGTATCGTAAGCATCATCAACACCGTTATTATCACTATCAGTACCAGAGGGCGCTGTATAGTCTCCTGTTGTTTGGGCTTCTATATTATCCGGAATGCCATCATCATCACTATCCAAATCTAAATAATCAGGAAGGTTATCACCTGCTGTATTGATTGTGTCCACCGGTGTACCATAGGCAGCACCAGTTACTGCTCCCGTACCTGTATCAGCTCCATCTGCCCGACCATCTTGGTCAGCATCGGTATCGCCCTGGCCACTTTCAATAAGATCATAAACACCGTCATTATCGCTATCTAAATCTAAGGCATCATTAACGCCATCACTATCAGTATCTGGATATGGTAATGGTGATCCCGTAACGCTATCATCCAATCCGTCTCCATCACCATCGGTGAATCCGGCTATAACTCCGTTCGCATCTGGAGTACCACCAGCTTCCGTCGTATCGTAAATACCATCGTTATCACTATCAACATCCTGAAAATTAAGTTTTCCATCACCATCAGCGTCACCTGCCGGTAAGGCCGTGCCGCCATCATCAGCATCGGTGATATCACTCCAACCATCACCATCTGTATCCGTTATTGCACCGGTTCCAATAATACCGTCACCATCAGGATCAGAACCACCAGCCTCGGTGACGTCTGGAATACCATCATTATCGCTATCTAAGTCTAAATAATCCACCGGACCATTACCATCAGAATTGGGTATTGGCAACGCATTACCGGGATTTAATGCAGTATCAGCAGTACCATCACGATCGTCATAAGGATCGATCGCATCAATGAGTCCATCAGCATCCGCATCATTAGCAGTACCCGGGCCTAATTGCCCATCGTTATTTTCATCAGTACCGCGTGCTTCAATGACATCAGGAATGCCGTCGTTATCGCTGTCTAAATCGACATTATCATCAATACCATCACCATCAGAATCAAATGTTTGTAATGACCCTGCTGCTCCTAGTGGTAAACCTTGGGCATCTACTTCAGTGTTATCTGCTAAAACACCAGTACCCGGTTGTCCGTTTCCATCAGGATCATCGGTTCCACCTGCCTCTGTATAATCAGTAATCCCGTCATTATCAGAGTCCAGATCAAATGTATCCAAAATCCCATCTCCATCACTATCAACAGCTGCTAATGGGCACGCACCATCTTGAAAAACAACAGCAATATCATATTCTTCAGCCGGAGCCGTTGTCGTATAACTTATTGAAGTATAGGTTCCCGGAAATTGAAGCGCAGCGCCTACCTCCTCACCTGAAATAGTGGTCGGAGTTATTGTGATGGTACCATATCGGTCTAGAACTGCAAAGGTATTGGAAAAGGTAAGTGTTCTAAGTAAACCCGGGCCACCAATTGTTGAAAACAAGATAATTGGGTTTTCAACTGGTTGAGAAAAAGCTATAGTTACCGCTCCCGTTCGACTTGTTCGGACACCATTTAACGCTGGTGTAATATTGAATTGAGGAAAGCTTTCTAAAATCGGGTTTTGATTGGATAAAGTGCCGCCACCGGATGTTGTTATGGTAACTGTTGTTGTCGTGGCGTTCGCATTATTAGATCCTGAAACAGATGCACCACTCGGAGCACCGAATGCTGTTACTTGATAATTACATACCAAATAGTCTCGTTCGTTTAAGTCTAGGATTCCATCATTATCGTCATCTATATCTGCACTATCTGGAATACCGTCACCGTCGTTATCCGGTGCCAATTCTTCACGCCAGTCTCTCTCAGGGGTAGAAGACAATTGATCGTTGGGTTGACTTGTGGGTGTTTGCCCACCATTGGTTACATTGGCAATAGCCGTTGTCCCCGCACTGAGGTCAAAAATATCAGCCAGTCCGTCACCATCAGCATCGGCAAAGGCCACGGCATCTAGCACTCCATCATTATCAACATCAACTTCGGCGGGGTCTAATGAGCCGGATACGCCAAAAAAGTTTTCGGCCAAATCACTAGGATCCAACCCTCCGTCTTGTCCGTCTGAGTTTGTATCAGCATAATCCGGCGCCGAACCCCCATCGGTATTTGCGTATCCATGTGCAACTCCTCCTTGGTCTACATCATAGGCATCATCTAATCCATCTCCATCCGCATCGGTATTTGATGGGGATACATAGGAAGTAGTTGGTAAGCCTTCAATATTATCAATGATGCCATCGTTATCAATATCGATGTCTAAATAATTATTCACGCCATCGCCATCGCGATCTTGGTTAAAACCAAAACCGCCTAAAATATTCCCCGGAAAATCAGGATCATTGGTATCGGCCAAACCATCATTGTCGGAATCGACTGGGATTCCAGTTCCGACTATTCCATCATTATCACCATCAGCAACCTGAAAATTGCCTTCAAAGGTATCAGGCAGTCCGTCGCCATCACTATCCAAATCAAGATGATCTGGTATGGTATCATAATCAGAATTTGTTGGAACCCCATTATAAATCGCTTGGGCATCATCATCCCAACCGTCACCATTGGCATCAGTAATTGTTGCATTGTCTATCCCGTCGCCATCAATAGTACCGTCGTTACCAGCATCCCCTAAAACTAGATTGTTTGCCCACGCCTCTTCAGCATCAGTAATTCCATCATTGTCTGCATCTCGATCTTTATAATCAAACAACCTTTTTCCTTCCGATATTAAATCGTTGTCTGTATTCGGTAGTATATAATTGATTCCTGCGGTAGTCGTATCATTTGTTTCTACCAGTGCCGACAAACCGTTTGCTCCGACATCACCTCCAGGATCGTTTGCGTCTAACACTCCGTCATTATTAGTATCTAAAGCACCATTGCCTGCCTCATAAACATCGGGCAATCCATCATTATCCGCATCAATATCTAAATGATCGGGAATACCGTCATTGTCAAAATCCAACCCATTAACAATTACAAAATCAGGATCAGCATATTCAATTGCCGTGCATTCATCAATATTTAATGAGAATTGCCTTGTGGCCGACCCACCATTATTTCCCTTTTTATATTGCAGCCTAAAAACAAATGAACTTACATCTTGATAATGAAAAAATGCTCTTATTACGGGATTGGTATCAATGCTTGGACCTTGCACAGCTCCTGCGGTAAAATCGATACCATTACCGTAGGTGGGGTCTGTAACCGTATCTGCTGACAAGGCAGTCGTGCTTTCTAAAATATAAGCCCCTATATCATAATATACCTGCGATTCTTTTTGACTAGTCCCATCAATATCATAGGCTGAACCACCAAAACTGGTTATGGAAGCAGCAGGATTCGTAGTGCCTGTTTCATAAAAATCCATTCGGAAAACAGCGTTAGGTGTTCCCGTACCTGAAAATCGTATTTCAGGATTGAAAGCACTGGCTAAACCAGTATTTTGATTATCGATAGTATTAATGACTGCGCTATTGAGTTCCAAAATTGTTACCACCGCATCAATACCAGGTGCAGAATTGGTATATCTATAGGTGGTCCCTACCGTATTATTTGGTCCAGTTTGGGTGGGATTGTTACTAAAATCAAAAGAAGGAATATCACAAATTCCTCCCGCCGGATCGGTAACACTAAAGCCTAAATATTCAATATCATCAGGGATACCATCATTATCATCATCAAGGTCCGCAACATTTAAAATACCGTCTCCATCTTCATCAGGGTTCGGATTCCCGCCTCCAGAAGAACTTGATAAATCACTTGGTACTCCGGCTTCGCAATTTAACGGGTTGGCATTACAACCAAAAGCAGAAAAAATATCAAATGCACCATTAATTAAAAAGGCATCAGCATAGTTGTCAGCATATAAGGCTGATGCGCAAATACCTAATGTTCCCTGCACTCTAATCGCAGCTCCGTTAGCATCCTCTACAGCTATAACCGCTTTATCTGTAAAAGGAGCAGTACAACCAGGGCTACCTGCAGCCGCCAGCGCCCCAAAAAACCCTATTTCACCTGCACTTCCTTGTACGTACAGTGTTGTTCCTGCTGGCCATGTATACCCAGGATTACCCGTACTAACATGATCTATACCTCCGAAAACACCTCCCGAAGTATAGGTCCCAGAAGTAGGCGGCCAGGAAGAAATACAAACTACATCACCCGAGGTCAGTGTAATATTTCCGTCAATGATATTCCCTAAGTCGTCCTGATCATATAATGTTCCTCCAGTGCCTGGCGACGGGCATTGTGCAATCAAGGTTTGGTTAAAAAGTCCAAAAGAACATACAAGAAATAATGAAAAAATAAGCTTCTTGGACCGAGGCATTCTTAAAAGGAATAAACTAGGGATAATGCCCAACAAAGTAGTTGCAAGGAGTTTCATAGGTAATTGATCGGTTAATAATAAAGTATGGGAAACAACCAGTTATTCTTAGAATATACCAATTGCTATATAGGTATCTCAAAGAATATGCTCTTTTCTAATGGAGGGTGATCTGTTATAAGATCAATAAAAGGAGTCGAGGTAGCTGTTTTTCACACTTAGTATTTTGGTTAATAACAATTCTATTTTCTAAAATTTATGAAATAGACAAATGCATTTGACTATTTATAGAACCCCGCTGTTCTTTAAATCATCAACCTGTTGCTCCCAGTATGAATTCTATTGTTGGTTTAGTTAGTTTCTTGAGTGTACGCTCAAAACACATTGTTAAAATTAAAGAAAAAATGTTAAATCTTTAAAAAAAAATACTTTGTTTAATCTTTTTATCAATCTGATACACAGTTTAATAGATGACATCGAAGTGAACCTATCAATTTCACTAGCTTCGGTAATATTTACACATTAGTTTCATGAATACCACTATGTTGAACAAAATTGACTAAAGAGTCATTTTAATCAAATTACTAACTTAAAGATTTATTCTTTTCACTTAATTTTATAATGAAGTATTATTCATTGCATACTAGTTAATAAAATCAATGTCTCTTTTTTCAGAGCCAATACCGTTCAATTTAAAAGATGGGGACGTAGTGTACTATCCTAATTTTTTTAATGCGCAAAAGGCTAATTCTATATATCATCAGCTTTTAACAGAAACGCCTTGGCAACAAGATGATATTACCGTTTACGGTAAAGTATATGCCCAACCCAGACTTACTGCCTTATATGGAGACGATGGTCAACCATATTCCTACTCCAATATTACGATGCATCCGCATCGCTTTACTTCGTTATTAAACATGATTAAGAATAAGGTTGAAGCCATTAGTAATCATACATTTAATACGGTATTGCTTAATTTATATCGTGATGGAAAAGATAGTAATGGCTGGCACGCTGATGATGAAAAGGAACTAGGTAACAATCCAGTAATAGCATCTGTAAGTTTTGGTGAGGAGCGGTTTTTTCATCTTCGTCATAAAACAGAGAAGCACCGAAAACACAAACTTCTTTTAGCGAATGGAAGTTTGTTATTAATGAAAGGAACTACACAGCATTATTGGCAACATCAAATTGCAAAAACAGCTAGACCAATAGGAGCGCGTATTAACCTGACCTTTCGTAAATTGATATAATAATTTAGTTCAGAGTTCAGAGTTCAGAGTTCTGAGTTCTGAGTTTAGAGTTTAGAGTTTAGAGTCTAGAGTTTAGAGTTTAGAGTTTTTAAAATTATTAATTCAGAATGCGGAATAATGAATAAAGAGGGTTTTACGTTGAGCGTTGTAAACATTAATGTTCAATATTAGCGTACAGCATTCTTTATATTATTTCTCTTATATCATTTCATTTAGTTTTTTCTTTGGTTTTGGTTTCTAACTCCTATGTAAACTTTTAGGTCAAGATACTTCCTGTTCATTCTTGATTCCAAAAAAAAAGCACCCGAAAATCGGATGCTTTTCCACTAACCAACCAAAAAATGTAACTGCTACTCCACTTGGTAACCAGCCTCGCTTCGTTGTAAGCAGCTACATAACTTATATATCAAAGCTCGTGCCAAAAATTAAAGCAACGAGTGTGAGCGAATTTCATAATCCATCGATCGCACATTGTACGCCCTAAACATATAAAGCGTCATAAATGCGACTGTCATTATTAAATGACAAATAGCCTCCGAGTAAATTCCTGCATCAACGAGAAACAAACTCAGATAAGCAAGCAACACCACTCCAATTTTTAGTACAAGACGCGTATACAAACCAAGCGCCAGTAATATTCCTAAGGCAAATTCTTCAAAAGGAACCAAGGGCGCTGTGTAATACAGTATTTTAAAATTGAATACTGTTACGTTTTCAAAATAAACATCTACTTTGTTTAAAAAACCATTAAAATCGACGGTTCTTAAAAACGAATGAAATACTAAATAAACACCGGTAAATACCCGTGCTATGGTGAACATATTTATCTTAATTGTACTCATTTTTGGAGGGGTTGATTCAGCTTGACAAAATTACTATGCATGCATAGAAAAGAACTTGTACTTTTTTACAAAAAAGTTGTACCTTTTGAATATCAATTAGTTACGAAAAGGTTTTCGGTGAAATTTTATCTTAACTATTGAAAAACAACGAACTAAACACAATGACCCGTATTAATCTGTATCAAAGTTTTGTGTTGCACCAATATCAATTCGATGTTTGGGAGTTTGAACCACACAATCACAATTTTTTTGAGATCATTTTTATTGAAGAAGGCACTGGTTACCACACCATCAATAATGTGCGATTTAAGTACAAACCAAAAGATATTTTTCTCATAGCACCAGAAGATGTGCACAATTTTGAAATTGAAGATCGAACTACTTTCACCTACTTTAAATTTACTGAAACACTTTTTACTCAAAATAAACAGTTACCTGATAGGGCTTACTGGCTGCATCGAATCGAACATATTTTGCACAACCCCAATTTAATGCCAGGTGATGTTATCAATGATGAAAACGACCGAAAACTCATTTGGCAAATTCACGAGGTGGTATTAAGCGAATATGTTAGTGACGAGCCCTACTCAAAAAACATAATCTCCAATACAATCAGTACTATTTTAAGTCTTATTGCCCGCAATATTGAGCGAAGCTATCGAAAAAACAGAACTAAATACACCAAAAAATCCTCTCGAATAGATGATGTACTTAGTTACATACGTACTAACGTATATGAGCATGAATTGATGAAAACCAATGAAATTGCTAACAGTTTCGGCATGTCTGCTAACAGCATTAACGCGCTTTTTAAAAGAGAAACTGGAGATAGCATTAGACAATACATAGAAAATTATAGAATGCAACTGGTGCAATATAGACTGAGAAATACCGACCAGACGATAGCAGAAATTGCCTACGAGCTTGGTTTTACGGATGAAAGCCACCTAACCAAAGTCTTTAAAAAACACTATCAGATAACACCAAAGGTATTTAAAAAGGCTAATAATGCCCCTGCATAATACTATTTAAATATCTCATTAAGTACCATGGCTAAGCGAATTCCACCCTTAAGTAGCTGTTGCTTGACAGTACCTAGATTTTTGTAGGAATAATCATATCTAAGTTTTTCTCCCACTTTGGCAGATTTATACACTTTATCAGCCAATGCCTGAGATTCATAAGCCCAATCGAGTACGCTTCCTTCTTGTATCGCTTTTCGTTCTTTTTTGGATAGCACATCAATGCTTTCGGCCAGTTCGGTATAGCTCATTCCATAGCTATCGATCATTTTAGAATCCCAAACCTTGTGTAAATTGGTGCCTTGATCAAACCAGCGAACCTGAAAATCGTTGCCACCTTTGTCTTCAGCCTTCCCACAATGTAATGGTTGATGTAAATCACCAATAAAATGGACAAGTAATTTTAGATAAAAAACCTTATCAGTATCTGAACTATTCGGGTCTTGCAACACTGCTTTACATTTCCGGATCGCCATAATAATGTCTCCAGCAGGATTTAAAGGCTGGTCTCCATATTTGGTACCAAAATTAAAATTCACATAATGCCAAGGGCTATATTTTCGGTAGGCATCATCCGACTTTATTTCATCGGCAAAGGTGGAAGCAGACGCCAAATTACCTCCTTTCAACAATCGTTTTACTGCCTTTCTCGCCTTTCTGCTAAGGTGTTTTTGAGCAATATGCCCGGTTGTTCGATGACCTGTACTACCCCAAAAAAACTCATTAGCGGTTGTTTCAGAAGGCATTACAAGCAACAATATTATCACTAAAAATAGGTACGTTCTCACTTCATATGTTTTCCACAAAAATACGTAAGATTAATAACCTCCATCGCAAGAATATTTGGAAAATTCATAAAAAAATACATATCTTTATAATATCAATTTAATATCAATTTAAACTAAATACATATGTCTAACGAGAAAACTACAGTCCCCATGAATGGTTACATTATGTTACTGTTCTTTTTAACTGCTGTCGGGTTGATTATTTATGCGTTGACCAGCACTGGTAATCCTGAGTACGCCCTACTGTTTATTCCTGTATTATTTTTATTACCAGGCTTTGTTTTGGTAAATCCCAATACATCGAAGGTGCTCTTACTTTTTGGCAAGTATAAAGGCACTGTGAAGAAAAATGGTCTTTTTTGGGTAAATCCATTCTATACCAAAAAGAAAATCTCTCTAAGAGCCAGTAATTTTGATAGCGAACGGCTGAAGGTTAATGATAAGTTAGGAAATCCAGTAATGATTAGTACCATTTTGGTATGGCGCGTACTTGACACTTATAAAGCTGCATTTGAAGTAGACAATTATGAGAATTTTGTTCGTGTACAGACCGATGCAGCGGTTCGCAAGCTAGCCAGTATGTATCCGTACGACAATTTTGCCGACGAAGGCCTTGATGAAGACATTACCCTTCGCTCTAGTGTTAATGAAGTTAGCGAAGCACTTGAAAAGGAGCTAGAAGAACGACTGTCAATTGCAGGTATTGAGGTACTAGAAAGCCGGATTGGGTATTTAGCATATGCACAAGAAATAGCGAATGCTATGCTAAAGCGGCAACAAGCTACCGCAATCATTGCGGCACGACATAAAATTGTTGAAGGTGCCGTGAGTATGGTTGAGATGGCATTGGATGAATTAAGTAAAAAAGACATCGTGACGCTCGACGAAGAACGTAAGGCCACTATGGTAAGCAATTTAATGGTAATACTTTGTTCTGATAAAGATGCAACTCCAGTACTAAATACAGGAACACTTACATAAATTACTATTTAATTTTTACTTGAAAGAACAGTTGACGATGAGAGTATTTGTAGAAAAGCAACGTTTTAATCAGTGGTTCATGCACTTAATTGTATGGGGTTCTTTAGCCATTATCGCATACGCAGTATATAAGGTTAATGCTAATGGAGCAGAAAAATTAGGGCAAACAGGGCTTATCATTTTTAATGGTACCATGGTATTATCTGCGGTATTTTTATTTCTCCTTTACGCAATTTCACTTCGTACTCGTATTGACGAAAAGGGCATTTATTATCAAATGTTTCCGCTTCATTTAAAAATGAAACTCATTCGATGGAGCGAACTAAAAGAATGTCATACACGCTCTTACAGTGCTATGGGTGAATATGGAGGCTGGGGATATAAAATATCTTTATCAGGTAGTGGAAAAGCATATAATACCTCTGGAAACCAAGGCATTCAACTTCAATTTATAAGCGGAAAAAAATTACTTATTGGTACGCAGCGACCAACAGAAGCACAGCGTACTATTGATCAATATTTTAAAACACAATCATGATAGCACGAATAACGATATTAATTGTAAGCTTCTTAGTGGGTACTGTTCTTTATGGGCAAAAGAAAGTCGCTGAGGAAATAACACTTAAAAACGGGGATATAACACTTCCTGGCACCTTAACGTACAATGCCTCACTTAATAAAACGCCTCTTGTCATTTTTGTTCCAGGTTCAGGAAATCCAGATCGAGACGGAAACCAATTGGCTTTTAATGTAAAGGCAAATTACATTAAACAACTTGCTGATAGTCTGGCAAATCGTGATATCGCCATTTTTAGATACGATAAACGTCAGGCTACTAAGTCTAACATTCCAATCATGCTTAAAGGAATGAAGTTTAATGCACTTGCTGAAGACGTTAAATCGATATTGAAAAATTTTGAAAATGATAAACGATTCAACAATATAATATTAATAGGTCACAGCCAAGGCTCCCTAGTAAGCATGCTTTCAATTACCAACGCAGTTGATAAGTTTGTCTCCCTTGCAGGTTTGGGCACAACGGTCGAAAATGCAATTGTAAGACAAATAACTCAGCAAAATGAAATGCTTGGAAAAACTGCCGCTGAACATTTTGCAACCTTAAAGCGACAGGATACCATCGAGGCTGTAAATCCAATGTTAATGAGCATATTTGCCCCTCAGAATCAAGCAATTTTAAAAGATTACAATCGATATAACCCTAGTGTATTAATTAAGTCAATCACCATACCAACGATGATTATTAACGGTGATGCTGATATACAAGTTCGCGTTGAAGATGCAGAGCTCCTACATAAAGCCAAACCAGATGCCGAGCTTGTGATCGTTGAACAGATGAACCATGTTTTAAAAACAGTAACCAATCCTGAGGATAACCAAAAGTCCTACTATTCACCTGACTTTCCAATATCAACAAAGTTGATTAATGTATTGGAAAAATTCATTAAAAAATAGCTATGCCCAAAAAGAAAGCATTCGCATTACGGCTTAATGAAGATATGTTCAAGGCTATTGAAAAATGGGCTGCAGATGAGTTTCGGTCAACCAATGGCCAAATTGAATGGATGCTAATGCAATACTTAAAACAGGCTAAAAGAGCGCCAAAAAAAAGAGAAGATCAAGAAGATTAGTACTTTATCATGAGTAGGTTTCACTCCCTATTAAATAGGTGGCAACCTTGCCACTATCAAATCAGATTCTTGCAAATAGACAACTAGCAATTTTAGAGGGTTAATTGCCCATTGGAATTAGGTTTTTCTTAACGTTTAAAAACATACTTTTGCTTGGCTAACTAACCAAAGTATGCGCTATTTTTTAGTTCTGGCAGCAGTATTTTTAAATTTTACCTACAATACTGCTCAAACGGGACTTGCGAAAAAGCAAGTTACCGTAAAGTATATTCAAGATCCTATAACCTTAGATGGTGTTTTAGACGAACCTTCTTGGCAAGAAACCAATGTAGCCAATAATTTTTGGCAATATTTCCCCACCGATACCGTACAAGCAAAGCAGCAGGCTGAAATCAAGTTTTTATACAATGATCGTTTTCTATATGTTGGAATTAAAGTAAAAGCTTCCGGAAAAGAATATGTTGTGCCTTCGCTAAGAAGGGACTTTAGAGCAGGTGGCAGCGATAACATCACCCTCATGTTCGATACTTTTAATGACGGAACCAACGCTTTTTTATTTGGCACGAATCCACTTGGAGTTCGAAGGGAAGCTTTAGTTTCTGGTGGTGGTACCGACCTTAGCGGCTTCACTACTTCCTGGGATACCAAATGGAAAGGCGAAACCAAAATATATGATGGGTATTATATAGCTGAATGGGAAATTCCGTTTTACGCTTTTAAGTTTAAAGAAGGAGAAACCAAATGGCGGTTCAATAGCTACCATTTCGATACTCAGGATAACGAACGAAATACATGGATGCAAATCCCGCAAAACCAGTTCATTTTCAATCTGGCCTATATGGGTGATATGATTTTTGAAAAACCATTGCGCAAGGCAAAGACACCCATTGCAATTATTCCATATATCAACGGCATAACCGGAAAAGACTATTAAAATAACACTAGTTTTGATGATTTTAAAGTTGGCGGTGATGCTCGTTTAACCATTGGAACCGGTCTTAATTTAGATTTGACCTTGAATCCAGATTTTTCACAAGTAGAGGTTGATCAGCAGGTAACTAATTTAAGTCGATTTGAAGTAAGTTTACCCGAAAGAAGACAGTTTTTTATTGAAAATAGCGATCTATTTGGAACTTTCGGGGATGATCGTGATGGGAACCCGTTTTTCTCTAGAAGAATTGGTATCGCATCTGATCTCAACGGAGATGCCACAGAAAATCCTATAGTTGCGGGCGCAAGACTTAGTGGTAAGCTTAATAACAACTTGCGAATTGGTCTTATTAATGTGCAAACCGATGAGAATATCGATGATGAAATTGCCGCAAATAATAATGCCGTAGCGGTGGTACAACATAAGCTATTTAGCCGATCGAACATTAGTGCGTTTTTCATTAACAGACAATCAACCAAAGATTATGATTTTAATAATGATAATGATGACGAATTCAGCAATAATAGCTATAATCGAGTTGCAGGAATTGACTATAACTTAGCGTCAGCTGACAATACATGGATAGGAAAATATTATCTACACAAATCATTTTCACCAAATGTGGATGATAAGGATTTATCATGGGGTATGAGTACCACATACAATAGCCGCAACTGGCTTTTTAGAGCCGATGCCCGGCAGGTAGGGGAAAATTTCAGGTCAGACCTTGGTTTTGTTCGACGTACCGATATTTTTAAAACGGTGACTCGAATAGAGCGATATCTTTGGCCCAAAAAAGGAGTTTTTAACAGACATACGTTAAGTTTTACCAACGTTTTTACCTGGAGACCCGAAGAGAATTTCAAAAACTCTGATTACACAATCTTTGGTCGGTATCAAGCTGATTTTAAATCGCAAGAACGAATTACCGTTAACATTAATCGACGTTATACGTTTTTGTTTAACAGTTTTGATCCTACGAGTACTGATGGCGGTTTAGAACTTCCTGCCGATCGTGCTTATGTGTATCATAGAATTTCATTAGGTTTTCAGTCTGACCAACGTAAAAAATTCTCGTATAATATCAACCCTTCTTATGGCGAGTTTTTTAACGGCACCCGATTTTCTTTTCAAGGTAGGGCTAACTTAAGGCTGCAACCATACTTTACGGCGTCGATGCAGGTTAATTATGACAACATTACCTTGCCAGACCCATTTCCCTCAGCAGATATTTGGTTAGTTGGACCAAGAATCGATGTTACTTTCAACAAGTCTATTTTCTGGGCAACTTTTATACAATACAGTAATCAACGAGATAATTTTAGTATTAATTCAAGGTTACAATGGCGTTTTGCACCGCTTTCTGATCTGTTCCTGGTGTATAACGACAACTATTTTACTGAAACAATAGCTCCTAAAAACAGGTCGATCAATCTAAAACTCACCTATTGGCTCAACATTTAGACTAAGAAATAAAATACGTTGTTCATTTTCATATATTGCAACTTATGAAAGAAGAACAACTGCCATTAATTACAAACGATACCATTGTTTTCGGGCTTTTAATGCTCGCGTTAGGTTTTGTTTTCTACACAGAATCGATTAAAAAAGGGGTTTGGAAGCATTTTTACAAATATGTTCCAGCACTACTTATGTGTTATCTAATTCCATCATTGTTTAGTTCTTTTAACCTGGTTTCTGATAAGCATTCCAATCTTTATTTCATGGCGAGTCGCTATTTACTACCAGCTGCACTTGTATTGATGACTTTAAGCATTGATCTAAAAGCGATTAGTAATTTGGGCGGTAAAGCGCTGATCATGTTTTTTACAGGTACCCTAGGCATCATTATTGGAGGGCCCTTGGCTATATTAATTATTTCAACTTTTTCACCAGAAACTGTTGGTGGTGTGGGTCCTGATGCTGTATGGCGAGGACTCTCAACCCTGGCCGGAAGTTGGATTGGCGGTGGTGCTAATCAGGCTGCCATGCTAGAAATTTTTAAATACAATCCCGATAAATATGGCGGTATGGTTTTAGTTGATATCGTAGTGGGCAACCTATGGACTGCAATCATATTAATAGGCGTAGGAAAATCAAAGAGAATTGATACTTGGTTAAAAGCTGATACCACCGCAATAGAAGAACTAAAGGAAAAAGTATCAAGTTTTACCGCTAAAGTTACTCGTAATCCCAGTTTAACAGATTTGATGATCATGTTAGGAATTGCTTTCACAGCAGTTGGAATTGGACATTTAGGTGCTAACGGAATTTCAGTTTGGCTAACAGAAACATTTGATGCTGTGGCTGATAAATCAAGCGCATTGTCTTCTTTTGGTAGCCAGTTCTTCTGGATGGTGACCATTGTCACAATCATCGGAATAGCACTTTCATTTACCAAAGCGAAAAACTACGAAGGCGCAGGAGCCAGTAAAATAGGATCTATTTTCATTTATATACTAGTAGCTACTATTGGTATGAAAATGGATCTTAGCAAAATATTCGAAAATCCAGGTTTATTGCTAATTGGCTTGGTATGGATGAGTTTCCATGTAGCACTATTAATTCTGGTAGCAAAGCTTATTAAAGCGCCCTACTTTTTCTTAGCAGTTGGTAGTCAAGCCAATGTTGGCGGTGCTGCTTCAGCACCGGTAGTAGCTTCTATTTTTCACCCTTCATTAGCATCAGTTGGTGTTCTTTTAGCTGTATTTGGTTATGTTGTAGGCACCTACGGTGCATTGCTATGTACTTTTCTTATGGAAACTGCATCTAAAGTATAATCTTTTCAAATTTAATCGCATATTTGTGCCTTCAAAATTCGATCTATGTTCAAGAGAAATGTCGCTGTTGCTTTAACCTTTATTCTTTTTATAGCCTGCTCAAATAAAGAAGATAACCTAGTTGTAAACGGTACAGTAAAAAACTTAAAGAAAGGAGTCCTATACCTACAACGTATTCAAGATACTAGCTTGCAAGTAATCGATAGTGTTGTAGTAAAAGGCGATCCTAACTTTACGTTTACAACTCATATTGATGGTGCTGAAATGTTGTACCTATACCTTGACAAAAAAGATGGTAATACTATTAATGACCGTATTCCCTTTTTCGCTCAAGCTGGTGAAATACGAATTGATACACAACTAAAAAGCTTTGACACAAAACACGTGATCAGCGGTTCTGAAATTCAAGATAAATATGAGATTTATAAAGAAATGCTATCACAATTTAATACCAAAGAACTAGGATTAATAAAGGAAGGATTGCAAGCAGAAACTGACAGCAACGCTTCAAAAATTGACTCGGTTAATAAAGCGGCATTTCAAAATGTAAAAAGCAAATACCTTTACGCAGTAAACTTTGCAATGAACAACAAAGACAATGCATTAGCTCCTTATATTGCAATAAGTGATATTCGTGACGCTAATGTCACTTATTTAGATACTATTTATAAGTCCTTAACTAAAGAGATACAAGCTTCTAGATACGGAAAACTATTGAAGAATCACATCGATGAAACTAAAAAAGAAAAATAGGCCTAAAGCTTGTTCACTTTTTCAATTAGTGCATTTCCTTTTGATTCTAATTCTTTATTAACAGATTTTAAAAAAGAGGATCTATTTTCTACTTTACGATCACTTACTTTGGTAATAAGATCGTCAAATGTAGCAATGGCTTCATCAATAATAGCCTCGCTTTTTTTAGTGTCAGCTCCAGGATTGTCTAGTTCCCATTCATATACAGCTTCAATAATATCTCCGAGCACGTAATTAATGTCTTTTTTAAGATCGCGAATGCTTGCCATGTTTTAAATTTTAATTGATGTTAAGATAACGAAAAAATACAGAGTAGATATACCTAATATCAAGATTTGGCGATTTCCTCTACTTTTTTAAGCGCCTTTTTCATATGATTTTTTGCATTCATACTATTAAATCGCATCACGATTTTACCAGACTTATCGATTACAAAGGTTTCACGACCTGGTAACAAACCAAATAGATTTGTCTCGACGCCAAACAATCTTCTAAGCTTTCTATTTTTATCAGCCAATAAGGTAAATGGAAGCTTATGACGTTTTGCAAATTTTTTATGTGAAGCTACGCTATCACCACTTACCCCTACTACTTTAGCGCCTAGTTCTTCAAACAATTGGTATTCATCTCTAAAATCACATGCTTCCTTTGTACATCCCGGAGTATTATCTTTTGGATAGAAATAGATGACTAGAATATTCTTACCAATATAATCTTCACTCTTAAAAATCGTTCCATTCTGATCTATCGACTTAAAATCAGATATATTATCTCCTAGTTGAAGTCCCATTTAATTACCGCTATAGCTTACAAAATTCCTCGGGGTTTCATATAGCGTTATTGCCAAGTCTAAATGCTCAGGAAGTCGTTTTCGAAGTTTGTTCCATATAACAACACATATGTTTTCTGCCGTAGGATTCAAGTCTTTAAACTCTGGCACATCAAGATTTAAGTTTTTATGATCAAAAGCATTTTCAACCTCTTCTTTAATTAAATCTTTAAGAATTTTAACATCGATCACATAACCCGTTTCTTGGTCTATAGGACCAGTTACACTAGCTATAAGATCATAATTATGTCCGTGAAAATTAGGATTGTTACACTTGTCAAAAACCTGCTGGTTTTTTTCGTCGCTCCAGTCCTTTCTGTACAATCTATGGGCAGCATTAAAATGTGCTTTTCTACTAACAGTTACCTTCATTTTTGATATGCTTGAATGTGTGGGTAAAAACGCTCGAAAATAATTTTGAACCAAACGGTATAATTATCCGGGTTCTCTTCAATATCCTTTTGCACCTCGTCAAGTGGCATCCATTTCCAGGAAGCTACCTCATCTTTATTGATGTGCGGATCATCTTCATAATAACCCACCATCACATGGTCATATTCATGCTCGGTTAAACCATTATCAAAAGGGGCCTTATAAATAAAAGATATCGTTTCCTCCAAATTGGTTACGAAACCCATTTCTTCTTGAAGACGACGTTTACCAGCCTCAATATTGGATTCGCCAACTCGCTGATGAGAACAGCAAGTATTAGTCCATAAACCAGGAGAATGGTATTTATGCAATGCACGTTGTTGCAGCATAAGTTCACCTTTGTTATTTAAAATAAACACAGAAAATGCCCTATGCAATACTGCCTTTTCATGAGCTTCCATTTTTGGCATTGTACCTATTTGCTCATCCTTTTCGTTTACCAGAATTACTTGTTCTTCCATTGCGTCCAAAAATAAGATAAGGAATGGACATACAAAGAAAAAAAATCCTAAATGTTTAATAAAAATGAAAAAATATTAAACAAAATTATTTAAAAACGAGTTTCTCCTTTAAGACCAACCACGAAAGCGCCATCAAAACCGTTGTTTCGAAGGCGCCTCATATGGTTTCTAGCTTCAGTAGGAGTTGCAAATATGCCTGAAAAAAACCTGTTAAATCCATCATTGTATTGATGGTTAAACAGGTTTGTTAGTCTGTTGTATTTTGTTGATTGTACACCTTGTCGTAATGCACTTACCTGCACGGTATATACCACTTTCTTGTTATCGGTTGAAAAGTCGTAATTAACGAAGGTTCCCGATAAAGCTGCTGGTTTATTAGATCTTAACAAATCAGGATCGATCACCGTACTCGATTTCACGATGGCACTTCCTGAGGTGTTTCGTACTACTATAAACTCCGAACGTCTGTTTAATTGATGTTGATGTACCGTACAGCGAATTCCATTAGGACAGTTCGTAACCAATTTAGTTTCACCATAACCTTTACCAGTAATTCTATTCGGACTAATTCCCTTATCGACCAAATACGCAACAGTAGCATTGGCACGTCTGTTGGAAAGCGCCATGTTATAAATATCCTTACCACGGCTATCGGTATGGGAGCGCACATCGATAATGACCTGTGGATACTTTTTCATTACCTCAACAATCTTATCCAATTCCAATTTGGCATCATACCGAATTGAGGAGCGGTCAAAATCAAAATAAATTGGTTTTAGTTGTAACACTTTGGCCAGATCATCTCCAATATCTGGTTCGATGTTAACAACCGGTGGTGTTACCGTATTTGTCTCTTCTGGGGTATTTGTGGTTACGGGATTTCCATCAGCATCGACGTCAATAGTAACATTTTTGCTGTCATCAATAGGAGGATCGCCAGGCACACCTACCTTTCTAAGCTGAATGTTAATAAAAAAAGTATCGATTTCACGTGTTCGCAAAAAGGTCTCTTCATTAGGCACATAGCCTGAGTATTCTGCACGAATCGTACTCTCAACTGATCCGTCTTTAAGGTCTTCTTGTGATAGCTTTATTTCATAAATTCCTAGGTCATCGGTCAACGTGTCCTTTTGTCTCTGCAACTCTTCATCAAGAATAGTCACTTTTGCCCCTACAATCTTTTCATTGGTATCGGCATCGGTCACTAGTCCCATCACCAATTGTTCTAACTCCTCAATAGTTTTAGGTCGCAGTTTAAATAAATAAATATCATCACTACCTTTTCCTCCTTTTCTATTCGAAGCAAAATACCCAACTCTACTTTCTTCATCAATGACAAATGTGAAATCGTCAGTTGGGCCATTAATGGGTTTGCCTACGTTGATTACTTCGCCAAAATTATCGTCTTCTAAAACCTTAGAAACAAAAATATCGAGTCCCCCAAGCCCTACATGCCCATCGGATGCGAAATACAAATTGTTCTCAGAACTGATGTATGGAAAGGTTTCCTTTGATTCAGTGTTAATAGAGGGACCCAGATTTACGGGTTCACCATAGGTATCGTCTCCTTTTATTTCAACCATCCAGAGGTCAGATGCACCTAATGTACCCGGCATATCGGAAGCAAAATACAATTTAGTCTCATCAGGACTTAATGCAGGGTGTGCAACGGAATAACTTTTATCATTAAAGGGGAGTTCTTTTGGCTTACTCCAACCTTTCTTGGTTTTTACCGACTTGTAAATTTTTAATCTAGTAGTTCTTGTGCGATCGCGACCCTGTCGTCCTCCACTAAAATCGTTACGGGTGAAGTACATGGTATTACCATCTTTGGTAAACACCGATGTCGATTCGTGGAATTTTGTATTGATTTTACCTTTAAAAGGAACCGACTTGGTAGACAGCGTATCTTGATTATTGACAGTCACATAAAGATCTAGAAAAGCTTCATTGTTCCATTTTGCACGAAATCGGCTATAGGTTCCTGAGTCTCGTGCTGATGAAAACACTAACTCACCGTTAAGAACAGAAGGTGCAAAATCAGATGCATTGGAGTTGTACCGACTATTTTTAATATCGTACAGCAACATATTTGTTTTGATGGAGTCCAGGTAATTTCGAGATGTAGAAAAACGCTTCCCACGTGAGTCCTCTTGTTTCTTGAACATAAACTCATTCATGATCCTATCTGACTCCTTGTAGTTTTCTACTGCTTTTAATGATTGCGCATATCTGAAAAAAACTTCAGTATCAGTGGGCTTTTCTGTTTCGAAGAGTAGTTTATAATATTCACTAGCATTGGCTAAATCTGCCAAATTATAGTATGAATCTGCTAGCTTTCTGTATACTTCTGGACTTTTGCTACCTTGCTTGACTGCCGCTAAGTAATAGGTAATTGCATTTGCATAGGCGTTTTTTTCAAAGCTAGCGTCCCCTCTTTCAATAGCCTTACTCTGAGAAGACACGAAACCTACTGAAAATAAGAAGAGTAGCGTTAATACCCGAAATTTAAAACCCATATTCTACAACTATCAACAACCTGTTTATTAGGGGGCAAATGGTTTGAATAAAAGTACAGTTGCGGGTAGCCCATTTAGAGCATTATGTTTGATTGTTTTTAACAATCTTATTCACATACATGACGTCTTGAACGAAGAAAACGGCTGTTTAAACCTTAGTTTTCATGTTATCAACACAATACAAACAAAAAAACATCCAGTTATAAACATCTTTTCAAATTTTTAAAAGTATGTATATCAAGTGAGGCTAATTGTGGCCATTATTTCGAAATAATAATAAATTCTGAACGCCTATTTAAGGCAATTTTAGCCTCTGAGCATGGTACGTCATTTACACACTCGTTAATAGGTCTGGTTTCACCATAACCTTTTGCCGTAAGTCGGGTAGCATCGATGCCATTTTTTACTAAAAACTTGACAATAGATTCCGCACGTTTTTGAGATAACTTCAGGTTGTACTTATCTTTACCACGACTATCGGTATGTGCACCAACCTCTACTTTTAAATCAGGATATTGGGCCAATGCTTCAGCTATTTTAATAAGTTCGTAAGCCGCATCTTCTCTGACGTTGGATCGGTTATTGTCAAAATAAATAGGATTTAATTTTATCAATTTACCAAGGTCCTGACCTACATCGACCACCTGCTCAATCGGCTCTAGTGGTTGCGTAAAAACCTCATTACCTCCTAAGGTATTAATAGGCAAATAACGTTCAGCCAATTGATATCCTTCTTTAGTAAAACGAATAATAGTGTTTTCCTTGCAATTTCTACTATATGACCATTTGCCGTTGTTTGTACTTTTAAAAGCAGCAATCTCCTCACCTTTTTCGTTGAGCACCTGAATGTCTACGTCCGTTACGATCGTTTTTTCATTACTATCAACTATATTCACTATGAGTTGCTGTTTACAATCTTTGATCAGCGGTTTTAATCTGTTAACTCGATAAATATCATCATCCCCCATCCCACCATCTCGATTTGAAGCCACATAACCAACATTCGTTTCATCATTGATAATAAAGGAAAAATCATCTTTTACAGTATTTACAGGCTCTCCTACATTATAAACAGCGCTATAAACGCCATTTTCAAGTGGCGCTACAAACACATCGAGACCGCCTAGGCCCGCGTGCCCATCAGATGCGAAAAATAAATCGCCATTTTCGCTTACAAACGGAAAAGTTTCACGTCCTGATGTATTGATATCCTTTCCTAAATTAACAGGTTTGCCGAACAATCCGCTTCGTCCTTTTTTGGCCATCCAAAGATCAGATTTACCATGCCCACCCGGTCTATCAGACACAAAAAACATTGTGTTGCCATCTGGGCTAAACGCAGGATGCGCTACCGAGTATTGATTACTGTTGTATTGAATTTCAGTTACTTGTTCCCAACCATATTCGCTATCAACTGCCGTAAAAATTTTAAGGCGATTAACCCCTTTTTTATCTCGTTTATATTCCCCTTCATAGTAGTTATTTCTAGTAAACCAAATGCGATTTCCGTTTTTGTTAAATACCGAAGAGGATTCGTGAAAACGACTATTAATTCCTTTCAATTTTTTTAATCCGCTATACTTACCACTTTTGGTAAGTTTTACCTCATACAGTTCCAAAAAAGGTTTGTTGGTACGTTTATCTACAATACGTGTAAAAACTCCTGAATCACGGGCGCTTGCAAAAACCAAACGGTCTTTATAAAAGCTGGGAGCAAAATCAGAATTACCAGAATTAAAATCTAACGACTCTATGGTATAGCGCCCTGATTGCTCTTTTATACGCTCGAGATAATTCTTATCATTTTGAAGTAAGTCCACCCTGTAGGTGTCGCCTTTTTTGCCATAATAGGTTACTAAGGCAGCATCTGCCTCTTCATAGCGTTCTTTTGAGCGTAATACCTGACTATATCTAAAATAGTCTTCAGCTTGCATCACTTCTTTTTGCTTAGCAATGGAATCATACCAACGTAATGAAGCATCTGTATTGTTGGTAAAATAATAGGCGCTGGCTAGTTTTTGATATAAGTCTGGTGTTTGATAGCCCTTTTTAAGCAATTTTTCATAAATCTGAATCGCATTTGCATAAGCAAAGCGATCGTACTTTTTATTCGCAGCATCAATGTTTCCGCTTTGGGCATTTATTAGGTTACCAGAGACTACTAGCACCAAAAGAATAGTCCTTAATTTCATTATTTGGGTATTGCTATCTACAAAAAGGCAATTGTCGTGCCAAATTACGATTATTTTAAGAGCACCAGATTGGTAAGGATAGAAGTTATTAAGGGTTTTTTAACCTCTTCTTATCAAAAAATAGCTTTGACCATGCCATTATTAGTTTTGTGAAAGAATAGTCCTTAAAACAGCATCAACTTCATTGGAATTTAAGCCAACACCTACCCCAGGATGATACAATAATCGGATAATGTCTCGATCGATCTGAGCATATTCATTTGTTCTAGTCCATTCTTCTTGAAAAATACTACCATCATACCGTGGAGAGTCCTTAGCTAACCCCAGCGATTGGGTTAGCTCTTCTCTAAGCAAGTGTTTTTGTTCTTCGAGATTGGCTCGCTCTATATCGACATACATGTGTCCATTTGTTAGGTAGTTTTGTCCGTTCCAGAAAATACTGAATAAGCCCCAGTTATTTGATACCAATGTGGCTTGTGAGGGGTATAATGCTGCGTAATCATTAGCTGAACCAAAAAAGATGATATAATTAGCCATTGATTCGTCACTAACAATATTCATCTCAAAATTATCAGTAATAAGCTGATTGAGTTCGTCCTTTATACGTGATAGTTCTGCCGATAAATCACTACTCGAGGTGCCTTTAACAAAAATGTTCATGTCTCCATTCCATTTTCTTGTAATCTCACTGGCACTTCCAAATTCGAACCCCAGTGCAATTTCCTTTAAATATTCAATTTGATCAAGTTCATATGAGGTTAACGACAGGTCAGTCTTACTGTCATCTTCTGAACAGGACCAACATACAATTAATAGGAAAGGGATTATTAAACCGCTCTTAAGCAATCGCATAATTATCTAAACTTTAATTTCACCTAATACTTAATTACCACTTGATCTTGTTGGGAATAGTTATAGGCTGTTCCTACAAAGCTAATTATTCTTTTTAGAATCCATGTTTTGTCATCCTTCACCTGTGATCTCGGCAATTAAATCAACTTCTAACTTTGCAGTAGGCTCATATAACCTACTTATTTGCACCCAAGTTGCTGCCGGGTAATCTCCATTGTAGAATTCCTTCCTAGCATGGTTATGTTTTTTCATCGTTTCGATGTCGGTAGCATATAGGGTCTCTTTAACTACATCTTCAAATGTTGCTCCAAATGCTTTTAAACACTCGCCTAAGGTACCATACAACCGTTTAATACCCTCCGGGCTTAAATCATTAGAAGGTACTCCCGAAATATAAATTGTATTACCCACCTTTACCACCTGTGCATACCCTGCACTTTCACTCTGCTTATCAGCATTGCCCCAATGCCATTTTTCCTTCATTATTATGGTTTTTTCAGGCTGAGCTGTTCTTTCCTTTCCCTGATCTATATTCTTTTTACAGCTAGTGTTCATAATAAGCGTTATGACCATTAAACTCAACATTCTCATTTTACAATATTGATAAGGATTGACTTCAATTTTTTTGCGTTTTAAATTTTTCATTATTTCTATTTGGTGTAATTGTCTTTGTGGTTTGAATCCATTAAATCTTTCCCAATCTTAGTAGAATTGGAAAATTTACTTGCTTTATTTCAGTATCACCCCAATACTTTTCTATCTGGATTTTAAGATCGTCGATAGGATTATGATTGTTTTCTTTTATAAAACGCTTTACCGCTGACCATGTATTTAAATACCCTATTAAATGGTTAAGATTCCATCGATGCTTATTTACAAACTTCGGGGTTTGAATCTCCTTAAATGGAAAGGGAATAGTCTTGTAATTTTCATCAATGAATTTTCGTTCATCATCCCAATAAGGTCGAATAACACTGCTATAAAAATCGCCGATAATATTGTCGACCTCAGGACATATTTTAATGAGACCATACCCCACCACACATATTCTTGCATTTTTTCTCGCCGTTCTGCGAACCTCTGCATAGAATTTTTCGAAGTTGAACCAGTGTATTGCCTGTGCTACAATAACTAGGTCGAATAAATCATTAGAAAACGTTGTTTCTTCAGCAGCTTGAACCGAATATTCAATATTATCTTTTGTTAATGCCATGTCTAGTTGTTGTTGACTAATGTCTGTTGCATACACTTGACAAAAGCGCTTTGCCAGTTGAAATGCAACCTGTCCATTTCCAGTTCCACAATCCCAAGCAACATTTTTATTTGGAACCTCTGCCTCTAGGAATCTGTACAAATCAGATGGATAGGTTGGCCTATATTTGACATAATCATCAGCGTGTGAAGAAAAGTGATCTTTCATCGTTTTTCGTTTTCCAAACTAGGTCTCACTCGATATTTAAAGCATCTTTCACCGAGATTTAGATGTGCTACTTAACAACAAACAACTATTTGTTTTTCGGAATTGTCATGGAACAACTCTTCCTCAAAACTTCCAAACTTTTTGACAATTGTAAAGCCATTTAACTTTAGATATGAATCTAATTCTTGAGGGTAGAACATTCGCATATCGAGACTTTGAACCGAATCAAATTCCCCGTTGATAAAATAGTGCCACTCTATGCGATTAATTTGAGAAGCACTTTCATATTTCATGATCTCTTGTATCATTATTTCCCTACCATCATCAGTTTTATATTTAGTGACTACTCTTTGTTGTTTTTCACCCTCTACCATAAATTGAATATTCGGGTTAAAACAATCCAATATGAATGTACCGTTTTCTTTAAGATGATCTTTTACAACAGCAAGTGTTTTAAATAAATCTTCATTTTTATATAAATGATGAATGGAATTGAATGGAATAAAAATTAGATCGTATTGTTCTGACAAATTTAAAGTCCGAATGTCTTCTTGGATAAATTCAATTTCTAATCCAGCCTCAACGGCTTTAGCTTTAGCAGTTTCTAGCATAGAAAACGTTATGTCTACACCCGTAATATTAAACCCGTCTTTTGCAATCGGAATAGTAAGTCTTCCTGTACCGCAACAGAGTTCAAGAATACGAGCCTCTTTATTTTTCGGAAGCCACCGTTTGTAAAAGTTCAAGTCGTCTAGATTAGTATTCATACCATCATAAATACTGCCATCGTAAATTAAATCGCCAACACCGTAGTTTGTACTCATTTTGAACCTCTTAATCTTTAAGTTAAATCATGGTTATCTTAACCAAGCCAATTGCACGGTACTGAACTAATGTATAATACGGCAATTTGAGTACTAAAGATACAGTAATCAACTAAGAAATAGCAGATGGTTATTTGCTAAAAGAAACGAGGAGAAATAAGCTTATCGTAACCTCTGGCCAATTCAAAGCGTAAAAAGACTTCGAAAGTACCTGCATTGAATAGCGCGTCACCAAGTGGCGTTGATTCCCGATCATAAGCAAAACCAATCATCAGCGCATCAGAGAATTGAAAACCTGCTGTAGCACTTAATGCCGCACTCCATCTATAAGCGGCACCAAAGCTAATTTTGTCATTGTACAAAAAGCTAGCAGATAGATCTGCTTGCAAGGGGGCTCCATTAACATACTTACCTAAAAAAGCCGGTTTGAATTTCCATTGGTCAGACAGTCTAAAAATATGCCCTGCCATGAGGTAATAATTAATACGCTCTCTTGCCAGAAAAGAAACGCCTAGATTAGAACTGTTGGTTTCGTCAAAATGCTCAGTTTCTAACAAGTTTGGAGCCGAAAACCCAATATAGGTAAGTCCGTTATGATAGTAAACTCCTGCACCTACATTCGGTGAAAATTTGTTGTCTATATCTTGTTGTAATAGAACATCGGTATTGGTATATTGGTTTAATTCTGAAAAACGTACGTCCAGTAAATGCCCCCCTGCTTTTAGTCCGAAAGACAACTTAGCGCGAGCACTTAGGTTAAGCGTATAGCTAAAGGTGGCATCGAAATAGGTTTCTTGCGTAGGACCAATTTCATCATTAACTACCGAAAGACCTATACCCACTTTTTCACGAATACCAACTGGAGAGTGAATTCCGATTGTTTGCGTACTGGGGGCTCCTTCGAGTCCGACCCATTGTGAACGATGCAGTCCAACAATACTTGTTACACCGCGACTACCCGCATAAGCCGGGTTAATACTAATGGTGTTAAACATGTACTGGGTATATTGCGCATCCTGTTGTGCTTTTATTATTGTTGGATATACTAATATTGCCAACAGTAGAAAGGCTGTTAGAAGGCTCGTTTTATATGTTTTTATGTTCTGTTTCATAAAGGTTCTCGATACAACCCCCATGTTATCAGGATCACTCGAACTCACAGTTATTTTTAATATTTCAAACCCTTGTGGGTTGATATTGTATTTATCGTTGAATATAAATATATCCAGCTTTCTTCACTTCTTCTCCAGAGTCTTTAACGTAGGTTAATATGTAATAATATGTACCTACAGGTAATTCTCTTTGCTGTTGTACTGTTACACGACCTTCAGAAACCCCTGTAAAGAAACGGCCGTCTTGGCCATAACCCTGAGACTTGAATACTTCAACACCCCATCGGTTAAAAATGGTTAGTGTGTTGTTAGGGTATTCTTCAAGGTTACGGATTATCAATCGATCATGATCACCATCACCATTTGGTGTAATTACATTATACACCTCAACTTCCTCTTCCAAATTCGCATTGTTTGGCTCTAAATAATCAGGAATGCCATCACCATCAGCGTCAAATGCATCGTCAGGATTACCGTCATCATTCGGATCCGGGTTTTCATCAATCGTCGCAATGGCATCACCATCATCATCATTATCGAGATAATCAGGTATTCCATCGCCATCTGTATCCTGTGTATCACCCGTATTTGGATTACCATCACCGTCAGGGTCAGCTCCCTCAAAAATGGTATCAACATCATCACCATCATCATCTATATCCTGGAAGTCAAATTCGCCATCACCATCTGTATCTTGTACGTTGTAATCAATGTTATCGCTGTCAGGACTTGTTTCAATTGAATCTGCTAATCCATTTGTTCCATATGGCCCATCTACTGTACCATCACCATCTGCATCTACTCCATCATGACCTGCTTCATAGATATCGAGTACTCCATCACCATCCGAATCTAAATCGTAGATATCAGGAATACCATCACCGTCGGTATCTCTACCAGGTGTGCCTCCTTCTTCTACATCATCTGGAATACCATCGTTATCATCATCAAGATCGATTGAATCGTAGATTCCATCACCGTCGTTATCTCCATCAACTGCAATAATCACGATAGCCGTATCACAATTTGTCGGATTAATAATCTCACAAATTTGATACTCGATGGTATAAATTCCGGTTGGAGTTCCTGCGGCTACATCAACCGTGCCATCAGGATTGAGTGTTAATACGCCATCAGGATCCGGAGTGATTACAGTAATAGTCACCTCAGCTGTAGTAGGAGCACCTGTACCCAAGATATCGTTATCCAATACATTAAGAATAGCGATTTGACCATTAGGACCATCAGCTAATATGGCATTAGTATCATCAATGGCGTCAATAAGCTGTTCGTTAACGGTAATTGTTACTGTAGCGGTTTCTGTATTAGTCGAACCATCAGAATGGGTTACTGTTACGGTATACGTAAAGGTATCAGTCCCAAAGAAATTGGTATTTGGTGTATAGGTAACTGTATTGTCTGAATTTATTACAACTGAACCATTTGCAGGAGTGGATACCGCAGTCACAGCGATGCTTGTTCCTTCAAAGGTATCGTTTGCTAACACATCAATAGTTACTGGGGTTTCAAAATCGGTAGTCGCTGTATCATCTTCTACATCTTGAATTGGATTCACGGTGATTGTTACTGTAGCGGTGTCCGTTTCTGTGCTACCATCAGCAAAGGTTATTGTTACTTCATAATCGAAGGTATCGGTTCCTACGAAATCTGCTTCTGGCACATAGGTAATTGTGTTATCCGCATTTATTGTAACTACCCCATATGTCGGTGTTGTTACATTAGTCACAGCAATGTTCGTATTAATGAAGGTATCATTGGCTAATACATCAATGGTAGCTGTTGTATCTTCATCGGTTGAAGCCGTATCATCAATGGCATCAGGAATTGGATTTACTGTAATAGTTACCACAGCAGTTTCGGTAGTTTGAGAACCATCCGCATTGGTTACTGTCACTTCATAGGTAAATGTATCAGTCCCACTGAAATCAGGCCCTGGCGTATAGGTAATTGTATTATCCGGATTAATGGTTGCAGTACCATTGGCAGGACTTGTTGTCGACGTTACTGCAATATTAGTATTTGTAAAGGTGTCATTGGCCAATACATCTATAGTTACCGGAGTATCCTCGTCAGTAGTTGCATTATCATCAATAGCATCGTCAACAGGAGTCACATCCACCGTTACAGTAGCTGTTTCTGTTGATGTACTACCATCACCATTTGTTACCGTCACGGTGTAATCAAAGGTATCAGTACCATTGAAGTCTGCATTTGGCGTATAGGTAACTGTATTATCCGCATTAATCGTCACTGTACCATTCGCTGGTGTAGTAGTAGCCGTCACAGCAATATTTGTGCTTGTAAATGTGTCATTGGCTAATACATCAATATTTACAGCAGTATCTTCAGGGGTAGTGGCTGTGTCATCAATTGCATCGGCCACAGGATTTACAGTAATAGTTACCGTTGCAGTTTCAGTAGTTGTTGTCGCATCTGCGTTGGTTACGGTTACTTCATAATCAAATGAATCCGTTCCGTTAAAGTCGGCATCCGGAGTATAGGTTACTGTATTATCACCATTGATTGTTACTGTACCATTTGCCGGTGTTGTGGTTGAGGTAACCGCAAGGTTGGTTCCTGAACCAAAGGTATCATTAGCCAACACATCTATTGTGACCGGAACATCCTCATCTGTAGTTGCTGTATCATCAACAGTATCTGCCACAGGATTTACCGTAATTGTTACCGTAGCTGTTTCAGTTGTTGTACTGAAATCGGCGTTTGTTACCGTAACTACATAATCAAAAGTATCGGTACCGTTAAAGTCTGAATTTGGTGTATATGTAACCGTATTATCCGCGTTAATTGTAACTGTTCCGTTTGCAGGACTTGTCGTCGATGTAACCGCAAGATTCGTTCCTGAATCATAGGTATCGTTAGCCAATACATCTATAGTTACCGGAGTATCCTCGTCAGTAGTTGCTGTATCATCGAATGAATCCTGAACTGGATTTACTGTAATAAATACTGTTGCTGTTTCGGTAGTTACCACTACACCATTTATTGCCAGCGTAACAGTATAGTCAAATTGATCTAGACCGTTAAAGTCAGCATTCGGTGTATAATCAACTGTATTATCCGGATTTATCGTTACCGTTCCGTTAGATGGTGTTGTTGTTGATGAAACGAATATTCTCGAAATAGGATTATATGTATCGTTTGTAAGCACATCGATATTCAATGGACCTGTGTCCTCATCCATCGTTCTGTTATCATCGAAGGCATCCTGAACTGGATTTACAGTAACGGTAACTGTTGCTGTTTCAGTCGTTGTACTTAAATCTGCATTTACTACGGTTACTGTATAGTCGAAGGTATCAGTTCCATCAAAATCCGGTGTTGGCGTATATGTTAAGGTTCCATCTGGTTCAACGGTCACCGTACCATTTTGTGGACTTGTAACATTTGTAATACTAATGTTTGTTGATGTAAATGTATCGTTTGCCAACGGATCGAAATTAACGGCAACATCCTCATCTGTCACCACTAGATCATCAATTGCATCGACGACTGGAGTTACATTGATATTAACCGTTGCTGACTCAGTAAATGTAAATCCGTTACTATTTGTAGCGGTTACCTCATAAATGAATGCATCAGGGCCGTTATAATCTGGATCTGGAGTATAGGTAAATGTACCATCCAACTCAACTACCACGGTTCCGTTAGTTGGTCCGGTAATTACCACATTGTCAATGGTAGTAGTCGGATCGAAAGTATCATTGACAAAAGAATCAAAATTGATCGGAGTATCTTCATCCGTAGTGACAGTATCGTCTATTGCATCATTTATCTGGTTGATCGTAACTGTTACAATTGTTGTTTCCGTCGTTGTACTACTATCAGGGTTTGTAACTGTTACTGTATAGCTATAGATATCTGTACCAAAATAATCAGGATCAGGAGTATAGGTTACTGTACCATCACCATTTAACACTACAGATCCGTTTGCCGGAGCTGTATTCACTCCAACTGCTGTTATAGCTGCAGTACTGCCCGTATAAAGATCGTTGTCTAACGGATTGAAAGTGACAGTATCATCCTCAGCAACGACTATAATATCTGGAACAACATCTGGCTGCGTAAGTACATTCACAGTAATTGTAGCTGTACCTGTTGATGTGCTACTATCAGGATGTGTTACTGTTACGGTATAGTCAAATGTGTCGATACCTGTATAATCTCCCGCAGGTGTATAGGTTATGGTGCCATCAGGATTAATAACCACGGTACCGTTTGCCGGTGATGTTGTTGAAGTAACGACTACCGTATCATCGGTTGCGAAAAGATCATTATCTAATACTGCAATATCAACAGGAGTATCTTCATTCGTACTTTCAATATCCGGATTCACTGCAATATCAGTGTCAATAATAGTAATCTCACCTGAAGCATCGGCAATTGTAACTAATGGTGTACTTAGGTTACTCAAGTTTATAAATAATGACTCCGTGTTTTCAGGATCAACATCATCTACAATTGTAACGGTTACATTTTGTGTTTCGCCATCTGTTCCGACAAAGGTTGCAGTTCCTGAGACTGCTCCAAAATCAGCTGGAGATACAGCACTATTATCTGCCGTAGCGAAATCTACTGTTAGTCCGCCCTGTACTCCGCCGGTTAATGTGATTACAAGGGTTGCAGTGCCGTCAGCTTCGTTTACTGTAATGTCATTAATTGCAATTGATGCGTTGTCATTATCTAATATCTGTCCGGTAGCAGCTGCATTTGTAATAGTCACTGCAGTATTACTAATATTCGATAAATTAACGGTATAGTCTTCGGTTGGTTCTACTATAAGATCGTCTATAATTGGTACCGTAATTTGAAGTACTTCGGCATCGTTTCCTACAAAAGTTAATGTCCCTGCTGATGCATTAAAATCAGTTCCCAGTGTTGCCGTATTTCCTATTGTAGCGTAGTCAATTGTAAAGCCATCTTGAACATTTCCTGTTAGGGTTACATCGAAAGTAGCATTACCATCAGCCTCATTTACCGTTATGTTTGTAATATCAATACTTGCAACGTCGTTATTCGTAATACCACCATCTCCCTGTGCATCGCTAAAGGTGATGTCCGTATTGCTTACCGATACTAAATCCACTACATAGTTTTCAAGCGGTTCTAGCACATTGTCATCGATTATCGGAACAGTAATTGTTTGAACTTCCGCATCTGTTCCTGTAAATGTAAGTGTGCCCGTTGTTCCAGTATAATCCGTATCCTGAATAGCCGTGCCTCCTGCTGTTGCGTAATCCACAGTAAAACTGCCTTGTACTCCTCCAGTAAGCGTTACTTCAAATATGGCCACACCTGCATCTTCCGCAACCGTTACATCGTTAATAGCCAAGCTTGCAGCATCGTTATTAGTAATCTCACCAAGACCAGAAGCATCAGCAACGTTTACTAATGGGGTAGAAATTCCAGAAAGGGTTACGAAATAGTCCTCTGTAGTTTCAAGAATTGCGTCATCAATAATAGTGATTGTGATGGTCTGTGTTTCTCCATCTGTACCCGTGAAATTAAGTGTTCCCGTATTTGCAGTATAATCAGACGGTTCAACCGCAGTACCATTACTTGTAGCATAATCAATAGTAAACGGATCTTGTACTCCACCTGTCAATGTCACCGTAAAGGTTGCCGTTCCTGCTGCTTCGTCAACAGATACGTCATCTATACTTAGATCTGCGGTATCGTTATCAGCGATATTTCCTGTTGATACTGTTGTACCCAGACCTATTAATGCATTCGAGACATTGCTTATGGTTACCGTATAATCTTCAGTAGGCTCTACTAAGGCATCATCGGTAATGTTTACAGTTATAAGCTGTTGTTCTCCGTCAGTCCCGGCAAAGGTTAAAGTGCCCGCGGCAGCCGTATAATCTGATCCCGCCAGGGCTGTACCATCAGCGGTTGCATAGTCAACATCAAAACTACCTTGCACATCTCCGGTTAATGTTACTATAAATGTAGCCGTACCTGCAGCTTCATTCACTGTAACTGGACCTGCGATACCTAATACAGCAGCGTCGTTATCGATAATTGTTCCAAGACCTTGACCATCTGTTATCGTAACATTGGTATTCGAAATATTTAAAAGGTTTATGAAATAATCCTCTGTTGGTTCTAACAAGGTATCATCAGTAATATTTACCGTAATATCCAACGCTTCACCTGTTGTTCCGGTAAATGTAAGAGTACCAGATACTGCATCATAATCCGTACCTTGTATAGCGCTATTATCTGCTGAAGCATAATCGATGGTAAATCCGTTTTGCACATCACCAGTTAGTGTAACTGTAAAGGTTGCTGTTCCCGCATCTTCATCAACAACTTGATCGTTGATTGCAATACTCGCCACATCATCATTCGTAATTGTTCCTAAACCTTGTGCATCAAGAACCATCACCAATGGATTCGATATAGAAGCTAAATCGACAAAGTAGGTTTCATCTGGCTCTAACAAGGTATCATCTGTAATATTTACAGTGATGGTTTGTGTTTCTCCATCAGTACCTGCAAACGTTAGTGTGCCCGAAGCCGCATCATAATCCGTATTTTGAATCGCAGTATCTTCTGCCGTTAAATAGTCTAGGGTAAATCCTCCTTGAACTGCTCCTGTTAAACTAACTGTAAAGGTTGCCGTACCCGCATTTTCTGCTACAATTACATCATCTATTACTACCGAGGCATTATCCTGGTCTGTAATGATACCAGTACCAACAGCAGTATCAATTGTAACCAATGTATTGCTAATATTACTAATGGTTACAGTATAATCTTCATTCGGTTCAACTAATAGATCATCTATTATAGTAACTGTAATGGTTTGTGTCTCACCATCAGTTCCTGCAAAGGATAATGTACCATTCGTTGTCGTGTAATCTCCCGGCTGAACAGCAGTTCCATCGGCAGTTGCAAAATCGATATCAAATCCGCCTTGTACATCACCTGTAAGGGTAACTGTAAAGGTTGCAGTACCAGCATCTTCGTCAACTGTCACACTATCGATGTCTACCTCAGCATTATCGTTGTCAGTAATTGAACCAAGACCTTGTGCATCGCTGAAGGTTATTAAGGTGTTGCTTACTGAAATAAGATTTGCAAAATAATCTTCGGTTGGCTCTACCAGAGTGTCTTCTAGAATAGGCACAACAAATGTTCTGGTCTCAGCATTGGTTCCGGTGAAATTTAATGTTCCGACAGATGCGGTATAATCTGTATTTTCGACAGCCGTAATTTGAGCTGTTTGATAGTCGACTGTAAAGGCTCCTTGTACATTTCCAGTTAAGGTAACAGTAAACGTTGCTATTCCCGCATCTTCTGCCACCGATACATCATTAATGGCTAGCGAAGCTGCATCATTGTCATTTATTGTAACCGTTCCGGAGGCATCAGATATTGTAACCAATGCATTAGTAATTCCGCTAAGATTCGCTACAAAGTCTTCTACACTTTCTAAGAGATTATCATCAATAATTGGTATGGTAAAAGGCTGTACTTCGCCATCTGTCCCTACGAAGTTTAATATTCCCGTGCTAGTGGTATAATCCCCTGGCTGTACTGCCGTATTATCAGCGGTTGCATAGTTTACAGCGAAGTTACCTTGTACATCACCAGTTAGAGTTACATTAAGCGTCGCGGTTCCTGCATCTTCATCGACAGTAACATCATTAATCGCAATACTAGCGGTATCATTATCCGTAATGGTTCCTGTGCCTGTTGCCGTATTAATTACCACTAATGTATTGGTAATATTGCTTAAGGTAATTGTGTATTCCTCGGTAGGCTCTAACAAACTGTCATCTACAATCGATACTGTAATTTGTTGTATTTCTCCATCGGTTCCAGTAAAGGACAACGTACCGTTTGTTAATCCGAAATCATCAGGATCAGTCGCTGTACCATTAGCACCAGCGAAGTCAATATCAAAACCTCCTTGTACAGCTCCAGTTAAGGTTACGTCAAAGGTAGCTGTACCTGCAGCTTCATTAACTGTGACATTATTGATATTTACTTCCGCATTATCATTGTCAGTAATCGTAACTGTTCCTGTTGGGGAAGGATTACCCACCAATGCATTACTTAAGTTTGACAGGGTTACTGTTAAATCCTCTGTACTTTCTAATAATAAGTCGTCCGTAATAGGAATGCTAATTGTTTGAACCTCCGCGTCGTTTCCTGTAAAAGTAAGCACTCCGCTAACTGCCGCTGTGTAGTCGCCTGGTGCTACCGCTGTATTATCCGCAGTATCATATTCTACCGTAAAGCTTCCTTGTACATCTCCGGTTAATGTAATGCTCAGTACTGCATTGCCTATTGCCTCATCGACAGTTATTGAGTTAATTGCAATACTTGCCGCATCATTATCTGTAATCGTTATTTCTCCTTGAGAGTCACTTACAGTCACTAAGGTATTGGTAATACCACTTAAATCAACAAATAGACTTTCTGGAGATTCTAAGAGGGTATCATCAATAATCGTTACATCAATCGTTGCTGTTTCACCATCAGTTCCTGTAAAATTAAGTGTACCCGTAGTTGCAGTAAAGTCGCCAGGAGCCACCGCAGTATTATCTGTTGTTTGGAAATCAATATCAAAACCACCCTGCACATCGCCCGTAAGTGTAACAGTTAAAGTTGCTGTTACTCCATCTTCCGCAATTGTAATATCATTAATTGCTACGCTGGCTACATCATTATCAGTAATAGTACCTAACCCCTGGTTATCTGTAAAGGTCACTAGTGGGTTGGAAGGATTACTGAGGTCTACATTATAAGTTTCTGTAGGTTCAACTAATGTATCATCATTAATAGTAACTGTAATTGTTTGTGTTTCGCCATTTGTACCTGTAAATGAAATGGTTCCTGCGGTTAATGAATAGTCACCTGGACTTACCGCGGTTATATCTGCTGCTGCAAAATCGACATCGACTCCGCCTTGTACAGCACCATTTAAGGTTGCTGTAAATACCGCAGTACCGGCATCTTCTGCAACAGATACGTCATTGATACTAATGGTAGCAGTATCATTATCAGTTATCGTCCCGGTACCCTGAGCTGTATTAATATCTACTAAAGCATTACTAATACCAGTCAAGTTGGCGAAGAAATCTTCTGAATTTTCAAGAACAGCATCGTCTATAATAGGTACTGTAAAGCTTTGCACCTCGGTATCGTTTCCTGTGAAGGTTAACGTACCTGTAGCCTGTGTATAATCGTCAGGTTGTATTGCCGTGTCATTTGTTGTACTATAATTAACCGTGAAACCACCTTGTACGTTTCCTGTTAATGTAACATCGAACTGCGCTGTACCTGCATTTTCATTGACAGTGATACTGTTTATATCAATACCTGCTGTATCGTTATCTGTAATTCTTGTAATTCCTTGTGCGTCGCTAATAGTCACTAATGTATTACTAATAGCACTTAGATTAGTAAAGAAACTTTCAGTAGCTTCTAACAGATTGTCATCAATAATTGGAACTGTAATGGTCTGAATTTCAAAATTAGTTCCGACGAAGGTTAGCGTACCCGATTGCGCTGTGTAATCTGCCGGATCAGTAGCTGTGTTATCTGCTGTAGCATAGTTAACCGTAAAGCCGCCTTGTACTGCCCCGGTTAACAGTACTTCATATACCGCCGTGCCAGCTGCTTCATTAACGGTTACATCATTAATAGCGATACTTGCATTATCATTATCTACAATTTCACCTAGACCAGTACCATCATTTATTGTAACCAACACTGTTGACACATTGGATAAATTAACGGTATAATCTTCAGTGCTTTCTACCAAACTATCATCTTGTATTGGAATTGTGATTGTCTGCGTTTCGCCATCTGTACCAGCAAATGTCACTACTCCAGCAACTGCTGCTGTATAATCACCTGGTGCTACCGCTGTACCGTCTGCTGTATCGTATTGCACATTGAATCCTCCAGGCACATCACTTCCAGAAAGTGTTACAGTAAATACGGCATTACCTGCATCTTCATCTACAGAAACATCATTAATTACAAGATTTGCGGCATCATTATCAGTAATAGTCCCAACTCCTTGAGGCTTGGTAATATTGACTAAGGCATTGCTGATATTTGATAAGTTAACGAAGTAGTCTTCGCTGAATTCAACAAAAGTATCTTCATTAATGGTGATTGTAATTGTTTGCGTTTCACCATCGGTTCCGACGAAGGTTAAGGTATTATTGTCAGTAACGTAATCACCAGGTGCAATTGCCGTGTTATCTGCTGTTGCCCAATCTACCGTAAAGCCTCCTTGAACCGCTCCAGTTAATGTCACTGTAAACGTCGCAACCCCAGCATCTTCAGCCACAGAAACATCATCAATACTTATTCCGGAAAGATCATTATCAGTAATGGTTACTTCTCCTTGTGCATCGGCAAGGGTCACTAGAGGATTTGTTAATGTACTTAGATTAACAAAGAAAGATTCTGTGCTCTCTAATAAGCTATCATCCGTAATTGGAATAAGAATTGTTTGTGTCTCAGCATCATTACCAACAAAAGTTAATGTTCCCGAAGTACCTGTATAATCGGTATCCTCAATTGCATTGTTTGAGGCAGTGGCATAATCTATTGAAAAACTACCTTGAACATCTCCTGTTAATGTAACAGTTAAGGTAGCGTTACCTATTGCTTCATCTACTGTGATGTCATTAATCGCCAATGATGCAGCATCATTATTTGTAATACTACCAAGTCCTTGTGCATCGGTAACAGTAACTAATGTATTTGTAATGCCACTTAAGTTTATAAAATAAGTTTCAAGATCTTCCAACAACGTATCTTCAGTAATAGGAACTGTAATCGTTTGTGTTTCGTTATTTGTTCCTACAAACGTAAGAGTATTGGTTACAGCTGTATAATCAGATCCCGCAAGAGCAGTATCATCTGCCGAAGCATAGTCAATATCGAATCCACCCTGTACATCACCAGTTAAAGTGACCGTAAAGGTTGCTGTACCGGCCCCCTCTGATACTGTCACATCGTCAATAGCAACAGTAGCGTTATCATTGTCTGTAATGGTACCTAGTCCTTGATTATCTGCAATGGTTACCAATGCATTACTCACAGAAACTAAATTGACGAAATAATCTTCAGTTGGCTCTACCAAACTATCGTCTATAATTACAACAGTAACTGTTCTTATTTCACCGTTGTTTCCTGTGAAATTAAGTGTCCCTGTTGTATTCGAATAATCAGCACCAGCTATTGCAGTATTATCAGCTGTTTGATACCCTACAGTGAAAGCACCTTGAACATCTCCTGTTAGTGTAACATTAAAGGTAGCTGTACCCGCTGCTTCATTTACTGAAACGTCATTAATACTAATACTTGCGGCATCATCATCGGTGATAGTACCTTCACCCCTAGCATCGGCCAATGTGACAAGTGCATTGCTAACACCACTTAGGTCCACAAAATAATTTTCAGCTAATTCCACCAAAGTATCATCGGCAATAGCAATAGTGATGGTTTGTGTTTCTCCTGTAGTACCCGTGAAATTTAATGTTCCTGTAGTACCTGTATAATCGGTATCCTGAATTGCCGTTCCTGAAGCAGTTGCATAATTAACTGTAAAGCTATTCTGTACATCACCTGTTAAAGTTACCGTAAATGTAGCAGTACCAGCATTTTCATTTACTACAACATCATCAATTGCCAGACTTGCCGCATCATTATCTGTGATTGTTCCCAAACCTTGGGAATCGGAAACAGTAACCAGCGTATTTGTAATTCCTGAAAGATTAACGAAATAGGTCTCAGTAGCCTCTAATAACACATCATCGGTAATTGATACGGTTATAGTTTGCGTTTCACCGTTAGTCCCAGTAAAGTTAAGTGTACCAGATGTTGCGGTATAATCAGACCCAGCAATCGCGCTATCATCTGCAGTGGCGTAATTAATATCAAATCCACCTTGAACATCTCCTGTTAAAGTTACCGTAAAGGTTGCCGTTCCGGCATCCTCCGCAACAGTTACATCATCAATCACCACAGATGCAGCATCATTATCAGTAATAGTACCTAATCCCTGATTATCTGCAATAGTTACCAGAACATTGCTTACTGAAGTAATATTCACAAAGTAATCCTCGGAAGGCTCTACCAAATTATCATCTGCAATGGCGACAGTAATTGTTTGCGTTTCTGTATCAGTACCAACAAATGTGAGCGTTCCTGTTGTAGCTGTATAATCGGCTCCTGCAATCGCTGTATCATCAGCAGTAGTGTAATTTGCTGTAAATCCACCTTGAACCGATCCGGTTAAGGTAACTGTAAAAGTAGCCGTACCTGCAGCTTCATTCACTGAAACATCATCAATGGCTATACTCGCTGCGTCATTATCTGTAATTGTACCTTCACCTTGAGAATCACTAAAAGTTACCAGAGCATTACTGATGTTACTTAAATTGACATTAAAAGTTTCTGTATTCTCCAACAATGAATCATCGGTAATTGCTATTGAAATGGTTTGCGTCTCCGCATTAGTTCCTGTGAATGTTATTGTACCACTACCAGCGGTATAATCTGTATTTTCTATGGCAGTGTTTTGTGATGTCAGGTAATCAATAGTAAAACTACCTTGAACATCTCCAGTTAATGTTACTGTGAAATCAGCTGTCCCCGCCGCTTCATTTACCGTTACATCGTTAATTGCTATTGAAGCCGCATCATCGTTTGTTATACTACCTAGTCCTTGCGAATCGCTTATGGTCACCAAGGTATTTGTGATGTTTGAGAGATTTACAAAATAAGTCTCAGTAGGTTCTAATAGATTATCGTTTGTAATGTTAACCGTTATAGTTTGGGTTTCGTTATTAGTACCAGTAAAGGATAACGTTCCTGAATTAGCGGTATAATCTGATCCGGCTATTGCAGTATCATCAGCAGTAGTAAAGTCTACATCAAATCCTCCCTGAACTGCACCGGTTAACGTAACGGTAAAGGTCGCCGTACCTGCAGCTTCATTAACTGATACGTCATCGATTGCTATTGAAGCCGAATCATTATCTGTGATGGTTCCGACACCTTGGGATTTTGTAACACTGATTAAAGCATTTGTTATGCCAGACAGGTCAATATTATAGGTTTCATTTGCTTCAACCAGCAAGTCGTCTGTAATTGCAACCGTGATCGTTTGGGTTTCTCCATCTGTACCAGCAAAATTTAGTGTGCCAGCGACACCAGTGTAATCTGTATTTTCAATAGCTGTAACACCAGAAGAAGCGTAGTTAATGCTAAAAGCGCCTTGTACATCACCGGTAAGTGTTACCGTAAATACAGCAGTTCCAGCAGTTTCATTCACCGTAATATCATCGATTGCCAGTGAGGCCGCATCATTATCATTAATGGTACCCAGTCCCTGTGAGTCTCCTACAACAACCAGTGGATTTGTGGTTCCGGTAATATTTACAAAATACGTTTCATCAGCTTCAACCAGTACATCATCAATGATCGGAACTAAAACAGTTCTTGTTTCGCCATTTGTACCTGTAAAATTAAGGTTACCAGTTACCAGCGTATAATCATCAGGTTGTGTCGCACTATTATCTGCAGTAGTATAGCTAACAACAAAACTATCTTGCACTTCTCCAGTTAGGCTAATAGTGAATGTCGCAATACCAGCATCTTCATCAACAGTTACGTCATCAATAGTTAATGTTGCAGCATCATTATCAGTTATTGTACCGATACCTTGTGGTTTGGTTACGTTTACCAGAGCATTTGTAATTCCTGAAAGATTTACAAAATAGCCCTCAGTTGCTTCTAGCAGAGTATCATCGGTAATATTTACTGTTATTTGCTGCGTTTCAGCATCATTTCCAGTAAAAGTGATTGTTCCAGTATTTGCAGTATAATCTGATCCTGCCAAGGCCGTATTGTCGGCAGTTGCATAATTAATGTCAAAGCCACCTTGTACATCTCCCGTTAAGGTAATTGTAAAGTTTGCAGTGCCTGCGGCTTCGTTGACTGTAATATCATCTATAGAAAGTGATGCCGCATCGTTGTCTGTAATCGTACCAGTCGCCTGGCTATTTGTAACGGTAACTAAAGTATTCGTAATACCACTAAGGTCAACTGTAAAGGTTTCATCGGCCTCTAAAAGTATATCATCTACAATTGCAACTGTAAAACTTTGTGTTTCGCCGTCAGTACCAGCAAAGCTTAATGTTCCTGAAGTATTAGCATAGTCGGCAGGGTTTAGAGCCGTACCGTCAGTAGTTGCATAGTCGATATCAAATCCGCCCTGCACATCACCGGTTAGCGTGACAGTGAATGTAATCGTACCATTATTTTCATCTTCAATTACATCTGCAATATTGATACTTGAAGTATCATTGTCGGTTATAGTACCGACACCTTGTGCATCATTTATTGTTACAAGGCCTGTACTCACGTTGCTTAAATCGACATTAAATATTTCATCTATTTCATCAAGTGTATCCTCCGTTATTGGAACAATAATTTGCTGTGTTTCAGCATCTGTTCCTACAAAATTCAAGGTCCCACTTACTCCTGTATAATCAACTCCTTGCGATGCCGAACTTCCAGATGTATTATAATCAACACTAAATCCTCCGGCAATAGCTCCTGTAAGGGTTACCGTAAAAATAGCATTACCTGCACTTTCATCAACGGTAACATCATCAATTGCAATTCCTGAAGCATCATTATCAGTTATGGTACCCAATCCTTGAGCATCTGCAATTGTAACCAGCGGATTTGTAATACCACTTAAATTAACAAAATATGTCTCAGCTAATTCTGCTACGGCATCATCGGTAATAGTAATTGTAATAGTTTGCGTTTCAGCATCATTTCCGGTAAAAGTTATGGTTCCCGTATTCGCGGTATAGTCTGCACCAGCATTGGCTGTATTATCTGCAGTTGCAAAATCAACATCGAAGGATCCTTGTACATCTCCAGTAAGTGTTACTGTAAATGTTGCAGTACCAGCAGCTTCATTTACCGAGACGTCATCAATTGCTATACTTGCTGAATCATCATCGGTTATAGTACCGACACCTTGTGCAGTTGTTACAACTACGTTAGTATTACTAACGTTTGAAAGATCTGCAAAATAGGTTTCTACAGCTTCTAACAGATTATCGTTAGTAATAGGCACTATGAATGTTTGAGTTTCATTATTAGTACCTGTAAAGCTTAACGTACCTGTGGCTGCGGTAAAGTCTGTTCCTTGAACTGCAGTATTGGTTGCAGTGGCATAATCGACTGTAAAACCACCTTGTACATCACCAGTTAAGGTTACTGTAAAGGTAGCAGTACCTGCGGATTCATTTACCGTGACATCATCTATCGCAATACTTGCAGCATCATTATCGGTGATTGTACCTTCTCCCTGCGGATCGTTGATCGTCACCAAGGTATTTGAGATAGCGCCTAGGTTGACGAAGTAATTTTCAGTTGGCTCTAATAAGGTATCATCAATTATAGGAATAGTGATTGTCTGGGTTTCACCAGTGGTTCCTACAAAGTTCAGTGCTCCTGTAGTTTCTGTAAAGTCGGTATTTTGAGCGGCTGTATTTCCAGCTGTTGCATAATTCACACTAAACCCGCCTTGTACATCTCCTGTCAGTGTAACAGTGAATACTGCATTTCCAGCATTCTCGGCTACAGAGATATCATTTATAACAATACTGGCAGCATCGTTATCAGTAATTGTTCCGACCCCTTGCGAATCATCTATTGATACAAGAACCGTACTAATATTACTTAAGTCAATTGTATATCCTTCATTCGACTCAACCAAGCTGTCATCAGTAATTGTAACTGATATGGTTTGTGTTTCACCAGCGGTACCAACAAAATTTAATGTACCTGCAACCCCGGTATAATCCGTCCCTTCAATAGCGGTTGTTGCTGTTGATATATAGTCAATGCTAAATCCTCCAGCTACGGCTGCGCTCAACGTAACGGTAAAGGTAGCAGTTCCAGCTGCCTCATCAACTGAGACATCATCTATTACCACATTTGCGGAGTCATTGTCACTTATTGTTCCTACTCCTGTATCGTCGGCAATTGTAACTAGCGGATTGGTAATACCACTCAATAGCGCATTGAAGTTTTCGCTACTTTCTACTAAAATATCATCAATAATTGGTACCGTAAACGTTTGTGTTTCTCCATCTGTTCCGGTAAAGTTTAGCGTACCACTTGATGAAGTAAAATCAGATGGTGATACGGCAGTATTATCAGAAGTAGCATAATTAACACTAAATGCACTCTGAACATCTCCCGTTAAGGTAACAGTAAAGGTTGCTGTACCGGCGCCCTCACTCACGTTAACATCGTTGATGCTGATGCTAGCGACATCATCATCAGTAATTGTGACCGTCGATTGATTATCAGCCACCGTAACCAATGCATTACTGATACCCGAAAGGTCAACTACAAAATTTTCATCACCCTCCGTAAGTGCATCATTTGTAATAGGAATCGTAATTGTTTGTGTTTCCGTATCAGTACCAGTAAAAGTAAGTGTGCCCGAAGAAGCTGTAAAATCAGTTCCTTGAATGGCTGTTCCAGATGCAGTATCATAATCCACCGTAAAGCCACCTTGTACATCTCCGGTAAGGGTTACCGTAACTGTTGCTGTACCGTTGTTTTCATTAACCGTTATATCGTTAATAGCTATACTTGCTGCATCATTATCGGTGATTGTACCCGTACCTTGCGAATCTGAAATGGTTACTAAAGTTGTTGATAGCCCACTTAAGGTTGTCAAATATGTTTCTGTTGCTTCTACTAAAGTATCTTCAGTAATAGCAACAGTAAATGTTTGTGTTTCAGCATCAGTTCCTACAAAATTCAATGTTCCAGTCGCACCAGTATAATCCGTATTTTGAATAGCAGATACACCCGAGGTAGCATAATTTACACTAAATCCGCCTTGCACATCTCCTGTCAAGGTCACGGTAAAGGTTGCGGTGCCTGCTGCCTCATTTACCGTTACATCATCAATCGCTATACTCGCTGCATCATTATCGGTAATCTGACCTAATCCTTGATTATCAGAAGCTGTTACCGCTGTAACACTAATGTTATTTAGATTTACAAAGTAATCCTCTGTGGGTTCAACCAATGAATCTTCATTAATCGTTACCGTAATACTTTGTACTTCATTGTTAGTCCCTGTAAATGTCAAGGTACCTGAAGCAGCATCGTAATCCGTATTTTCTATAGCAGTGTTTGCAGCTGTTATGTAATCTACTGTAAAGCCTCCCTGTACATCACCAGTAAGGGTAACATCAAAAGTGGCAGTGCCAGCAGATTCAACAACTATCACATCGTTAATGGCAATGGTCGCGGTGTCATTATCGTTAATAGTAATTTCACCTTGCGCATCTGATATCGTAACTAAGGCAGTGTTTAATCCCGAAAGATCTACAAACAAACTTTCACTTGCTTCTACTAAAACATCGTTTACAATAGGCACAATCAATGTTTGTTGTTCACCTGTATTCCCTACAAAAGTCAATGTGCCAGTACTAGCAGTATAATCTCCTGGAGCAATTGCAGTATTATTTGCAGTTGCATAATCAACGGTAAAACCACTCTGGGTATTACCCGTTAAGGTTACTGTTAAGGTTGCCGTTCCGGCACCTTCGTTTACAGTGATATCGTTTATCGCTATACTTGCCGCATCATTATCCGTAATAGTACCTTCACCTTGTGCATCTGAAATGGTAACCAGTGTACTTGTTAAACCACTAAGATTAACCACATAGTTCTCCGTAGGCTCGACGAGGTTGTCGTCAGCAATAGCAACTGTAAAAGTTTGAGTTTCAGCATCAGTTCCAGCAAACGTCAAGGTACCGTTAGATTGAGTAAAATCAGTATTTTGAATTGCGCTACCGCTTGCAGTATCGTAATCAACCTGGAAGCCGCCTTGCACATCACCGGTCAAGGTTACTGTAAAGGTTGCAGTACCTGCTGCCTCATTTACTGTTACATCATCAATCGCTATACTCGCTGCATCATTGTCAGTAATCTGACCTAATCCTTGATTATCAGAAGCTGTTACTGCAGCAACACTAATGTTACTTAGATTTACAAAGTAATCCTCTGTAGGTTCAACCAATGAATCCTCATTAATCGTTACCGTAATACTTTGTACTTCATTGTTAGTCCCTGTAAATGTCAAGGTACCTGAAGCAGCATCGTAATCCGTATTCTCTATAGCAGTGTTTGCAGCTGTTATGTAATCTACTGTAAAGCCTCCCTGTACATCACCAGTAAGCGTAACATCAAAAGTGGCAGTGCCAGCATTCTCATTTACTGTCACATCGTTAATGGCAATGGTTGCATTATCATTATCGGTGATTGTTACTGTACCTGTTGAAGTTCCGTTAGATACTAGTGCATTACTAATATTGGATAAGGTCACTGTAAAATCTTCAGAGCTCTCAACTAATATATCATCGCTTATTGGAATGCTTATGGTTTGAACTTCAGCATCATTCCCAACAAATGTTATTGTTCCGGCTGTAGTCGCAGTATAATCTCCAGGAGCAATCGCCGTGTTATCGGCAGTATCATATTGTACTGTAAAACTACCTTGTACATCTCCGGTTAAAGTAACTGAAAGAACCGCGTTTCCTACTGCTTCATTTACTGTAATTGAATTGATTGCTATACTAGCAGCATCATTATCAGTAATAGTTGCCTGCCCCTGATTATCAGAAATAGTCACTAAGGTATTGGTAATACCACTGATTCCTGCAAAGAACGTTTCAGAAGGTTCTACCAAAGTGTCATCGATAATAGGTACCGTAAAGGTTTGTGTCTCTGTATCTGTTCCAACAAAGGTTAGTGTACCAGCAGTATTGGTATAGTCACCTGGGGCAATTGCGGTGTTATCCGCTGTCGCATAGTTCACCTGCAAGCTGCCTTGCACATCACCGGTCAAGGTTACTGTAAAGGTTGCAGTACCTGCTGCCTCATTTACTGTTACATCATCAATCGCTATACTCGCTGCATCATTGTCAGTAATCTGACCTAATCCTTGATTATCAGAAGCTGTTACTGCAGCAACACTAATGTTACTTAGATTTACAAAGTAATCCTCTGTAGGTTCAACCAATGAATCCTCATTAATCGTTACCGTAATACTTTGTACTTCATTGTTAGTCCCTGTAAATGTCAAGGTACCTGAAGCAGCATCGTAATCCGTATTCTCTATAGCAGTGTTTGCAGCTGTTATGTAATCTACTGTAAAGCCTCCCTGTACATCACCAGTAAGCGTAACATCAAAAGTGGCAGTGCCAGCATTCTCATTTACTGTCACATCGTTAATGGCAATGGTTGCATTATCATTATCGGTGATTGTTACTGTACCTGTTGAAGTTCCGTTAGATACTAGTGCATTACTAATATTGGATAAGGTCACTGTAAAATCTTCAGAGCTCTCAACTAATATATCATCGCTTATTGGAATGCTTATGGTTTGAACTTCAGCATCATTCCCAACAAATGTTATTGTTCCGGCTGTAGTCGCAGTATAATCTCCAGGAGCAATCGCCGTGTTATCGGCAGTATCATATTGTACTGTAAAACTACCTTGTACATCTCCGGTTAAAGTAACTGAAAGAACCGCGTTTCCTACTGCTTCATTTACTGTAATTGAATTGATTGCTATACTAGCAGCATCATTATCAGTAATAGTTGCCTGCCCCTGATTATCAGAAATAGTCACTAAGGTATTGGTAATACCACTGATTCCTGCAAAGAACGTTTCAGAAGGTTCTACCAAAGTGTCATCGATAATAGGTACCGTAAAGGTTTGTGTCTCTGTATCTGTTCCAACAAAGGTTAGTGTACCAGCAGTATTGGTATAGTCACCTGGGGCAATTGCGGTGTTATCCGCTGTCGCATAGTTCACCTGCAAGCCGCCTTGCACATCACCGGTCAAGGTTACTGTAAAGGTTGCAGTGCCTGCTGCCTCATTTACCGTTACATCATCAATCGCTATACTCGCTGCATCATTGTCGGTAATTATTCCTTCTCCTTGTGCATCCGCGATGGTAACCAATGGATTTGTAAGGCTGCTCAAATCTGCAAAGAAACTCTCTGTAGACTCCACCAAACTATCGTCTGTTATTGGCACATTAAATGTTTGTGTCTCTCCCGCTGTACCAACGAATGTTAGGGTACCTGTACTCGTTGTATAATCTGTACCAGCTAATGCCGTATTCTGTGCAGTTGCATAATCAATATCGAATCCACCTTGTACCGCATTATTTAATGTAACAGTAAAGGTTAATATTCCAGCGCCTTCATTGACCGTAACATCATTAATCGATACACTAGCATTATCATCATCAGTAATCGTCCCTAAACCTTGATTATCTGCAACCGTCACTAATGTATTGCTGATGTTACTCAAGTTCACAAAGTAGTCAATTGTAGGACCAACAACTAAATCATCAATAATTGGTACAGTGATGGTCTGTGTCTCATTATTAGTACCGACAAAAGTCAAACTACCGGTAGTAATTGTATAATCCGCAGGAGCAACCGCGCTATTGTCTGCTGTTGCATAGTCTATTGTGAAGCTTCCATCTACACCTCCGGTTAATGTTACGGTAAAAGTAGCCGTACCCGCACTTTCCGAAACTGTCACATCATCAATTGAGATACTGGCACTATCATTATCAGTAATCGTACCTACTCCTTGACTATCAGCAATAGTTACTAAGGTATTGGTAATACCACTTAGGTTAACAAAGAAATCCTCTGTTGGTCCTACTAAGGCATCATCTATAATAGGAACGGTAAAAGTTACTGTTTCTGCATCGGTTCCAGCAAAGGTCAATGTTCCCCCAGTACTTGTATAGTCAATAGGAGATGTTGCTGTATTATCGGCTGTCGCATAGTTCACTTGGAAGCCACCCTGTACATCACCGGTCAAGGTTACGGTGAAGGTTGCTGTACCTGCTGCCTCACTTACCGTTACATCATCAATCGCTATGCTTGCCGCGTCGTTATCGGTAATTGTTCCTTCTCCTTGTGCATCTGCGATGGTAACCAATGGATTTGTAAGGCTGCTCAAATCTGCAAAGAAACTCTCTGTAGACTCCACCAAACTATCATCTGTTATTGGCACATCAAATGTTTGAGTCTCGCCAGCTGTACCAACGAATGTTAAGGTACCTGTACTCGTTGTATAATCTGTACCAGCTAATGCCGTATTCTGTGCAGTAGCATAATCAATATCGAATCCACCTTGTACCGCATTATTTAATGTAACAGTAAAGGTTAATATTCCAGCACCTTCATTGACTGTAACGTCATCAATTGACACACTTGCATTATCATCATCAGTAATTGTACCTAAACCTTGATTATCTGCAACCGTTACTAATGTATTGCTGATGTTACTCAAGTTCACGAAATAGTCAATTGTTGGGCCAACTACTAAATCATCTATAATTGGTACAGTGATCGTTTGCGTTTCATTATTAGTACCTGTAAAGGTCAAACTACCTGATGTATTTGTATAATCCGCAGGAGCGGTAGCAGAATTATCTGCGGTTGCATAATCAATGGTAAAGCCACCTTGCACATTACCTGTTAGCGTCACAGTGAAAGTAGCAGTGCCAGCACTTTCAGAAACTGTTACATCATCAATGGATACACTAGCAGTATCATTGTCAGTGATGGTACCTACTCCCTGACTATCTGCAATAGTTACTAAGGCATTTGTAATACCGCTTAGGTTAACAAAGAAGTCCTCACTACTTTCAACATCAGTATCATCAATAATTGGAACGGTAAAAGTCTGCGTTTCTGTATCTGTACCAGCAAAAGTCAACGTTCCGGTAGAATCAGTATAATCATTCGGCTCTATTGCAGAATCATTTGCCGTTGCATAATTCACCTGGAAACCGCCTTGTACATTACCAGTTAAAGTTACAGTTAAGGTTGCTGTACCTGCCGCCTCACTTACCGTTACATCATTAATCGCTATGCTAGCCGCGTCGTTATCAGTAATAGTACCCTCTCCTTGAGCATCACTAATGGTTACCAAACCATTACTCAAACTACTTAAGTTAGCAAAGAAGCTCTCTGTAGCCTCTACTAAACTATCATCAATGATTGGAACAGTAAAAGTCTGTGTCTCTGTATCAGTACCAGTAAACGTTAATGTTCCTGATGATGTGGTGTAATCTCCTGGTTGTATAGCACTGTTGTCTGCAGTTGCATAATCTACCGTAAAACCGCCTTGTACATCGCCCGTTAAAGTAACAGTAAAGGTTGCTGTCCCTGCTGCTTCAGCTACAGTCACATCATTGATCGCTATGCTTGCTGCATCATTATCCGTAATAGTAACCGCTCCTTGTGCATCGCTAATAGATACTGATCCCGCGCTTACAACATTACTTAAATCAACTACAAAATTCTCGCTCGGCTCTACTAAACTATCATCGATAATTGGAATAGTAAAGGTTTCTGTTTCTCCATTAGTCCCAGCAAAGGTCAGCGTATTCG